>DGTA01000038.1:2074-16426 GCA_002394165.1 Lachnospiraceae bacterium UBA4348 | reverse complement strand
TTTATCAGAGCGGCCGCACATTTTTAGATACTTGTCAAGCTTTATTTAGAAAAAAAGACCCCCATACCATTTCTGGTATGGAGGTTTGTTACTGTCATCTTAACTTAATGACATTGCCGTGTTACGGCAGCCCCTTTTTTGTGCTCATTTATTGAATTCAGTCTTCTATGATCCTTGTCGCCCACACGGCGTTATCACCCAGTTCTTTCGTGATGATGCCGTACTGGCTGCTGTACGCCTCGACCGTCTTGCCGTCTCCCGCGTACATGGCGACGTGGAATACATATCCGTTTCTCGCAAAGAAGATCAGGTCTCCCGGCGCCGCGTCGCTCACCGGAATCTGTGTCCCCACGCGGGACTGCGCCTCAGCCACTCTGGGAAGTTTGTATCCGAACAGACCGTACAGCGTCTGTACAAATCCGGAACAGTCAGCTCCATGCGTCAGGCTGGTCCCGCCCCATACGTACGGATTTCCGACGCACGAGAGCGCTTTCTCCAGGATCTTCTCCCTGACCTCGTTATATTTTGCCCCCTCCTTGACAGAGTTCAGGCTGTAGTAGATCGCCTTGTTCTCCTTGGGCGTGATCACTTCTTTCGCCGTACTGAACGAAGATTCACCTTCTTCGTCGATCTGCGCCTGTACGGAATTACTGCGGTCCAGTTCCGCAGAAGGGATAAATCCGCGCACGTCTCCGGACTCAACGAACAGCCATCCGTCATCCGCCTCTTCGATCACGTAGACGAGGTTTCCTTCTTTCAGGCTTCCCACTGTGCGGGCGTCTTCTCTTCTCTCCTCCATGATCCCCGCGTCAGACTTTGCCAGGGCAGCTTCGGCTTTGATCACGACTTCGCGCGTTGTGATCCTGCGGAACGCGTACGCCTCATTCTCATAGTAGGGGACAGTGTCCTGGGCTGTGAAGAAATAAGTCTCTTTGGATATCCCTTTGGGAAGCAGCGCTGAAATGCGGGCCGCCTGTTTCTCAAGACGTTCCAGGAGTTCCTGCGCCTCCTCTCCGCGGATCAGATCCTCCTCGCGGACAAATCCCCTCGCTTCTCCGGATTCCACATAGATCCAGCCGTTATCCTCATTCTCCAGCTCAAAGAGAATGCCGTTTCCGGCAATAGTACCGACGACCCTGGACCCCTTGTCCTGCTCCTCGTAAATATCCATTTCATGCGAGCTGAACGCATAGACTTTGTCAACAGTCGTGAAGCGGAAATCCTTACGGATCTCCGGAAGATCTGTCACAATGTGCTGCTGGGCGATCAGTTCCTCGTTGGAACCTTCGTGTTCTTCGGCCTGTTTGTAGCCCTCCGGCTGGTCCATCTCGCCCACCTTGACGGGCTCGATCACCGCGGCTATTTCCGACGTCGCTCCGGTACTGCCTATCGCAGCGGCAGTCTTACCTGTACTGCTTCGCGCCGAAGTCTCTCCATCGCCGGCCGCGATCTCCTCCGAAGTATACCCTTCAGAAGTGTTTCCCGTATAGCCTCCCGTCGTGCTTCCGCCGTCGTTATCACCGGTCGTTCCGGTTCCATCCCCGCCGCCGTTGTCATCGCCGCTTCCGCCGTCATCCGACTGCGCGGGACTGCCGCCTCCGCCGGTTCCCGAGTTGTCTTCGCCGTTTCCGTTATTCCCGCCGCCGTTGTCTCCGCCGTCATCACCCGTGCCGCCGTTGTCGACTACAGACGGCGTATCAGGTTCCGGGGCAGGATCCGGCTCGGGTTCAGGTTCAGGTTCCGGAGCAACTTCCCCGCCGTCGGTGCTAAGGCCATCCATTTCACCTGCGTACACTGTATAAGAGGGCACAGACGCTGTACCGGACATTATCATGAAAGACAGGAACAGGATTCCCCATCGTCTGATCAACTCTCTCTTCTTCACAATGCCTCCAGTCTTGTTCAAAGAATTACATATTATGCAGTTCTTTTTTACATATAATTACGCACATATTCATTGTATACCATTCCCACGTTATACAATCGTCATAATTATAGCACCAGTCTCATTTTTTGCCAAGACAGAAGAAATAAGGTGACTATGGCTGGTCCATATTTTGACTGCAAAGCATCAGATCTTGAGAAATCTCAGCGTCGTTGTGAAGGTGCCGCCGGACTCCTCCGCGCTGTAGTCCCCGTTCATCTCCTCCATCAGCCTTTTGCTTATTCGGGATCCGAATCCCGTGCTCTCAGGTTTTTCCCCCTCGAATATCCGGACCCTGTTGACCGCCGTGACCTCCACATATTTGTCCCGCTCTCTGCAGCAGACCAGGACTTCGTCCTCCTTGCTCGCGTATTTAATGATATTGGTCATGAGATTCCCAAATACTCTGCCGACCGCGTCTCTCTGCACCAGAATTCTGCTGTGCCCGAAGCTGATCTCAGACCGCACAAAGAATCCCTCTCTCTCAAGGCCTGAATTGATATCTCCCAAAAATCCGCGCAGCACCTCGTAAGCCGGCTCCTCCGTTTTTTCCATTTGGAAATAATCCTGCATCGTTGTGTAACTGTAATTCTGGTCCAGGAGATTTTTGAGTCTCGCGCTCTTTTCTCTCGCTCTTGCAAGATAAAGTTCTGCTGTTGTCTCCCTGCCCTCGATCTCCTTCTGCGCGAAATCCAGATACATGATCAAAGATGTGAGCGGCGTTCTCAGGTCATGCGCGATCTCGGCGAGCGTGAGGCGGCTGTTCCTTTCGAGCTGCTCTATCATCGCCATCTGGTTCAGCATGCTCTTTCTGAATTCGTTGACGCTCTCCGCCAGCATCGTGATCTCATCGTTCCCTTTTACAGTGATCTCCTTTGTCAGGTCGCCGCCCTCAAGAACATGGATCTCCTCGTTGATCAGATGGATATACTCGATCTTTTTGCGGACCCCTAAGATGACTATACCTATAAAGAGTATTGTGGTGGCGACGATCTCTGCGCCCTTTGCCTTTCCATACATATGATAATATGGATAAAAAACAACGTCCGCGTACACATCTTCAAATCGGACCTGACGGGCTTTCTCCTTTTCCTGTTCCGATTCTTCCATCTTATACTGCCTATTTTCCACATCAAAAATAGAGCTGAATACGAGGTGCCCGTCTACGAACACTTCAATATCCACCTCTCCTTTTCTGCACCATCTCCACAGCGCTTTTCTGCTATCCGGCCCCAGCCGGTTCTCCCTGACATATGTCTCCAGCTCGCTCACGATCTTTTCATCGGTCTTAGCGTCGCTGATCTTTTCAATGATGAAATTACTGATATTATAACTGAGGAAAAAAAAGCAGACCGACGCTATAAAAGCTATCGCGATCAGGCCTGCGAAACTCCTCATGCTCGATTTTCTATTCACTTACGAACCTGTAGCCTCTCCCCCACTCCGTGCGGATATAGACCGGTTTCTTCGAATCGTCCTCAATTGCCATCCGCAGCCTCCGGATATGGACCATGACCGTATTATTGGCGTCATAAAAATACGGCTTTCCCCAAACACTTTCATATATATTCTGAATCGAAAAGATCTTATTCCGGTACTGCATCAGCAGTTTGAGGATCCTGTATTCGATATCAGTCATACTGATCTGCTTCCCATCCTTGAGCACTTCGTTAAAATCCTCGCTCACGGGGAACCGTCCCACTTCCATATAGTGATCCCGGGGCTCATTCTGATCCTTTCCCCGATAATTCTCATAGCGTCTGAGCAGCGCCCGGATCCTTGCCCGCAGTTCCTCCTGAAAAAAGGGCTTCACAAGATAGTCGTCCCCGCCGGCCTCCAGGCCTTCGGTCTTGTCCTGCACCCCCGTCTTCGCTGTCAGGAACAATACCGGCGCCAGCGATTCCTGCCGGATCCTGCGGCATACCGTGAACCCGTCCATATCGGGCAGCATTACATCCAATATTATCAGGTCCGGTCTCTTCGCGATATCCTCGATCGCCTCTTTCCCGTTCGTCGCCTTGAGTACCTTAAATCCCTCTCTCCCAAGCATAATGGTGACCACTTCCATAATATCGCGGTCATCTTCTACGATCAAAATAGTGTCCTTCATTGATGCCCCTTAAGACTCTTTGAATTCTCAAACTTTGCAAATCTTGTCAACGTCAATTATACCTTAAATACATATGTAATTCCACCCATGAGAAAAGGGGTGCCGAACGATCTGCCCAACACCCCTTTTCAATGATTCTTGTCCAATGGATTGTACCTCCGTTTTCAAAAAACTTTCTTGATTAGGAAATATTCAGTTGTACTTTGGACCGTACCTCCTTTGGATTATTTGATACTTTCATTATACTCACTTTTCAATAATTGTCAATTAATGGCGAGATTTTATTAATATTTTCTGATTTTTCAGTAAATTACAGGCAATTCACGACCGGTATCGGATCCCGGTTCCTCATAACAGCAAAAACGCGAAGAGAGCTGCGCTCTCTCCGCGTTAATAATCCTGCTTATTCCCACAGTTCCCATATTCGGGTCATATATCATCTCTTGTTGCTGCGTCTCCAGATGTGCATCTTCTCCGCCTCCGCGATCAGCTGGTCCCTGAACTGCGGATGCGCGATGTTAATCAGGTCTTCCGCTCTCTGCCAGGTCGTGCGGCCCTTCATCATCGCCACGCCGTACTCTGTCACGATGTACATAGCGTTCGCGCGGGTATCTGTGACGATACTGCCGTTCGCCAGAGTAGGTCTGATTCTGCTTATGAGATTGCCCTGCTTGTCCGTGAAAGTGGAGGACATGCAGATAAAGGACTTGCCGCCCTTCGAAGCATATGCGCCGATGACGAAATCAAGCTGTCCGCCCGCGCCGGAGATGTTCTTTGTTCCCGCGCTCTCAGCGTTGATCTGTCCGAACAGATCACAGTCAACCGCGTTGTTAATGGAAATGAAGTTATCCAGCGCGCCGATCTGCTTCACGTTGTTGACATAGTCAACGGAAGCGCTCATGCACTCGGGGTTTCCATCCAGATAGTCGTACATCTTCTTCGTGCCCGCGCCGAAAGCATAGGTCTGCAGGCCTCTGTTGATGTTCTTGTGCGCGCCGGTGATCTTGCCGGCTTCCGCCATATCTACGAAAGCGTCTACATACATCTCTGTGTGGATGCCCAGGTCCTTCAGGTCAGACTCTGCGATCATCTTGCCGATCGCGTTTGGCATTCCTCCGATGCCGAGCTGCAGGCATGCACCATTGGGGATCCGGTCCACGACCAGCTGGGCGACGGCTTTGTCCACTTCCGTGCCGGGCTTTGCCGGAGGCATCGCGTCGATAGGAGTGTTGTCGCCTTCGACGATCATATCGACATCGCTGATATGAACATATGCGCTTCTGTCACCGAGGCAGATAGGCATGCTCGTATTGACTTCCACAATCACCTTCTTCGCCATCTGTACCACTGCATAGGTGTGGCTGGCGCTGGGACCGAGGTTGAAATAGCCGTGTCTGTCCATGGGGCCGACCTGCATGATCGCCACGTCCAGAGGATCCTCTCTGTCCAGATAATAGCGGGGAAGCTCCGAATACTTGAGCGGTCCGTAGAAGCTGAGCCCTGTGGAGGCCGCCTTTCTCTCCACGCCGTTCATGTGCCAGCTGTTCCAGATGAAGTGCTCCTGGGGATTCTCTATTTTGAAAATCTCAGGCGCGTGCATCAGGATACCGCCGTAGATCTTCACATCGTGCATCTCGGGCATTCTCTTGGCGAGTTCTCTGTCCACCGCGACGTTCGTTGTGGCGCACCAGCCGTAATCGACCCAGTCGCCGTCCTGAATCACTGCCGCAGCCTGCGCGGCTGTCACCAGTTTCTGCTTATATTCTTCCGCATAACCCATATCTCTTCCTCCGATCTTGATTTAACCTTGACAGCATTATTTCGGCACAGGTTTTACTCAACTTCCGCGCCAAAATATCGTATAGTGGTATTATACAACAACTGCCTGTTTAATTCATCAAAGAATAGTATTGACAGTTCTGATTAGATTGTGTAAAATCTATTTGTAAGCAACCAAAATAAATGAAAATTAACATATAGAAAGGAGATACCCATGGTAAACAGATTTGATGAGAGTAATTTTGACGCTGAGGTCCTTCAGAGCGATCTTCCCGTTTTTGTAGACTTCTACGCAGACTGGTGCGGCCCCTGCAAGATGATGAGCCCTGTCATTGACAAGCTGGCAGAGGAATATGAAGGAAAGATCAAGGTCGGCAAGGTCAACGTCGACGAGTGCGGCGATCTCGCGCAGAAATACGGCATCATGAGCATCCCGAACATGATCTTCTTCAAGAACGGCCAGCCCGTCGACCGCGTCGTAGGCGCGATCCCGAAGCCCGCTATGAAGGATAAGTTTGAGAAAAACATCTGATCCGCATTATGCTGATAAGCTGAGCAAGGAGATTCTTATGTATGACCTGATCATCATCGGCGCAGGCCCCGCGGGCCTTTCTGCCGCTATTTACGCCTCAAGGGCGAGACTGAACGCCATTGTCATCGAGCAGAACTATGTCAACGGCGGCCAGATCATCGATACCTACGAGATCGACAACTATCCCGGCCTTCCGGGTCTCTCCGGCATGGACCTGGCCATGAAGATGGCCGAACACGCCGAGAAACTCGGCGTTACGACCGTCAACGGATTTGTGCAGAGCCTCGACCTCACCGGTCCGGTCAAGAAAGTGATCACCGATGAGGACACCTATGAAGCTAAGGCAGTTATCATCGCCTCCGGCGCCACTCACAGCAAGCTCGGCGTTGAAGGAGAGAACCAATACGGCGGCATGGGAGTCTCCTATTGCGCCACATGCGACGGCGCCTTCTACCGCGGTAAAGATGTGCTGGTGGTCGGCGGCGGAGACGTTGCTGTCGAGGACGCCATCTTCCTTGCGCGCGGCTGCAATAAAGTTTATGTCTGCCACCGCAGAGATGAGCTGCGCGCCGCGAAGATCCTGCAGGAGAATCTCCTCTCCCTTCCCAACGTGGAAATGGTCTGGAATTCCAACCTCAAGTCCATCACCGGAGGCATGAAAGTCGAAAAGGCCACTGTTGTCAACAAATTTGACAAGAGCGAGCGCACCATCCCCGTCTCCGGCGTATTCATCGCCGTAGGCATCACGCCCCGCAGCGAATTCGCCCGCAACCACGTCGCCATGGACGAGAAGGGCTACATCATCGCGGACGAGACCGGCGCCACTAATGTGCCCGGCGTCTTCGCAGCAGGCGATGTGCGCACCAAGCAGCTCCGCCAGGTCGTGACCGCTGTCGCCGACGGCGCCAACGCTGTCACCAGCGCTGAGAAATACCTGCTGACTTTATAAAATACAATGACTTGCAAAAAGAGCCCCGCAGTTCCCTGCAGGGCTCTTTTAACATGCCTTCAATATTGCGGGCTTTTCAGCTTCTCTCAGCTCTGAATCCTTCAAGGATCTGCATGCCGGCCGAGCAGCCGATGCGGGACGCGCCGGCTTCGATCATGGCCTTGCAGGTCTTCCAGTCGCGGATGCCGCCCGCCGCCTTAACTTCTACATCATCGCCGACAACCTGCTTCATGAGAGCTACATCTTCGACGGTGGCGCCGCCTGTGCCGAAGCCGGTGGATGTCTTGATGAAATCAGGCTTCGCGCGCAGCGATATTTTGGCCAGATGCTCGATCTCAGATTTCTCGAGATAGCAGTTCTCAAAGATTACCTTAGAGAGCACGCCGGCTGAGCGGCAGATATCCGCGATCGTTGTCATCTCGCGCTCGACATAGTCCCAGTTTCCGTCCTTGACTGCAGTGATGTTCGTCACATAGTCGATCTCATCCGCGCCCTGGGAGATCGCCATAAGGACCTCGGTGCCCTTCTCCTCGATGGTATTCTGCCCCAGAGGGAAGCTGATGCAGGGACCTACGTGCACGTTGCTGCCCTTCAGGATCCAGCTGGCAAGGCGGGTGTGAAGGGGATTGATCGCGACCATCCGAAAGCCGTATTCCTTGGCCTCCTCGCAGAGCCTGGTAATGTCCGCGGTGGTGGCAAAGGCTTTCAGATTGGTGTGATCGAACATGAAACACAAATCTTTCTCTGTCAGTTTGCTGATATCTATCATTTCTATTCCTTTCCTCCGGGCGCATCCTGTGCGGGCGGAATTGTGATCGCTTCCTTGAATTTCCTCGCAGTCTGTGAAATAATTTTAACAGATTTATGGAGGGTATACCTATGGCTAATTATGACAAAAAAGTGCTCGATTGTTTTCTCACGAACCAGCTGCAGCTTTTCCCCGAGAAAGTCGCCTCCACTTATGAGGAAGCGGACGATTTCCTGGAGATGATGTTCGCCGTCGTCGTCAAGGGCAAACGGGCTGTCCGCAAATATTTTGAAGAGACAGGCGTCGACATGACCGGCGAAGATATCATGCAGGCCTCCGAAGTCTTTGATATCGGCGACGGCAGATACCTGATCGTCGAGGGCTGATCCCGTCCGGCCTGATATCCAGTCAGGCTCCGAACACTTCTTCCGCGAAGTGCACCGTTGCCATTGCGTCCTTCGCATAGCAGTCCGCGCCGATCGCGTCCGCATATTCCTGCGTCATCACGGCGCCGCCCACCACCACTCTGGTGTCGGGCTTTTTTTCGCGCAGGAGACGGATCGTCTCCTCCATGCTCACGACCGTCGTAGTCATGAGCGCGCTGAGGCCTACCAGTTTTATATTCTCTCTGACTGCCGTGTCAACAATGACCTCCGGCGGCACATCTTTGCCCAGATCCAATACCTCATAGCCGTAGTTTTCCAGCATTACTTTGACAATGTTCTTTCCGATGTCGTGGATATCGCCCTTGACCGTGGCAAGAACGATCCTTCCCTTTACCTCCTGGGGCTGTCCCTTGAGGTATTCCTTCACCACTTCAAAAGCAGCCTTAGCGGCTTCCGCGCTCATCAGAAGCTGCGGCAGAAAGACCGTTCCGGCTTCAAATCCTTTTCCCACCTGATCGAGGGCGGGAATCAGGTCCCGGTCGATCAGATCCAGCGCAGCCGTATCCTTTAGCGCGATCCTCGCCGCTTCTGCCGCGCTCTGTGCCATTCCCCTCAGAACGCTCTCTTTGAGGCCCATAGAACCGTTCACCGGGCCGCTAGCCGCTGCTGCTGCCGTCTCTTTGACTGTTCTCTCCGCAGGAGCCCTGTCGCTGGTCCCCGCATAGGCCTCGATAAACTGCATGCACTGAGGATCAAGTCCCGCCAGCGCGCAGTAAGCCCTGTAAGCTTCCATCATCTCCTCGTTTCCGGGATTCATGATCGCCGCTGACAGGCCGCTCTGCAGCGCCATCGCGAGGAAATAGGAATTGATCACCGCTCTTCTGGGAAGTCCGAAGGAAATATTGGACACGCCGAGGATCGTATGCCCGTGCAGCTCATCTCTGACTCTCCGAAGAGTCTCCAGCGTCACCAGGGCGGAAGTGTTGTCGGAAGAGATCGTCATGGCAAGGCCGTCGATCACAATGTCCTCCCGGGGAACGCCGTATCTGTCCGCAGCCTCATAGATCCTGCGGGCGATGCGGATCCTGCCCTCCGCGTCGGAGGGAATCCCGTCTTCGTCGAGGACCAGCGCCACAAGGACGCCGCCGTACTTCCGTACAAGAGGAAAAACTGTCTCGATGCTCTCTTTTTTGCCGTTGACCGAGTTGACCATAGGCTTTCCGTTATAGATGCGCATGCTCCGCTCAAGCGCGGCCGGATCCGTGGTGTCGATCTGCAGCGGCAGCGCGAGCACGCTCTGAAGCTTTTGAACAACTTCCGACAGCATCTGCGGCTCATCGATCTCGGGAAGTCCGACGTTCACATCGAGGATATGGGCGCCGCTGTCCTCCTGCCGAAGTCCCTCTCTGAGGATATGCTCGATGTCATTGTCCCGAAGGGCCTGCTTGAATTTCTTCTTGCCGGTGGGATTGATGCGCTCTCCGATGATCACGGGCTTTCCGCCGATCTCAACACATTGGGAAAATGAGCTGACTACAGTCCTTCTCTTAGGTACCGGCTCTCTGAAAGGAATCTTTTTTACGCGCTCCGCAGTCAGACGGATGTGCTCAGGAGTCGTGCCGCAGCAGCCTCCCACGGCCTGGACGCCCATCCGTGCGATCTTTTCCATCCTGTCGGCGAATTCCTCAGGTCCGACATTGTAAACGGTCCTGCCTCCCTCTGTGCGGGGAAGTCCCGCATTGGGATTTACGATCACAGGTATACTGCAGACTTCCGTGAGCCGCTCTACGATCGGAATCATCTGCTCGGGGCCCAGTCCGCAGTTTACGCCCAGGGCGTCCACGCGAAGGCCCTCCAAAAGCGCCACTGTGGAGTCTACGCTGCCGCCTGTCAGCATTTTCCCCTGGCCGTCAAAGGTGACGGTAACAAGGACCGGCAGGTCGCAGTTTTCCTTGGCTGCCAGGACCGCCGCCTTCGCCTCGTAGCTGTCCGACATCGTCTCGATCAGGACAAGGTCCGCGCCTGCGCGGGAGCCGTATCTGACCACTTCTCCGAACAGTTCCACGGCCTTCTCAAAGGGAAGATCCCCCAAAGGTTCCAGAAGTTTCCCTGTGGGTCCGATATCCAGCGCCACATAGGCGTCCTCCCGCCCGCACCTGCGCTTCGCTTCCTGCGCGAGATTCACCGCCGCGGTCACGATCTCCTCGAGATCATCGGGAAATTTGAGAGCATTTGCCCCAAACGTATTGGTATTGAAAATATCGCAGCCCGCCCGCAGATACCCGCAGTGAAGGTCTATGATGTCCTCCGGTCTTCTCAGGTTCCATGTCTCGGGAAGTTCGCCTCCGCGCAGTCCCCTTGACTGCAGGATCGTCCCCGTTCCTCCGTCGAAGATCAGCCATTCCTTTCCCAAACGCTCTCGCAAATCTTTTCTCATCTTATTCACTCTTTCATTTTATAGATAAAGCGGACGACAGACCGGGCGTTCCCGGGTCCGCGCCTTTCCTCAGGCTCTGTAGGGACAGTTTGCAGACGCTTTACAACTGCCGCATCCTCTTCCCCTGCTCTCTGACGGCTTGTCCGACACCCCGATCAGCGCCGTGACCGATTTGCTGGGGGTCATGAGCAGCGTCTTTGTAAGACTGACCCCTATCTCCTTGGGCATATTCAGGATCCCGCTGATATCCTTCTGCAGTTCCAGCGGCAGGTCCCCGTATCCCGGAGAGTATCTTGGCCGCGTGCAGAGCCCGTCGCGCTCCGCCTCCTGCCGGATCCTTTCATTGATCTGGTCGCACCAGGTCTCTGTCATAGCCGCGGCAGCCGCCTGAAGAACCACCGCCCGGCTCATCTGCCCTACGCTCGCTCTGCGGATCAGCCGGTCAGGACCGGGTCCGAGCGTCACAGCCATAATGTAAACGCCGCAGCATCCCTCTAGATTTTTCGCGAGGTCCCTGCTTCGGATCTCCAGGTCCCCCAGGCACAGAAGCGGCGTGCCGTCCGACTCTGTTTTGACTATAAGCGGAAACCTTTCATATACAAATCTGGGCGTGACCGCTTTCTGTAATTCTCTGATGCACTCCGTGATCTCTGCGCGGACACTGTCGTCCGGTTCTGCTCCGCGGTAGCCCAGATACCGTACAACTTCATTGATATCCGGTGAAAGATCCATTTCTAACTTCCTCTTCTCCCATTTGTTTAAGGATGTTTTAATCTTACCCAATCCTCCGCCTGGGTGCAACAACTGCCCGAAGGTCTTCCCTTCCATCCGCGGGGGAATTGACACCTGCACGAAAAAGGCAGTATAGTTAAATCCTGCGAAGGAGGAAAACATATATGTCTGAAAACAGAATTCATAGAAGTTCCGCCGACTCTTCGCCAAAAAAGCGATACGACAAGGGTACAATCAGAAACTATCTGATCATCGCTGTGCTTGTCATAGCCGCCCTTTTGATCTTTTTGTTCGGCATCAATAAGTGGAAGATCAATTTCAACCTGGTCGGTGACTCCAGTGTGACCTCGGAATGCGGGGAGCCTTACAAGGACCAGGGGGCTGAAGCGGAAGTTACCGGATCGATCCTGTCTTTCGTCCATCACCCGATCTCCGTCAAGGTGTCCACTGAGAGGGTCAACATACACGAACCCGGCACCTACACCGTGACCTACTCCGCCAGATTTATGTGGCTCTCCGCCAGCGCGACCCGAAACGTCGTCATAGTCGATACGACTCCTCCGGTGATCGAGCTCAAGCACATAGACGATTACTACACCCTCCCCCATCACGCATACGAGGAGGAAGGATACACAGCTACTGATAATCACGACGGAGACATCACCTCGAAGGTCGTGAGCGAAGAAAAGGACGGCCACGTCTACTATACGGTTTCCGACCAGTACGGTAATACAGCCACTGCCGACCGTGAGATTTTCTACGACGACAGAAACGCTCCCGTATTCAGCTTCCCCTCAGGAGAAGAAGGCTTCCTGTTCCAGGGGCAGACCTGGGAAGACGACGTGCAGGCAGAAGATGACGCCGACGGAGACGTCTCCGACAGGGTCAGGTCCGAAGGCAGCGTCGACACAACAAAAGTCGGCACTTACACGATCACCTACACCGTCTCGGACGAATGGGGAAATGTAGCGAAGAAGGACAGATATGTCACAGTCAAGAGAATTCCCGTAACCGCCGATGAAGCAGCCGCCGCTGCTGTGATCACTCCGGTCACTCCGGAAACCGCCGCCGCGGGATCAACTGCCGGCACCGGTTCAACTGCAAATACAGCGTCCGGTACTACCGCAGATACTGCTGCGAATGCCGCTGCAGGCGCTGATGCAAGCGCTGCTGCCGCTGGTGCTTCCGCTCAGCCTGCCAAACCGCCTAAGGCGGACCCCAAGAAGATCATCTATCTGACTTTTGACGACGGTCCCGGCAGATACACCGAAGAGCTTCTCAAAATACTCGATGATCACAAAGTTCTCGCGACCTTCTTTGTCACGGCCGCTTATAAGGACTATGAGGACCTGATCGGCGCGGAATACAACGCGGGCCACAGCGTGGGCGTTCATACTGCTACTCACGAATACAGCGAGATCTACGCCAGTACCGACGCCTACTGGGCAGATTTCAACATAATGCAGGATATCATTCAGAAGCAGACGGGCTGCAGGACAGATATCTTCCGCTTCCCCGGAGGAGCTTCCAACACGATCAGCGCGAACTACTGCAAAGGGATCATGTCCGAACTCGCCAAGCAGTCTGAAGAGAAGGGCTACATCTATGTCGACTGGAACATCACCAGCGGCGACGCGGGCGACACCACTAGCAGCGAGGTCCTGTACCAGAACATGATGAAGGGGATCCACACCTATGAGAACTCCTTTATCCTCTGCCATGACATCAAGGATTTCACCATTGCCACCATGGACCGCTTCATCACAGATGCCCTCAAGGAAGGTTACACCTTCCTCCCGATCACCAGCGAGTCCAGGACCTGCCACCACGGCATCAACAACTAAAGGACAAAAAACAGCCGCTCACAGGAAATTCCCGTGAGCGGCCTTTTCATTTATTTTTTTAAACTCTGCAGGAACTCCTCCGCAGTCTTCATCTCGATCTTCGTCGGATCGATCGCGTCCTTTTCGTCATAGATGAAGCCAATCGCGTCATGGTAGCCTGCCTCGGACACGGTGGAGCCCTCCCACTTGTAGCTGTATTCCGGCTTTCCGGACTTTGTGTAAGCCGTAACGGCGGCATCCATCGTGCCGAAGACACCGCTCTGGTACGCCTCAAACCGGCTTCCGGTGTAGACATAGATCTGATCAGTAAACAGATTCCCCGTTCCGCTTCTGTTCAGCAGGAGATTCTCTTTGTTCAGATAGGAGAAAGTGCTGCTGACCTTGGTCTCCTGAAGGACCCCGTCGCGGTAGAACACGATCTTGGCGCCTTTATCTGCCGATGTCCCCAACTCCAGCAGTTCCGGGAACCTGTCGTCATTGACATAGATAAGCGCGAACTTATTATAGGAATCCGGGTCAGCCTCCGCGACCTCCGCGGCGTAAGCCTCGAACCGTCCGCCGAATTTCTCCCGGTCTTTCCCTGTCTTTACATAATGAGCAATTCCCGACAGAGACAGTTCAGACACAGAACTGTTGATCCTTGCGGTCAGCTCTTTATCAAGACGGGGATTTCCATCCTCATCAAACCTGTAGATCCGGGCCTCCCGTCCGTCCTGGCGTCCATTTCCTTCTTTCGTGATCTCATATTCGCAGATCGTGACGATCTCACTCCTGCCGTCGCCGTCATAGTCGCCCAGATCCACTTCGTCCACATCCCGGAATATCCTGTCTGTCCGGATATTCCGGCTGTCCATGCCGCCAAGTCTGCACAATATTTCCGAATCCCTGATGAAAAAGAAGTCGACGTCGGC
>DGTA01000038.1:0-1943 GCA_002394165.1 Lachnospiraceae bacterium UBA4348 | reverse complement strand
CTCACAGTAGGGGCCAAGAAGAAGGCCGTTCTCCAGCCAAAGGCGGTTCGCGCAGAATCTGTAGTTATCTCCGTTTCTCTTGAGGATCGCCTCATATACGGGTATATGCCCTCCGTCCAGATCCGGCGCGTATCTGCGGGCTCTGTAGTGCACTCTGTAGTAGTCGCCCTGCACTGCCGCGTCCGTCACTTCATATTCACAGATATTGGTTTCCTCGTCGCCATGGCACTGATAATAGGTGTCATAGTCCTCGAGGTAGATCCAATCCGGTTTGTGCGTCAGCTCGTCAAGGGATACGCCTGCCTTGTACTGGAGATAATCCGTTGCCTGCTGGGCGCTGATCCCGAACAGGTTCACAGTTTCTGCCCCGCCGGTTATCTCCCTGTAGGCTTCCCGCTCTTCCGCTGTCGGAGTTATCAGTTCCAGGCCTGCTCCCGTGAAGAAAACCTGTTCCGCATCCAGATCCTGCGGTTTTTCGTAGACCGAGAGAAGAAATCCGTAGCTTCCGATATCGTTTATATAGTTCTGAAGTTCCCTGCACTCCTCATCTGTGAGTTTCCTGGCTTTCCGGGATTTTCCCTGCTCCTGGGATGCCGCGATCTCCGAAACCGGGGCGGTAGTTCCGGCGGTTGTCCCGGTCTCCCCGGATGACATGCTCTCGGACTCCTCGGCTTCATTTTCAGACAAAAACAAGGCGTCGGTGACGTCAGTAACGCCGCCCGAAGCCTCTTCCTGTCCACACCCCGTCAGGATAATGATTCCAGATAAAATGAATGGAATAAGGACACTGAGTCCTTTCAATCTTTGCATATCTGCGTACCTTCTCCACATTCCCCCCGGAACTGGTTATAGGCTAATTATAGCAGACTCTTCCTCCTCTGTCAGCCTGCGATATGTTCCCGGCGCCAAACTCCCGTCCAACACAAGCGGCCCCATAGACAGCCTTTTCAGGTATAGGACCTCCCTTCCGACGGCCGCGAACATTCTCTTGATCTGGTGGAATTTTCCCTCCCTGATCGTCACTTTCACTTCATTGGCGGGCTCAAGAACATCCAGCCGTGCCGGCATGGCTGTAAGCGTCTCATCCACTCTCAGTCCCTCCGCGAACAGCCGGCGCTCCGTTTCCCCTACGGGTCCGTCCAGCCTGGCAAAATATACCTTGTCCACGTGGTTTTTGGGCGACAGCAGCCTATGAGCCAGCTCCCCGTCATTAGTGATCAGCAGCAGCCCTTCCGTATCCCTGTCGAGTCTCCCGACCGGAAACAGCCCCTTTCTCTGCTGCCCGTCGAGCAGGTCCAGCACCGTCCGGTCTCTTGTGTCCTCGGTGGCGGAGATCACGCCCGCCGGTTTGTTCATCAGATAATACACGAACTGCTCATACGCGACTCTCTCCCCATCCATGCAGATCTCATCGTCTTTCTCCACATGTATGGCTGCGTCCCTGACTTTCACGCCGTTTACGGTGACGCGCCCGGCCCTGACAGCCTTTTTGAGTTCACTTCGCGTTCCCGCGCCCATTTCCGACAGATATTTGTCCAGTCTCATTTCCGGCCTCAGATCTTGAACCGGTATCCCACGCCCCAGATCGTCTCAATGTACTGCGGTTTGGAGGTGTTGTACTCGATCTTCTCTCTGATCTTCTTGATATGCACAGTGACTGTGGCGATGTCGCCGACGCTCTCCATATTCCATATTTTGGCAAAGAGCTCTTCCTTGCTGAACACATGATTGGGGTTCTCCGCAAGGAAAGTGAGCAGATCGAACTCCTTAGTTGTGAAGTTCTTCTCCTCGCCGTTGATCCACACTCTTCTCGCTGTCTTGTCGATCTTGAGGCCGCGGATCTCGATGATGTCATTCGTCTTCTGACCGGCGCCTACAAGTCTTTCATAGCGCGCCATGTGCGCCTTCACGCGTGCCACCAGCTCGCTGGGACTGAAGGGCTT
>DGTA01000008.1 GCA_002394165.1 Lachnospiraceae bacterium UBA4348 | reverse complement strand
CTGGAATGATGATCCTTCGGATTCTCCTTCAGGTGCTCAGTCAGCTCTCTGATGCGCTCGGTAAGGACGGCGATCTGAACCTCGGGTGAACCGGTGTCGCCTTCCCTGCGTCCATATTCCTGGATGATCTGCTGTTTTTTCTCTTTTGAAATCATTTTGTTTCCTCCATCTGAAATCAGTCTTATCACCGGCTGCCGGGGAGCGGTTGGAGCATCCGGTTCCTAAGCAGCGGTTTTTGCATACTCAGTTACTTTAGCATAAGGCGGCTGGTTCGTCAACCGCGAAGTGCAAAACGGATAAACAGAAAAATGCCTGAGATCAGCAGGATCCCTCCCGCTGCGTAAAGAACCCCGGGAAGATACCGGATCATGCCTCTCTCATCCACGCGCATCCTGGCCGGATCGGCCGGATCATAAACGACCGGTATCTTCTGCCCGATCTCCCACCGGCTCGGATAGGCCCCCTGATTCATCCGCTTCTTATATAATCTGCCTTCCGCATAATATTCCACCACCGGATAATACCGGTTGCGGTAAGGTCCGTCTCCTTCGATCAGAATGAGATCAACGACTCTTCCGTTCGCCGATCCCTTCAGCAGCCTTCTGCCGCGTTCATAGTAACTCACCGCCGCGGCAGCCGCCAGGCACATCAGGCCCGTTACCACCAGCAGCAGGCTTGCATCCCATAATCCCCTGTTCAAGAAAATACTCCCTTCCCTCAGCCATATCATGAGCGGCCTGCGTTTTCAGTTCCTCCAGGGAGGAAAACTTCATCTCGGGCCGGACAAAATGCAGCAGCTGTATCCTGGCCGGATGACCGTAAAGGTCTTCCGACACATCATAAAGATACGTCTCAGTACGGCACTGACTGCCGTCAACGGTCGGTCTTACCCCGACATTGGTGATCCCGTTCATCGTCTCCCCTTCAGAACGGATCTTTGAATAATAAACACCGTAAGGCGGCAGCAGCTTATCCGGAGCCGGGAGCACATTGATGGTCGGCATCCCCAGACCCGTCCCGATGTGATCGCCGTGAACCACCGTTCCCGTTACGCAGTACGGTCTCCCTAAAAGCTCACAGACAAGCTCCATCTTTCCTTCCCTGAGAGCATCCCTCACTGCGCTGCTGCTGATCTTGCTGCCCCGGCAGCATACCTTCTCCACGATACCGGTCCCGATTCCGAGGCCTTCGCACACCTTTTTCAGGAGGGAAGCGTCTCCCTCCCGATTCCTGCCGAAACGGAAGTCTTCACCCACACACACAAAAGAGGCGTGCAGCTTTCCGACAAGAATCTCACGGATAAAGGTTTCAGGCGTCATCATCCTGAGCTGCTCGGTAAACGGGCAGTTCACGATCATATCGATGCCCATGCTGCCGGCGAGGGAAGCAAACTCTTCCCCGTCGAGGATGGAAGGAGCGCTGTCCGGGCTGATCCTCAGCAGGATCCTTCTGCAGCCTTCCCCTTTTTTCTTTATCGCTTCAAGCAGTTTCATGTGGCCTCTGTGGAGGCCGTCGAACTTGCCGATCGTCACCGCAGAGGGTCCGTCAAACTGTATATCCGAAAGATCATTAAAGAAGATCATAGATCCTCCCTTACATCATAAATATCAATCCTGCTGGGAAATAAACATCTTCCAGGGTTTGTAGCGGCGTCCGTATCTTTCGTAGACTCCGGCAAATCTCCCGTCAGAAGTATACATTCTCAGTTTCTTTGTCATTACGGGCTCTATCCCGGGATCCTCCTGATACAGGACCAGGTCCTCACGCAGGAAGGGATTTCCGTTGATCAGGAGGCGGTCTTCCTCTTCCCTGACCCTGACGGCACCGTATTCCTTAAAAAAAGCATCAGTCGGAATAATGTGATCCCCCAGTGAGCCTTCACTGACAAACTGTCTTACCTGGTCAAGGGTGACCGCATCCTCCACGTCGAAGCCGGCAGCCCTGAGCCTGACCAGAGAGGCCATGCATGCTCCGCAGCCCAGTCTTTCCCCGATATCACTGCACAAGGTCCTGATATACGTTCCCTTGCTGCAGGTCACGGTCATGGTCACGTCTCTCCCGCTGATGTCGTCGATGATGATCTCATCGATGGTCACCTCCCGGGACGGTCTCTCCACTTCGATCCCCTTCCGGGCCAGCTCATACAGTTTTTTTCCGCCGATCTTGACAGCTGAATACATGGGCGGCACCTGTGTGATGGTCCCCGTAAAAGCGGAGGCGGCCTCGCGGATCTGCTCCGAAGAGACCTCCTGATCAGACATGGTCAGCACTTCGCCGCTCAGGTCCTGGGTAGAGGTCGTCTGCCCAAGGCGCATCACGCACCTGTATTTTTTGTCATTCTCATTCATAAGATCACACAGCTTCGTCGCATAGCCGAGCGCAGCCGGGAGGACTCCTTCCGCATCCGGATCAAGTGTCCCGGTGTGACCGATCTTCTTCATGCCGATGATCTTGCGCAGATGCCAGACCACATCATGGCTGGTCATCCCTTTTTCTTTATAGATTATGATGATCCCTGAAAGATTCATGTTGGTCAATGATGTTTCTTCCTTATCTGGTCTGTTTCGTCTCCGGTGCAAGCTGAAGCAGGATCTGTCCGCCAAGCTTTTCCACCGCTTCATCAGCAGTGCCCTTCACGGTGCAGCCTGCCGCCCGAAGATGTCCGCCGCCGCCAAATGCGGCTGCGATCCGGCTCACATCGACCTTCTCATCCGAACGGAGGGATACTTTAAACTCTTCCGGACCCAGTTCATTTAAAAAAGCGGCCACGTGGATCCCGTCCGTCATCCTCAGCTGGGAGGAGATCCCGTCAAGATCCGCGTTCGTCACCTGGTACTTTTCCATCTGCTCCCTGGTGACGATCGTATAGACCGCGCGGTCATCCAGAAAACGCACGCTGTCAAGCAGCGCTTTCCCCATGATCTGCTGCTGGGCATAGGTTTTCATGAAGAATGCCTCCTCGCAGATCACACTGTGATCAATGCCTTTTTCCATCAGCATCGCCGCGATCCTCATCGTGGAGGGAGTCGTGGAGCTGTACCGAAACACACCTGTATCCGTGACGATCCCGGTGTAAAGCGCCGACGCGATATCCCGGTCGATCTGTTCTTCACCGAGAAGAAGTGCCACGATCTCACTGGCGGACGCCGAGAGCGGATCTATATACGCAATATCCGTGCCCGGAACGCTCGTTCTGTGATGGTCTATACAGACAGTCAGCTCCGACTCTTTCATGAGGACGGCGTTCTGCCCCAGTCTCTCCGCATCGGCGCAGTCGAGGCAGAAAAATACATCATAACCGCCCGGAGCCGGGGTCGTAATGACCGACTCCGTCCCGGGCAGGAATTTCAGTTCGTTCCGGATCGATTCAAGATAGACATCCGTTTTGACCCGGGGGTATTTTTTTCTCAAAAAAAGGGCAAGCCCCAGACAGGAACCGATACAGTCCCCGTCCGGGCGCATATGACCGCTGACCGCGCAGCATCCTGCGGATGCCATGATCTTGTCAAGATCGATCTTTTCCCTGATCTCCGGCTTATTCATCTTCTTCACTCCCGGAAAGATCCTCCTGTGAATGACTCTGCTCATCCGATCTGGTGACGTCGTCGATCATCCTGGACATCCGGATCGCATAGGAGATCGAACGGTCCGGGACAAATCTGATCTGCGGCGTATTCCTCAGGTTGACGCCGGAGGCCAGCTCGCGGCGGATATACCCTTCAGCGCTCCTGAGCCCCTCGATCGTCTGAGAAAGAGCCTCCTCATCCCCCAGGACACTGATATAAGCCCTGCAGGTCTTCAGGTCAGGGGCCACCTCGACACTCGTCACCGACGTCATCGGATGGATCCTGGGATCCTTGATCTGTCCCTGGATGATCGAAGACAGCTCCCTGAGCACTTCTGCATTTATCCTGGTATTTTTAATACTGTTTTTTCTCATAATCAGTTACCTATCCTACGGCGGATCACCTCGGGACCTCAACCATGATATAAGCCTCTACCTGGTCAAGCTCGGCGATATCATTGAATTTTTCAAAGACCAGGCCGCATTCGTAGCCGGCACGGACTTCCTTGACGTCATCCTTGAAGCGCTTCAGAGAAGCAAGCGGACCATCAAAGATCTGTTTTCCTTCTCTCGTGATCCTGGTATTGCAGCCTCTCTGGAAAGTACCGTCGAGGACATAGGCGCCGCCGATCGTACCGATTCCGGATGCCCTGAACAGCTGGCGGATCTCCGCATGGCCGATGACCTTCTCCTCAAAGATCGGGTCGAGCATGCCTTTCATCGCCGATTCGACATCATTGATGGCATCATAGATCACTCTGTAGAGTCTTACATCAACGCCCTCCGTCTCAGCCGTGTTCTTAGCCACCGGGTCAAGACGCGTGTTGAAGCCGATGATGATGGCGCCCGAAGCGGAGGCCAGGATCACATCGGATTCGTTGATCAGGCCGACACCGCTGTGGATGACCTTGACGACCACCTCTTCGTTCGACAGCTTTATCAGGCTCTGCTTTACTGCTTCCACAGAACCCTGGACGTCGGCCTTCACGATGAGGTTGAGTTCCTTCAGGCTGCCTGCCTGGATCTGTGAGAACAGGTCGTCGAGAGACATTTTTGCCTTCGTCTCCGCGAGCATTCTCTCCCTGCCTTCGCTGATAAAGGTCTCCGCGAAGCTTCTTGCTTCCTTCTCATTCTCCGGCGAAACCATGATCTCTCCGGCTCCGGGAACATCCGAGAAGCCGAGGATTTCCACCGGTGTGGAGGGGCCTGCTTCCTTGACCTGGCGTCCCTTGTCGTCGAGCATGGCCCTGACTCTTCCGTAGCAGGGACCGGCCGCAACAGGATCACCCACATGCAGGGTACCCTTCTGGACCAGGACCGTCGCCACAGGACCGCGTCCTTTATCCAGCTGTGCCTCGATGACCAGACCTCTGGCCCTTCTGTCCGGATTGGCTTTCAGCTCAAGGACTTCCGCCGTGAGGAGGACCATCTCAAGCAGATTGTCGATTCCTTCATGTGTCTTGGCGGATACCGGAACGCAGATCGTGCTGCCGCCCCAGTCCTCAGCAAGGAGTTCATACTCGGTAAGTTCCTGTTTGACTCTGTCAATATTGGCACCGGGCTTGTCGATCTTGTTGATGGCAACGATGATCTCGATCCCGGCGGCCCTTGCGTGATTGATCGCTTCAACGGTCTGGGGCATGACGCCGTCATCCGCCGCGACAACCAGGATGGCGATATCCGTCGAATTAGCGCCTCTCATACGCATAGCGGTGAACGCTTCATGTCCGGGAGTATCCAGGAAAGTGATCTTCTGCCCGTTGCAGGTGACCACCGATGCGCCGATATGCTGGGTGATGCCGCCGGCCTCACGGTCAATGACGTGGGTATTGCGGATCGCATCCAGCAGGGAGGTCTTGCCGTGATCGACGTGGCCCATAACGCATACAACAGGAGGTCTGGGCACGAGCGTCTCGGGTGCATCGTCCACTTCTTTGAGAAGCTCTTCGAGCACGTCGACCTTCACTTCCTTCTCGCAGATCACATCGTAATCGATGGCGATCTCCTCAGCCGTGTCAAAGTCGATCTCCTCGTTCACCGTCACCATCTTGCCCTGCATAAAGAGCTTCTTCACGATGGCAGCCGGCTGGATCTTGAGCTTGTCAGCCAGATCCTTGATCGTGAGCGTCTCAGGAAGAACGATGCTCTTGATCTTTTCTTCAACAGGTGCCGGAGCCTTGGGCTTGGCCGGGCTCTTAGACCTGGACGAATTACGTTCGCCCTGGCTGTGAGCCTGCTCCATGCGGTCGAACTTATCTCCGCGGTCGTTCTTTCTGTTGCGGTCATTTCTTCCGCCTCTTTCACCGCGGCCTCTTCCTTCCTTCTCAAAGGGTTTGGAATCGGCTCCGCCCCTGGCAGCACCGCCTCTGGAGGCAGGCTGAGGCCTTCCGGCAAATCCCCTGCCGGGACCGGCCGCTCCTCTTGCCTGGCCCTGACCCGAACGGCCCGGTGCGCCCTGACGGCCGCCTCTGGAATCCGCTCCGGTTCCTCTCTGGCCGGAATCCCTGCCGGCAGGCCTTCCGGCGGCATCCGTTCTGGCTGTCCCCCTGGCGGGCCTGGATCCGTCCGTCCTGCCCTGGTAGGGCCTGTCGGTCCTCTCCGTGCGCTGTTCGCGCGCTTCACGCCGCACAGGACGATCGGTCTCTGCCCTTTTGGGTTCCCTGGCAGGCTGCGCTTTTACTGGTGCCTCTTCCGGCGCGGCAGCGGGTGCCTTCGCTTTGTCATCTGCCGCTTTGGCCTCAACAGCCGGTTTTTTATCCGCAGCGGCGGCCGACGAGGTGTCGGCTGTATCTGTGCTCTTCACAGCCTCTGCGGCCTTCACGTTCTCCGCGGTGGGCTCCGCTGCAGGCTGTTTTGAGGTTTCCGTCGAAACGGCAGCTGCACTTACCTTTGCAGCCTCCCCGGCTGCAGGTGCCGGCGCGGGAGCGGCGGCGGCAGCGGGAACTGTCTCGGCCGCAGCGTTCTGGACCTGCGTAGTTAAAACTGCCTCTCCCGCGGCAGTTGCCTTTTCTTTCACGCTATCCGAAGCCGGACGGGCGGGTGCGGAGCCCGCTGCTTTCTTCCGCTCTGGCACTGCGGTGCCCGGAGCCGGACGGCGTTTCTCCGTACTTTTCTTTTCCGCGCCCGGTCTGGGAAGCTTCCTGACCGCGCTGTTTTTACTGTTTTCGGGACGGAACAGCAGCATCGGCTTTCTCTTCCTGGGTTTTGCCTGGGCACCTTCCGCCTCAACATTTTTCTCTTTCATGTTTTCCGGTTCATTCGTCATATTCTGATATCCTTTGTCTCCCTGTCTTATTCTGCCTTCTCAAAGGCAGCTTCTCTACAGATCTCTTTTTATTGATTACTGGAAAAGCTTCAGGATCGCCTGAGCCATCTGAGGGTCCGTTACGGCCATCAGGCTCCGGTACTCCTGTCCCATGCAGCGGCCGAGTTTATCTCCGCTGTCAACGGTGCAAAGAGGAATGCCCCTGTAACGGCATTTGTCGCCGATCGTTTTTCTGGTGCGCCAGGAGGCGTCCTCCGATACGATCACCAGTTTCGCTTTTCCGGTCTTCACGGCATCCATCGTCGAATATCCGCCGCTGACCGTTTTTCCGGCTCTCCTTGCCAGCCCGATCATTCCGTAGATCTTTTCATTCGTCAATCTGTTCTATCTCCCTGCGTAACTGCTCCACAAGAGTGGGCGGCAGCGCCGTTTTAAAGGACTTTTCAAGAGCACGGCTCTTCACTGCCCTGTCAAGGCAGGCCGTGTCGGGACACAGATAGGCGCCTCTTCCGTTTTTCTTTCCGGTAAGGTCGATGCTGATATGCTTATCTTCATCCCTCACGATACGGATCAGATCCTTTTTATCCTTCAGGCACCGGCATCCGACACAGGTCCTTTGCGGCGTTTTCCTTGCGCCGTTCATCCGTTACTCCTCCGGCTGCTCATCGTCCACGGCATACTCTTCGGTCTCTTCTCCGGAGGTCTCATACTCATCGTAATCTTCCGGGTATTCCTCATACTCATCGTACTCGTCATACTCATCTTCATCGTAATAAGCATCCATATATTCATCAAGGGTGCCGTCCTCGACCGCTTTCGTTTCGCTCTTGATATCTATCTTGAAGCCTGTCAGCCTCGCTGCCAGGCGGGCATTCTGTCCTTCCTTGCCGATCGCAAGGGAGAGCTTCTCATCCGGGACCACAACGGTCGCCGTCTTATTGTCGATATCGCCGATCACGCAGATGACCTTGGCGGGGCTGAGGGCGTTTTCGATCAGGAGGGCGGGGTTCTCATCCCATTCGATGATGTCGATCTTTTCTCCTCCCAGTTCACGAACGACCGCATCCACGCGCGCACCGTTCTTTCCTACACAGGCGCCGACCGGATCCACATCCGGATCGTAGGAACAGACAGCCATCTTTGTGCGGCTGCCGGCCTCTCTTGCGATCGCCTTGATCTCGACGGTGCCGTCGCCGATCTGGCTGACTTCGTTCTCAAACAGCTTCTTGACCAGCTCCGGATGCGTCCTGGAAAGGATGATCCTGGGTCCCTTCGGAAGATCCTTGACTTCCATCACATAGACCTTGATCTTCTGGGAAGGTTCGAAATGTTCGACCTTCATCACTTCCTGGCCTGTCTCCTCGTCGCGGACGCGGCTGCGGATCATTTCCTTCTCGCTCAGCACCGCCTCCACCTTTCCGAGGTCCACGCTGACATTGTTGTTGATGTAGCGCAGAACGGTGCCGGTGAGTACTTCATGCTCTTTCTCGTAATAATGTCTGTAGAGAGATTTTCTCTCTTCCTCGCGGATACGCTGGAGGATAGTGTTCTTGGCCGCCTGTGTGACGATACGCCCGAACGCCTTGGAATTGATATCTACATTGACCGTATCTCCCAGCTGTATGTCGGGATTTCTAAGTCTTGCCTGCGCAAGGGAGATCTGCGTAAGATCATCCACCGGGCTTTCCACAACAGTCTTTGTGGCGTACACCTCGAATGCGCTCTTCTCGGGATCAACGTTGACCGTGACATTGTCCAGCTCATTCTTCTGGAAATGCGTCTTGCACGCCTGGATCAGGGACTGGCGGATCGCGTCCACAAGCACATCCCTGCTGATCCCCTTCTCAGCTTCCAGAAGCAGTATTGCGCTGAGCAGTTCACTTTCTGTATTCATTTTTTCCTACTCCTCCTTAAAAATCAAATGCCAGCCGCACAAAAGCGATATTGCCGCGCTCAAGGCAGAGCACCTGTTCTTCTTCCGTTTCTACAGTGATCGTATCTTTATCAAAACCCTTAAGGATCCCTGTCAGTTCCTTCACACCGTCCTTCTGGCGGTAGAGTTTCACATCCACCCGCTCTCCGATGCTTCTTTCGAGATCCTTGTCTTTTTTGAGGGGTCTTCCCAGCCCCGGGGAACTCACTTCAAGAATGTACGCGTCATCGATAAAATCCTCCGCATCCAGCAGATCGCTCAGCGCCCTGCTGATCAGTTCGCAGTCATCGATCGTAATGCCGCCGGGCTTGTCGATATAGGCCCGAAGATACCAGTTCTGGCCTTCCTTCACATACTCAACATCCACCAGTTCAAAACTGTTGGCGCTGATCAGCGGTTCGAGCAGGGCCTGTGTCCTTTGCTCATACATTTCTCTTTTTGTCATCCGTTTACCTCCGGGATCACCAGGTTTTCTCCACGGCACAAAAGAAGAACGGGCGAATGCCCGTTCTTCTCAGACCAATTATTAACATTGATACTATAGCACCAGTTCTGCGCGATTGCAAGCAGTATTTTGGCTTATTTTTAGACTTTTTGACCGGTCAGGCCTTTGTTTCGGGTGTGGCGGCCCCGGCTTTTGGCCGGCTGCCCCTTGTGTCGCGTTTCCCTTTTCTCAGGGAGGAGGCCTTCACTTTCAGGTTGCCGACCGTAAGTTCGGGTGGATCGGACGGGTCAAACATGACAGCCTCGGTCAGACGGTCTCCCTTGACAAGACGCATTCCGCGTACGCCGAGCGCGGCTTTTTTCTTAAAGGGAATGTCCTCGGCCGAAAGCCGCAGCAGATAGCCGTCATGCGTCCTGAGCACCATCTCGGGAAGGCTGCAGTGCATAACGGCAGCCAGTTCATCACCCTGAGCGAGCATGGTGGCCGCCACCGTCCTCTTGCTCACGATAAATTCACTGCCTTCCACTCTCTTTAACATTCCCTGCGAGGTGACGAACAGCAGTGCCTGGCCCTCAAGGCTGTCCATCTCCAGGACATTGATAAAATGCTCGAGAGAACTGTCATAGTTGCACAGATTGTCAATGGGGATGCCCTTATCCCTGAAGCGTCCCAGCGGAACATCCGACATCTTCAGAATATGCTGTTTTCCGATATTCGTATAGATGCAGAGCTTTCCGTCCGTCATGGTATGGACAGCAAAGCGGTTCTCCGAAAGCGCCGCCTCCCTGTTCTTGTCAAAGGTAGGTTCATCCACCAGTCTGGCATAGCCGAACCGGTCCATCAGGAACACGACCGGGATCTCCTCCCTGGGTTTTTCCTCGATGATGATCTCTCCGGCATTCTCGATCCGGGTCCTGCGCGGTTTTGCAAATTCCTTTTTATAGGCTTTCAGCTGGCTGATGATCACCTTCGCCATCGATTCGTAGCTGCTTAAAATATCGTCATAGGCAGCGATATTTTCAAGCGTCTTCCGGTGCTCCTCCATGAGAGCCTGTATCTCCAGGCCGATCAGCTTGTAAAGCCGCATCTCCAGGATAGCCTCCGCCTGGGCCGGCGTAAAGGAAAGCTTTGCCGCCTGTTTCCTGGATCTTTCACTCTTGAAGGCGATCCCCTCGGTCACGCCGTCTGTCAGGCATGCTTTCGCCTGTTTCTGGTCCTTGCTGCCCCGGAGGATCTCAATGATCAGGTCGATCACATCGCAGGCCCTGATCAGGCCCTCCTGGATCTCCTTCTTCTGTCTCTCCTTCTCGAGCAGAAGGGTGTATTTCCTCGTGGTGACTTCAAACTGGAAGTCAATATGGTGATCCAGGATCTGTCGAAGAGACATGGTCTCGGGACGTCCGTCGGCCACCGCCAGCATATTGACGCCGAAGGTATCCTCCAGCCTCGTCTTTTTGAAGAGCAGATTCTTCACCTGCTCGGGATCGGCCCCCTTGCGCAGCTCGATCACGATCCGGATGCCTTCTTTGGAGGACTGGTTGGAGATATCCGTGATATCGGTCGTTTTTTTCGTTTCCGTTAATGAAGCGACCTCATTCAGGAATTTTCCGATATTGGCACCGAGCATCGTATAGGGGATCTCGGTGATCACCAGGCACTCCTTTCCGCCCTTCATCTTTTCGGTCTCTACCTTACCGCGGATCCGGATCTTGCCGGTGCCCGAGCTGTAGATCGCTGCCAGTTCATCCTTGTTGACGACCGTTCCTCCGGTCGGAAAATCCGGTCCCGGCACAAGCTCCAGGAGCTTCTCATCGGAAATGTCTCCATCCCGGATCAGGGCGATCACCGCGTCGATCACTTCCCCGAGGTTGTGCGGCGGAATGCTGGTAACCATGCCGACGGCGATTCCTTCCGATCCGTTGACCAGGAGGTTCGGAATTCTCGCGGGAAGCACTTCCGGTTCCTTTTCTGTCTCATCAAAATTGGGGATGAACTCCACAACATTCTTATCCAGGTCCTGGAGAAAAGCTTCCTGTGTCACCTTGCAGAGTCTGGCTTCCGTATAACGCATGGCAGCCGCGCCGTCACCCTCGATCGAACCGAAATTCCCGTGCCCGTCCACCAGCGGAAGGCCCATTTTAAAATCCTGCGCCAGAACGACCAGGGCTCCGTAGATCGAGCTGTCGCCGTGCGGATGATAT
>DGTA01000057.1 GCA_002394165.1 Lachnospiraceae bacterium UBA4348 | reverse complement strand
TCTACTACTTCGCAACGCCAGATTTGTTTAGTTGCGCAGCAGGGGGAGACAGTGACTCACTGTCTCCCCCTGTTTTTCCTAGCAATTCCCTGTATATACGTATTTCAGGTGCCGCCGCGCGACATCCGCCAGGTGGTACACCTTATCCACATCGGTCGCCTTCCTGTCCCGCATATGGAAGCTCGGGAAAAAGCGCGAGATATGCAGCGGGATCTCCTGACCGGTCACGTTTCCGTGACTGTCCCTCAAAAAAGCGATCCACTTGGCAAGAGCGCTGATCTCTTCCGGATCGTCGTTCTCTCCCGGTACGATGAGTGTCGTGAGCTCTACGTGGGCGACCTGCACAGCCCGCTCGATAAAGGCCATCGTCATCTGCCGGTCGCCCCCCAGCACCTTCCGGTAATAGCTGTCGGTAAAGCCCTTCAGATCGATATTCATCGCATCGATCAGACCCTCCAGTTCGCCGAGCACGGACAGGGATGCCGTCCCGTTCGTGACGAGCACATTCTTCATTCCCATCTGATGGACGATCTTTGCACTGTCCCGCACATATTCATATCCGATCAAAGGCTCGTTGTAGGTGAAGGCAACGCCGATATTTCCCCGATCCACATAATGATATGCCGTCAGGGCCAGATCTCTGGGCGATACTTCCTCCGCCCGGCCGGCAAAGGCAAATGCCTCCTCTGACCAGGAGATCTCATGGTTCTGGCAGAAGGGACAGCGCAGGTTGCATCCATAGCTTCCGACGGATAATATCAGGCTTCCGGGATGGAAGCGCGCCAGGGGTTTCTTTTCGATCGGATCGAGTGCCATCGATGTGATGCGACCGTAATTTGCAGCGGTGACGGCTCCCTCCCTGCACGTTCGTGCTCCGCAGAAACCGGTCTCCCCTTCCCCCAGGTGACAGTGCCTGAAACACACCCCGCAGACAGCCATCGTGCACCTCCCTTTCTGCTCTGTGCCGTTCCAAAACCGGCACTTAGCCTGCAGCCAGTCAAAACTATACGTGGCGGATCACTTCGAACCTCTCCAGCGTAACTGGCTCTCCTTTCCGGATCCCGCCCTTCTGCCGGGCGATGTCCACCTGCTGCTCAGGTGTATCCACCCCCTCCAGGTCCGGAAGCAGAAGGCCCCTTCGATGCCCGCAGCTGACGATCACTCCGTAACGCCTGACATCCAGCTCGGAGGACGAGCTGATCTTCTCGGGCTTTCCGAGCACATCCACGCTGATCTCCAGCCACACAAGCTCATCCTCCGTGACCGGATCGAACCGCGGGTCCTGCGTCGCCGCGCTCACCGCATTCCGTATGATCTCCTGCGCCACGTTTTTCGCGGTCGGTGCGATCGTCCCAATGCATCCGCGCAGCTTCCCGTGCTTATGCAGCGATACAAAAGCGCCGGCGCGCATCTTCAGCATCTCTTCCGGCAGGTCATCGGGCACGCTGATGGTTCGGCCTGTGCGGATATACGTCTCAAGCGAACGGCGCGCCAGCTTCACATACGCATCCGATCTTTCCCGCTGTTCATTGATCTGTTTCTCCAGCTTCTGAAGATAGGATGCGAGAAAATGCCGCTCCCCGTCCGGCCCCTGCGGATAGAACGTACAGATCCCATAGCCGACGCCGGTCACATCCTGGTGAGAAAGGGCCTTCGCCTTCACCGACGTTCCGTCCAGGGCACCGGCCATGATCACAAAGGACCGGTGGCCGCACTCCGCCGCTTTTTCGCAGAAAGTCTCGTCAAAATCAAGGAGCTCCCCGAATGCTGCGCGCGAGCATACATCCATGATCCGCTCATCGTAGGCCGGGCCCTCCGGGGCAAATCCGTACGGACCGTAATCCTGGAGCTTATGGGAGAGATCCCCGCTGGCCACAAGGACAACTCTCCTTCCGGTCTTTTCCGCTGCCTCCCGGATCATCTGCCCAAATACATAGTGATCCGTGAGCGGCAGGCCGGAAAGCCCTGTCCGGAGGACCTTAAAGCCGGTATACTGCCGGCGTATAAAATACAGCGGCACCATGCACCCGTGATCCAGCCTGGCCGAGCGCTCTCCGAGCGTACCGGCGGGGAACTGCCTTTCCGCAGCCAGCAGGCAGATCTCGTTTATAAGATCCTCATCATACGTTTCATTAAAAGAAACCTGCGGCGCACCGAACTCCGCGAAAGATCCCTTCGCGCCTCGTCCGGGCGAGATATGAAAATAGTCGGAATACAGCACACTGTGCGGACTGGTGATGATGATCGTCTCCGGCTTGAGCGCCGCGATCTCCTTCGCCGCCTGCACATAAGCGTGCGTTGTTTCTGCGATCTGCGCCTCCGATCCGCGTCCCACCTCCGGGACGATCATGGGCGGATGGGGCACCATAAAAGCTGCCAGGATCGACATCAGACACCTCCCTTTTACTCCGTTACCTCAGCGCACACAGCAGGGCGATCAGCGGGCTGTTCCAGTAGATGGCCACTTCGTTGGTGGAATAACTGGCATCATTGTCGGCATAACACAGTGCCGGCGCCTTCCCGGAAAGCGCGCCCTGAGCATAGGGGTCTTCCAGATGGCTGTTCGGTCCGCCCACCAGCATGCCGGGCACCGCGCTTCCGGCCGCCTGGGACGGCCTGTGATGCGGCGACTGAGGGCAGACGGTGCCAAATCCGGTGACATAGCTCATGCCCATGCCGTTGCATCCGAGCAGGTAATGCAGCATCTGCTGCGCCGTTTTCTCATAGTTCTCATCACCCGATAGCCGGGATGCCAGCATCAGCGAAACCGCGTTGTTGGCCACGGACATATTCGATCCCCACGGGAAATCAGTTCCCAGGCCGGTCTTATAGACTTCCGTTTCACACTGCTCCAGCAGCGCCTGAGCCTGACCGGCCAGAATGGACTGACTAAGATTCTGTATATCCTCGGGTGCATCCTCTCCGGCCAGATCGGCAAGGGCATAGGTCGTCATGCGGTCCCACCCAAGGCCCGGGACCGGTCCCGGATCTTCCGGAAGATCCTCAAGGGCCTTCCTCACGTTATCCTCCAGCTGTTTTTCTCCCGCCAGGCAGAGCTCTGCCGCTGCCCAGAGATATTCATCGGACAGATCCTCATCCGGATACTCGCCGGTCACGATCTCTGCCGGGTTATGGAAACCGGTCAGTTCATCCTGCGCCTCCAGCCAGCTCCAGGCTTTCTTTGCAGCTTCCAGCGCCGTCCCGGCAAAGTCCGGATCCAGATCCTTATACACACGGGAAGCTTTTGCCATCACAGCGGCGAAATCCGCCGTTGCTGCGGCTGAGACCGGCGAGAGCACCAGCTCGTCCGTCTCCTCCTCCGGCATCACAGAGCCCGGGAAGTTCCGGCAGGTCACCTTGTGGTACACGCCGCCCTCTTCGTCCTGCATCTTCAGCATCCAGTCAAGCTCCCACAGGGCCTCTTCGAGCAGGGCCGGAGCCGCTTCCCCGTCGAACGAAGCCGCAATGAAAAGATCAGCTGCGGTCTTGGCCCCGGGGACCACATAGCGGCCGTAGTCGCCGGCATCATGCCATCCGCCGCTCACATCCTTTTTCTCATCCGTTCCGAAGATCAGCGCCTCGCCGGTATGGCACTCATCATGGGCCCACTCACCGGCCGTCTCCTCAGGCAGGGCCGTTCCGCAGCGCTGCATGGTCAGCATTTTAGCCGCCGCATCCAGAAGATCGTCATAGACATCTTCACTGACCGCAAACGATGTCGAAGCAATGGTGCCCGCTTCGCCGCTGACCTCAATATGATAGATCCCGGAGTCCGTAAGTCCGCTAAAGTCACCGGTCCGGACACTGCAGCCGGAAGCCTCATCAAAGACCGTTTCCTCCAGCTCTCCTTCAAAAACCGTTTCTCCGGTATCATCGCGAATCACGGCAAAGGATCCTGCGCCAATGCTCTCCGGCGCTGTGAATACCTTTTCATCCCCCGGCCGGTACCCGACCTGATCTACCGTGATCACCGCCTCTTCCTCCTCCGTTTCCGGTGCCGCGCCGGAGGCGTCCTTCACTTCCAGGCGGACATTGTCGATGAGGATGCGGTGCGGGCCGGGATCCTCATTCATGTCCGGAGTCTTTCCCATGTTGAAGGCGATCCTGGGCGCCGGATCCGTCTCATCCCACATCACCCAGTCCACGCTGACATGCTGCTGTTCCGGACCAACCGGTATCCATTCGCCCAGATAGGCGTGATAATCCCCGCCGTTGAGCTGGAGGCGGTATTCCACCGGGCGCTCGATGTCGCAGGAAATATCAAAGCTGTAGGTATACTCACAGTCTTTGACCAGCGAAAAGCCGTCCCAGTAAACCTGGTTGGCATAATCCAGGTTTCCGCAGTCAGTGATATCCACCGCCAGCGCACCATCCGCATTCAGGATCTCACAGCTGCCGCCGTTGGTGTAAATGACAAAACCACCGGTCCCGCCGTCATCAAATGGGATGTCCACCAGGACCTGGCCGGTCTCAGGGATTTCCGCTCCCCGGACTGCCATGCCTCCCACAATAACAGCCGCTGCGCATACAAAAGCCGCCATGGCCGTATGTCTCCATTTCATCATGCCCAGCTCTCCTTTCCGATACCTTATTTACTTTAGTATAACATAGTTTAAATGATAGAGGACTCACAGTGCAAATCCCCTGGCCATAAAGTACTGTTTGACAAACAGCTGATAACCATTTAAAATTATTAACAGAAAGAGACATCGCGTAAGCGGTCAGCTCATTCAAGTTAACAAGAAACCGTGATTTTCATCACAGCTCACCGTCACTTGGCAGAGTGGCGGTGAGTGTTTTTTACGATAACCGTGATAGTAAAACTACCAAGATGTATTGTAATCCGCATTCGCTTCACCTCCTTTTCAGGTGGTGTAGCTAACCGCCTACCGAATACACGATGCCTCTATCCCCTTTCGAGGATAGAGGCATTTTATCATTCTATATACAATATGTCAATTATACACAAGAGGCTGGTTTCCCATCAATCTCGACTTTTGTCGCCAGCTGCTCCGGACTGAACATCGTATGATACAGTTCTCCCAGCACCTTTCTGGCGCAGTCTTCCTCCGGCTCCTGCCCGGGAAGCGAAAGCTGAAGGACTACATAATCGACCCCGTACACCCTTGCACGCACTCCGGTATCCAACGCATTATTCCTGTGATAAAAAGACAGCCGCCTTTCCCGCTTTTTCACGTCCGCCTCATTGCAGGCATGGTCCGGATCTTCCGATTCGAGCAGGACCGGTATATCCGAATAAATCTTTTTTATCTCCTGCAGCATGCATGTGCCGACCCCCTCTCCGCGCCGGTCTTTGTCCACTGCAAAATAGTCCAGGAGGACAGCCTGAGCGTCCGGCCGGCAGAGTACGAAAAAGGCGTAGGCAAGCAGCCGTCCTTCATCTGTCAGCATACCCAGTCCTGTGTATTCTCCGCGTTCGCACATCGAGCGGATAGCAGAAAACGGCTTTATCTCAGCAGGAGGAAAGTCGGTTTTCATCTGCTTTTCATAAATGTCCTGCATCTCCTGCAGGCTCAGTTTTCTAACCATAGTACTCTGTCTCCAGTCATATTCTCAGCCGGAACTTTTTACGGTATCATCTCCGGAAGCACCGGCTTTTTTGCTGAACATCAAAATGGAAAAAAGAACCAGCAGGATCCCGATGATCCTGATCATATTGATGCTCTCATCAAAGACTGTAAAACCGATGACCGCCGCGACCACTAGTTCAACCGAAGCCGCTACCGGCACTTTGCTGGTCTGCGAGACCTTTGTAAGCCCGCTGAAATACAACGCATAAGCAAGTGCCGTTGCGATCAGTCCAAACAGCAGCCCCAGCAGGAGAAGCCGCACGCCAAGCGGGCTTTCCACACTCTTCCAGGGACTCCGCACAAGAGCAATAAAAGCGCAGCCAAAAAACAGATTATACGCAGCCACGGCAAACGGAGAAGCCTCTTCTCTCATCGCGATCTTTCCGAAAACGGCGGTCATGGCATAGGTAAATCCCGAGCCGATACCGATCAGAAGGCCGGCCGGATCGACCGCCGCCGCGCCGAATTCTCCGCCGGTCGCAGTAAGGATGCACCCGGCCACATTGACAAGCAGGGCGATCCGCTTCAGATGATCCAGCTTTTCCCCAAACAGCAGCCGGGAGGCAATAGCCGTAAAGACCGGGGCGGTATATAAAAGAACCGATCCGACAGACATCCCGTTCATGCTGATGGACGTGCTGTACAAAATATTGAATATTCCCTGGCAGACGACCCCCAGCAGGATGCAGGAGACAAGCGTCCTCGGCCCGATCCGGAAGGCCTTCGGCCCGTCAAGGGCAAAAGTCAGGATCGCCAAAAGCAGGAAGCCGAAAACCAATCTCAGAAAGCTTGTATACGATGAGGACGAGCCCTGCAGCTCCATCAGCCTGACAAACAGGCCGATCGTCCCCCAAAGGCAGCCGGTGATAAATATCCTGATCAAACCTTTTAACTCTGAGTCCATACCAGTATGCCTTTTTCCTTCTTCTTTCTCACTCGTTTCAGTCTGAAACATCCACGTCCGGTGCGATCTGGACAGTATATTCCGGATAGTCTGCCCTGATCTCTTCACAGAGGATCCGAAGCGCTTCTGACGGCTTGATGTCGAAGCTCAGAACAACATCAAAGGTCATTTCCTTCGCTTCCGTATCTACATAGAACCCGTGAACCTGAACGGCCCAGTCATGTGCCATGACGCGCTTATAGACATTCCTCCGGATAACGGCGGCCTCATCATTTCCGGTATTGTAGGAATACACGCCGACACCCACCAGGATAACGCCGGTCTCCTTTTGTACTTTTCTTTCCAGCCTTCTGGTCAGCTGATCGATCTCCCGCGCCGTCATCGTGTCGGGCAGCTCAAGATGAACGGAAGCAAGATCCTTATCCGGGCCATAGTTGTACATGATCAGGTCATAGGCGCCCCGGACCTGCGGTTCCTGGGTGAGCAGTTTTTTGATCCGGTCCGTCGTTTCTTTATCCGCCCTGACGCCCAGGATCTCATTCAGCGTTTCGATCATCATCTCGATGCCCGCCTTGATGATAAAAGCTGCGATGACAACACCTACATAAGCCTCCAGGGACAGTCCGCTCACCATGAAGATGATCGCGCAGACCAGGACCGATCCGGAAAGGATGGCATCAAACATGGCATCGGAACCGGACGCTTCCAGCGAGCCGGAGTTGACCTGCTGTCCTTTTGCTTTCACATATCTGCCCAGAAGGATCTTCACGATGACTGCCACCGCGATGATCACAAGGGAAATGATGCTGTAGTCCGGTTTCTCCGGATGAATGATCTTTTTTACAGACTCCACGGCGGAGGTGATGCCTGCGTAGAGAACGATCCCCGAAACGATCATGGCACTCAGATACTCGATCCGGCCGTATCCGAGCGGATGTTTCTTATCGGGCAGCCTCCCTGCCAGCTTCGTCCCTATGATCGTAATGACCGAGGAGAGGGCGTCAGAAAGATTATTAACGGCGTCCAGCGTAACCGCGATCGAGTTGGAAATAATGCCGATCACAGCCTTAAAGGCCGCCAGCAGTACATTGGTCAGTATTCCGATGATGCTGGTGCGGATGATCACTTTATCGCGGTTGTCTGCAGGTGCTGCAGGTGCTGTTTTTTTCTCCATTCCGGATTCTCCTTTTTCCAACTATATTTCTGTTTCTCTTTCATCTGTTATTTCTTTTCCGTCCCCGATCCATTGAAGAATGTTCTCCTTCGCAGGATCCAGGCTGTAGGGCCATTCGACCAGGCGTACCTCATTTTCCCTGCACAGCTGTCTTTTCTGTTCGTCCAGCGTCTTTCGCTGAAGGAGTGCTTCCTCGCCGCCGAAGAAACCGACCGGATGATAATGCTGAATCCCCTGGTACTCAATGGCCGTCCGGATCGACGGAATGTACAGGTCCAGGCTCTGCCGGCCCAGCCATTCCGGGCGGTGCTGATACAGCGTATCCGGATACAGCTGCCTGACAGCGTGAAAAAGAGACAGCTCATGTTTCCATTTCGGTTTGATGACGCCCTCCGCCGTCAGCCTGGTCCGGATCTTTGTCCGCTCCAGGCGCCAGTTCGTACGGAACCCGTCTTTTTCCTCATACAGAGCCAGATCCTCATACCACCACTGAAAGAAAGGCATGATGACCTGCGTGAGGCTCAGGAAAAACTCCAGTTCTGATCCGAAGTATCCGCGCTCAAGGATATGATCTATATTTCTCCGCACATACACGGTCTTGACCGGATTATGGTAAAACGGCATGTTTCCCTGGTATTTCGCGATCCTGTCCGGAAGGTAAGGCGAGCGGAGCACGGTGCCGTTCTCCCAAAGGTGGCTCTGATACCACGGGAGCGGATGATCATACAGAGAATATCCGCCAAACACTTCCTGGGAAGGATTTGTATAGAGCAGGTGATACATCAGCAGCACATCATCCATGCACTGTTTATCAAAAACGGCCAGATAATGCACCTTTTCTTCATCCGGGAACAGATTTCTGACGGGATACAGCGCCTCCGCTCTTTTGCACACTTCCATGACCACAAAAAACTGTGTGGCAAAGCTTTCCGGGAAAAGAAAGCAGGCTTTGTGATCCGTGTCCAGACCTTCAAACTGTTCCATGAAGCTTTCCACATAATGGTTGGCCGGCACGGCAGGATGCTCTTTGATCAGTTCTTTTGTGGCATAGCGGTAAGCGAGATCCTCCCAGGACAGGCGGATCAGGAACCGCTCATAATGGTTTGTTTCATACTCTTCGCGAAGAGCGTCAAAATCTTCCTGATACTTTTCATGTTCCGCCAGAAGTTCATCCAGCGTCGTGAACACACCCATCTCATGATACTGCGGATATCGCTGCCAGAGCTTTTCAAGACGGTCAAAGGAAAGCGATGCAGGCTTCTTTTCATGGATCGTCGGATACATCTGTCGTCAGTCTTTCTCAAAAAGGACGGACCCCAGCTGCGTCGGGTGATCCATCAGGATCAGTTCTTTCTTCTTTTTCCTGTAAAACAGCAGCATGAAGGTGATCAGGAAATCTCCGCCTCCCCCGATCATCAGGAATACGGACAGCACAAACAGCAGAAAGCTGCCGGTCAGGATCGCGATCAGGCCCTGGATGAAGCCGAGAACGACCGTAGGCATAACACTGCCGAGGATATACTGCCAGCGGAGGAGCGGCGAGCCGCAGTAGCAGTACGGTGTCAGATATTCTTTAATGAGGCCGAACTCGATTGCAGAGAAGCCTTCTTTGTTCAACAGGCCCCAGACAAGTCCGTGAATACCTTCATGCAAGGCCAGCTCCGCCATTGTCACGAAGATGAACAATGCCAGATACAGCAGATATGTCGATATGGACGGTCTTTCCGGGATACCATTCCGCAGCAGATACGGAACGGCGATGACCAGCACAAAGGGAAGCATCACCAGCACCGACAGAATGTTGGCTTTGATGATGTCAACGATAAGATCCGTTCTCTCGTATCCCTCGTTAACGAGTGCCTCCGCTTTTTTCCCGAACCGTTCCGATCTTTTAATCTCTGCCTGTGTCAATTTCCGTTCCTGTGCCATTTCGTTGTTCATCCTCCTTTATCAGGCTGCGCCGCGGCAGGATCCAAGAAAGCTCTCGATCGCCTCCAATGTCTGTCTTTGCTGCTGCAATGCTGTAATCTGTGCTTTTCCGTCTCCCGCCTGCACTCCGTAATCCCCAAATTGTGCGTGATTGCCGCCGGTAATGACATATTCTTGGAAAAGCCCGCTTACCAGGCTCTTCGCTTTTTCAACGCGCGGCATTCTGAGCACTCCGTCCCCGCTGCCATAGATCAGGGCCGTATCAACCGCTGTCTTCTTCGTCGGATAGGCAGCCAGAAGGATCTGTCCGTCAATGACATCTCCGTGTCCGGCTCCGTAGAATGCCGCCATGGCGCCTCCGAGGGAATGCCCGCCTATATAATAGTGGCTGTAAGTGCCCTCCCTGATCATGTCATCAGCCGCATTAATCCCGAAAACGGCTAGATGGAGCGGCATTTTGACCAGAAAGACATCCGTCTCCTCCTCCGCGAGCTTACGAAGAAGCGGAGCATAGGCCGTCTCCTCGACCTTTGCTCCCGGATAGAAGACCAGCATATTCTCCTCTGACGGGCCGTCAAACAGCCAGCCGTTCTTTACTTTTTCGACGGTGACCATGCTGTCTGTCCGCATCGCCGCCTTCGCTGTCTCACCGGCGCGATAATAATCCGAAGTCCACACCAGGAAAGCGGCCATCAGGGCAGCCGCAGCTCCAAAGAGCAATATCAGCAGCCTGTATTTCCTTTTATCAACGCCAAACAGAATAACGGCGACCGCGGCCAGTATCACCGTTATGATAATTAAGATCATATACATGTCCATTTTTCTTTCTGACCATTTTTCCTAACAGTATACCATATTACACGGAAGAAGTTTCTGATATACTGACTTTAAATTCCCGGTAATGTCCTGAAAGGAGTACAAAATGCGGTTTTCTGTCTGCATCGACGCTGTATTCGGCCAGAATACGGATCCGGCCTCCGCGATCAAAGAAGTCGGGGCAATCGGCTTTGACGCTTACGAATTCTGGAGCTGGTGGGACAAAGATATCCAGAAAATGAAAACAGCACAGCTCGAAGCCGGCCTTGTCCCGGCTGCGCTGTGCACAAAATTCATCCCCCTTACCGATCCCGGCAGGCGGAATGATTATATTGAAGGTCTCAGGGAAACGATCAGGACCGCCCGGTATCTCGGCTGCCGGACCATCATATCCCAGACAGGCAGCGCCCTTCCGGGCACAGAACGCTCCCGGCAGCATGAGAGTATCGTGGAAGGCCTGTGCTCCTGTGCCCCCTGCCTTGAGGAAGCCGGAATGACCCTGGTCATCGAGCCGCTGAATACTTTCCCGCCCATGAAGACGCTGTTTCAAGCCTCCAGGATATTTACTGCTCCGGCAGCACCGCCTCATAGCAGACACCCCGGTCAGAAACGGCCCAGACCTTGATCTCTGCGTCCGGATCCTCCAGCCCGAGCTTTTTCACCAGCTCCTCCCGGTTTAAGATGACCGAGCCGTCCCGGCGGTTGACGATCCCGTAATAGAATTCATCATTTGCCTCGGTAAACACGGCATTTTCATATACGATCGAGTGATCGGTAGCGATCGGAGCCTTCTCCTCACTGCCCGCCGTGCTGACGGCAAAAAATCCTTTTCCGCGCGCGCACCACTCCATATCGATATCCTCACCGTTTTCGCAGAAGATCCAGGTGTCGTTCCTCTCTTCATCCCTGCGCAGCTCCACGCTCCGGCGGATGATCCCCGGGGCATAGTCTCCGGTCACTTCCTGTTTGTCATCCGGTATGATGTAGGCCATTCCCCTGATGCAGTCTTTAAGCTGCGTCCATTTATACCTCCGGTAGCTGGTGCGGTCGCTGTCCGAGAATGAATCGGCGCTGTAGAAATACAGATGATCATCATCGCGCACACCATCCTCATACTCATAGCCGATCAGGCACAGCAGATGCCCGCCGGTCCTGTCGAAGGCACCTTCGAGGTACGGATCGTCCGTCCCTTCCAGGTTGGTATAACGGATATTCACACCGGTCGCATGTCCTTTGGCCAGTTCCTGCATGAGAATGTTCTCATCCGCGAACTGCGGATACGCCTCAAAGCCGTACAGCCCGGCGCCCGCCACGGTAAAAGCCCAGCTTCCGAAGATATCCTCTTCCTCGTCCCTGATGCTGAGCGCATATTCATCCGGGAGGATATTAAGCTCCGGGACGCGGCTGTCCATCATCACCGTCATGGTCGTGGGCGAGCAGATATCCGGCGCGATCCGCGGCGCCCGGATCAGCTGCGAGAAAGCGGGGGATCCGATCAGGATCTTATCCGGGATCTCCTTCACCGGCTCCTCCGCGTATGTCGGCACCATCTCGCCGCCCCTGAAAGTCATGGACAGCATCCTCAACACAGGAGAAGTCTTTCCGGCGTCGTCGCGCCTCAGGACCGCCTTCATCTGGAACGCGTCCGCCACCCTGTCATCCGCCATACAGAAGGTATCCTGGTCAACCATGGCAGCCTCATCTTCCTTATTCTCTTTCGAGCCTCTCGTATCGAACGGAGTGAACGGTCCCCAGGTAAGATACTGCGTCCACTGTCCGTCATATCGCGCCCGCGCAAAGACCTCGACCTGCCCGCCTTCGTAGATGGCCGCGTTCCAGCAGGCCACCATGTCCGAAAACGTACTGCCCTCATAGACAGCCGATTCAAAGCTTCCCGTCAGCGCATTCTCTTCCAGCACAAGAGCACCGTCCCCGATTTCGGGATCGATCGAAAGATCCGTCAGGGTCCCGGCCTCAAAATCCGCGGCCGTCGTTATCTTTTTCAGGTTTCCCTCAAAAGAGACCTGCTCTGCCTCTCCGGCGCCGGCCCCCAGGGCAAAAGACGCGATCGCGGCCATCAGGATCCCGCTGCGCAGCGCCAGTTTCCATTTCCTGTGATTCATCATACATCCTCCTTATGACAGTAGGGGACGGTTCTATGTCAGAATCTGCTGACAGGGGACAGTCCTCTCTTAATCGTATTCTATCATGAGCTGCCCGGGTGCTCCAACCGCTTTTGTTATCTCCCCACCCTGAGTTGTCCCGGGTCTTCGCATATGATATGCTTGCTGTAACAAATAAAAAAGAAAGTGATGAGGTAAAAAATATGCTTCTGATACAGGGCAGACTGATCAAAACGATCACACAGGGAGATATTGAAAACGGGCAGATCCTGATCGACGGCGGAAAGATCCTGGCTGTCGGAGAAAAGGTGGATGCTCCGGAAGGCTGCGAGGTGTTTGATGCGAAGGGAATGCTGATCACTCCGGGACTGATCGATGCGCACACGCACATCGGCCTGCACGAGGAGGCGATCCGCTGGGAAGGAATGGATTATAACGAGAAGTCCTCTCCGGTCACGCCCCAGGTGCGCGGCATTGACGGTATCAATCCGATGGACGAATCCCTCGGGCTGGCCCTGGCGGGCGGCGTCACGACCGCCGTCACCGGCCCCGGATCCGCCAATGTCATCGGCGGGACGTTCCTGGCGATCAAGCTGCATGGAAATTGCGTGGATGAGATGGTAGTGAAAGATCCCGTGGCCATGAAAGCGGCCATGGGCGAAAATCCAAAGGGCTGCTACGGGCAGAACGGGAGCAAGGAGCCGGTCACCCGGATGGGGATCGCCTCCCTTCTTCGGACAACGCTCAGCAAGGCAAGGCAGTACGACGAGGACAGGGCCGACGAATCAAAAAAGGCCCCGTTTGATCTGCAGATGGAAGCCATGCTGCCGGTCATCCGCAAAGAGATCCCGCTCAAGGTCCATGCTCACCGGGCCGACGACATGCTCACCGCTCTACGCGTAGCCCGGGAATTTGATATTGATGTCACCCTGGATCACTGCACCGAGGGACACCTGATCGTCGATCAGCTGGTGAAAGCCGGAAAGCCGGTGCTGGTCGGTCCTTCCCTGGGCTCCAAGAGCAAGTTTGAACTTAAGAACAAAACCTTCGCCACGCCGGGAATACTGGCCAAAGCCGGCCTCGAGGTGTGCCTGATCACAGATGCACCCGTCATCCCGCTCCAGTACCTTACACTGGTCGCCGGCCTGGCCATCCGATACGGCATGGAGGAGGAAGATGCCTGGAGAGCCATCACTGTCAATCCGGCACACGTCGCCGGCATCGACGGGAGAGTCGGATCCCTGGAACCCGGCAAGGACGCGGATATCGCTGTCTTCAGCGGCAACCCGCTGCGGGAGATCCAGGCACATGCCGTGCAGGTGTTCGTGGACGGACAGCCGGTCCTGTAATTTTCTGACAGGGGGAGTCGCGCGCGTACCGCGTTCACAGACTCCCCTTGTCAGCAGATCCTGACACAGAACCTTCCCCTGTCAGATACTTGATCGCCTCGATAAAGTGCGGCAGGTAGTATGCGCTGTCATGCCCTCCCTCTCCGAGCTCAAACCAGTGATCGACCCCGACGCTTCTTAAATGCTGGTCGAGGACCATCGCCACCGGCCCGAACTTGTAAAGATCCCGGTTGCCGCAGATGAAATAGTGGCGGAAGGCGCCAAGCTCTTCCTTTCCCATGTTCTGCATGTCGCGCAGCGGGTTGGAGCCCATGTTGAGCGCACCGTAGAAGCTGATCACGCCGCCGAACAGGTCCGGTGCCTTCAGCGCAATGTGGTACGCGCCGTGGCCGCCCATGGAGGCCCCGCCGATGTACCGGTGCTGTGCATCCGCTATCGTCCGGAAGTTTTCATCGATATACGGAATCAGTCCTTCAATGACCATGTCATCCCAACCGTACATCCACCAGCTTTCTGCAGAAGAATCAGGAAGAACAACGATCAGATCCCCGATTTCTCCCGTCCGGATGGCTTCGTCGAGCAGCTCATCGATCCCGTCCAGCACGTAGGAGCGGCTCGTACTGTTAAGCTGGTGCAGCAGATACAGCACGGGATATGCCCTGTCCGCGTTCCCGGGATCCTCATACCCCTCCGGCAGATAGACCAGTGCATGCGCTTCATCCCCGGCAGGCGTATCGAATGGGAAGGTCACGTCTTCGTACCGGTCATCGTTCCCCTTGCCCGTCAGGCCCAGCGCTTCGTATGCTTCCGGCGAGTACACACCGGGATGGCCGCTGTACCAGCCGCCGTCTCCAGAAGCATTGTGCGTCAGGACCGTGATCACATTCGTCTGGCCAAAGTGAAACAGCTCTCCGCCGGCCTCATAGAGGCGCTCGGTGTCCCAGCAGTCCTCCAGATGCATCCACCGGTCCGGATCGAGACCGGTGCATCCGACCATCTGTCCGTTCACAAAGCAGATGTCCGTCTCATCGAAACATCCCATCGGAAGATAATACGTCTTGTCCGCCGGATAATGCTCAGGCATCTCAAATTCCTTCACATACCAGGCGTAGCCGGCAAAGCCTTTCATATCGGTATCTGTCGAAAAGTCACTGTTCCACCAGTCAAGCGCCGGCACTACCTTCTCCCAGGAACGGTATTCCTCCGGAGCCGGAAGTTCGCCCGGCCTCACTGACAGGGCCGGCTTGAAATACCACTCGCCCATCAGGTCGACCAGCTGCTCCTCAGGCTCCATTCCCCCGGCCTTCACAAAAACGACCGGCGCCTGGGCCAGCTTCATTTTCATCCCGAGAAAGTCGGCCGTCAGCACGATCGAAGATCCCTCCTCTGTTTCCAGGATCTCCAGAGACGTATTCATCCCGGGATTCTCGGGATCTGTGCCAAACAGCGCTGCGTCCTGTGTGACGGCCGTCTGGGCAGAAGCAAGTGCGATGATCCCGTCCTCCTCCGTCCCCTCATCCACGGGCGGCACGGACACCTCGCCTGAGATCAGCCTCTTCGACATCCGGTGAGAGATCCCTTTCACCAGATCCCGGGCACTTTCCTTTAAGAAGTTCTCGTCCGCGTTCCCGTGGACCACCTGCAGATCCAGCACCGTCTCATCCGCGTTCCCGTAAATGCTCGTGTAGGTGCCATAGGCGGATCCCAGACGGATGAAGAGCGAGATCACATCATTCGCCCCATCCTCCATATAGGCCGTCTCCTCCTCGGAGGCCGTTCGCATGAATGTATAAAAATGAATGGCGGCGGCGTTTGTCAGGCGTCCGTCCCGGACCGCCTCCGTAAAGGAGCCGAAGCGTGCCTGCCAGGAGTCTTCCGATCTGTAATCTCCGTTTACGGAGCCGGTCATCGCAAAAAGCTCCGGCTGCCTGCGAAGATGACCCTCCGCGTCGGTCCAGGCCAGCATCGAGGCCAGATAACCGCCGCTGCCCGCGCCGGCAACCGTCCGGTATTCGGGATCATCCACTGTCCGGAAGGAAGCATCCACTTCCTTTATAAGAGCTTCCGCCGAGGCGGTCAGATCAGCCCATGTGTCCGTCTTCCATCCGCCAGGATCCGGACAGACTATGATCAGGTCCATCGAATCCTCCGATGAAGCTGTCTCCAGCACGCCCTCCAGAAATGCCTCCGGAGCGGTGCCGGTTTCTTCCTCCGGCAGGATGTACAGCACCGGGTACCTCCGGTCCGGTTCATCCTCATAACCGTCCGGCACAAAGACCTGCGCACCGGGCAGGGATCTCTCCTCCGGCTCCGCAGCTGCTGCCCCGGTCCCAATGCCTGCGAGTATACCGACAGCAGCCAGTAACATGATCCATCGTTTCACGGAAATCATCATAAGAAACCTCCCGCACAAAAAGCTGAAATAAATATTTTCTGTACCTGCGTGGATACAGGTACCGGCCGACGTATATAAAAACATCCCATATACATCAAAATTGATGGCGGATTACAAAAACAGAATATCATACATTATTAGATAGTAGAAAAAATGAAGAAAAGAACGATCGGACTTACAGCAGGAATGATGCTTGGAGCAATGGTAATGGGAATGAGCTGCACCGCATTCGCGGCCGGCACGACACTGGATGATGCGCAGAAAACCGCTCTTGCGGCGGCCGGCAAGATCATCGATCAGGACCAGGATATGTGGATTCCACCGAGCAGCAGGCCAAGGCAGCCGCGTTGAAGGATGCCGGTTTCACAGAGTCTGAAGTAACCTTTACCAAATGCAGGAAAGACTGCGATGACGATGACGACTGGGATTTCGATTTTGATTTCGATGACTGATCAGTATCGATAATAAAGGGGCAGGGCCGCATCACCAAATGGTGACGCAGGCGCTGCCCATTCTTTGCTTTACCGGGCACATTCCCCGGCGCTGCCGCGCAGGATCTTTAAGCCATGATCGAGCGGTCCCAGGATAAAGCCCAGGCTTTCCTTAACGGCTTTCGGGCTTCCCGGCAGGTTAACGATCAGGGTCCCTTTGCGGATGACGGATACCCCGCGGCTTAAGATCGCCCGGTCCGTGATCTGCGCCGAGCGCATGCGCATGTATTCAGCGATTCCGGGCGCATTGCGGTCGGCCACGGCCAGGGTGGCCTCCGGAGTCTGGTCCCTTAAGGAAAAGCCTGTCCCGCCGCTGGTCAGCACCAGATCGACCCGGCGCCGGTCCGCCAGCCGGCAAAGCTCTGTCTTGAGCAGCTCCGGGTCATCAGGCAGAAGCAGCGTCTCGACCACTTCATACCCGGCATCGGCAAGCATCTGCGCCGCCGCCGGGCCGCTCTCATCCTTTCGCTCCCCTTTGGCGCCCTTGTCGCTTAAGGTAATGACCGCCGCGGTGAAAGGCCGCTCCGGGTCAGGCAGGATTACCTCCATTTCATCTCCGGCGCGGACATCCCCTTCCGTAAGCACCTCGGCAAACACACCTTCCCTGGGCATGATGCAGTCACCGACCCTTTGGCGGATGGCACAGCCCGTGTGGCATTCCTTGCCGATCTGGGTCATCCTCAGCGTCACCGTTCCGACTTTAAGCACAGTCCCCACCGGCAGGTTTTTAAAATCGATGCCCTCCACCAGCAGGTTCTCCCCGAAATCGCCGTCCCTGACAAGTGCCCCTTTTTTATTGAAGGCCTCCACCTTATCCCAGGAGAGCAGGCTCACCTGGCGGTGCCACTTCCCGGCATGGGCATCATTCTCTATCCCGAAGCCGGCAATAAAATGGCCGCTCTCCACCGGTCTTTTTTCTGTTCCCTTTGCAGGACTGGTGCAGACTGAGCGCACAACGCCCCGCATATCTTCCCTGCTGTTATGCTCCGCCATTTTCCTCCGTCTCTCCCTGTAATGGTTCCGGACCAGTACCTTCTCATCCGCCGATCGCACTCATCGGGGCTCCTTCCGTGATCTCCTGTTCATTCTCGAAGCAATGCTCCCGCGGTTTTTCAAAGATCACCGTCCTCATGGTCTCCAGCAGCTTTTCGTCCCGCTCCCGAGGAGGCAGGCCGGATCGCAGGATCGGCCGCAGGTCCTCCCCGCTGTCATAGCAAAGACAGGGCTTCAGAAAGCCTTTCGATGTCAGCCGCACCCGGTTGCAGCTGCCGCAGAATTTGCCGTGAAGCGCACTGATCAGTCCAATACCGCCGGCGTATCCGGGGATGCTGTAATAGACAGCCGGACCGAACCCGTGAGGAGCCGGATCCGGTTCCATCCCCGGGAACATCTCCTTCAGCTGCAAAAACAGGTCTTTGTGGGAAACTCCCGGAAAGCCCTTTCCGTATCCGATCGGCATCAGCTCGATAAAGCGCACGTCGATTGGCCTGTCTTTAGCCATCGCGGCCAGATTCCGGATCTCTTCCCGGCTCCGTGGAAAGGAAACCGCATTGATCTTGGTCCTGAGCCCGGCGCCGACGGCGGCATCGATGGAGGAAAGGACGCTCCCAAGCTCATCCTTCCCGGTCAGTTCTTCGTAAGCGCGGCGGTCCGTCGTATCCAGGCTGATGTTGACTGCGTCAAGACCGGCGCCGATCAGTCCGCTAAGATGCTTTTCAAGCATCGTCCCGTTTGTCGTCAGTGTCACCTGCCCGATCCCGTCCACCGCTTTGAGCATCCGCACCAGGCCATCGAGTCCTCTCCTGACCAGCGGCTCCCCTCCGGTCAGCTTAATATGGCGGATCCCCAGCTTCGCAGCCGTCTGTGCGCAGAGCACGATCTCCTCATACGTCAGCAGCTGCGCCATATCGCACAGCTCCACGCCGCGGGGCATACAGTACCGGCAGCGCAGGCTGCAGCGGTCCGTCACGGAGATTCTCATATAATCGATATTTCTTCCATACTGGTCCTGCATACTTCTCCTCTGCCGGCCCTTCCTTATCAAGAATCAGCTTTGCTCGCGGATCCAGGTCCCGGTTTTCCCGCCGCTCTTTTCAAGCAGCCGGACGGGCCCGATCTCCATCGCCCGGTCCACGGCCTTGCACATATCGTAGATCGTCAATAAAGCGATATTGACGCCTGTCAGCGCCTCCATCTCCACGCCGGTCCTTCCGACCGTCCCCGCCCGGCAGACCACGTGCACGCTGTTTTTTTCCGGAACCAGTTCAAGGTCGAGAGAAACCTTCGTCAGCGGAACGACGTGGCAGAGCGGGATCAGCTCAGATGTCCGCTTGGCCCCCATGATTCCGGCGATCCTCGCCACTCCCAGCACATCACCTTTTTTCATGTTCCCGTCCCGGATCTTCTCAAAACAGTCCGGGCTCATGTAGATAAACCCTTCAGCAGCCGCTTCGCGCAGGGTCTCCTTTTTTCCTCCAACGTCCACCATCAGGGCATTGCCCGCCTGGTCAAAATGTGTGAACTCCATCGCTTTCTCCCGGATAATAGCTGACATTTCATTTCTGGTACGAACAGGTTTATTTTATCATATTTGTTCCGCCCTGTGGGAAGTCATCTCCATGCCGCCCATGCCACAGCCACCACCAGCGACGGCAGCAGGTTGGCTACCCTTATCTTCTTTCCCCAGAACAGATTGACGCCCACACAGAAGATCAGCACAGATCCGACCAGCGAAAGGTAACTCATCGCATGATCCGTTATGTACGGCCGGATCAGGACCGCCAGCATCGTGACTGTTCCCTGCAGCAGGCCGACCGGGATGGCGGAGAAGATGCAGCCCTTCCCGAGGGACGCCGTCATGACCATGATGATGATCAGGTCGAGGATAGCCTTTGCGAACAGGATGGAATGGTCTCCCGCCGCACCGTCTTCGATCGATCCCACCACCGCCATGGCGCCGATGCAAACAGTCAGGGAGGCTGTCACGAAAGCGCCGACAAATCCGGCGTCTGAGCTGTTTCCCGTTTTGGCCTTCAGCCATTCTCCGAAGCGCTCGATCTTTCCTTCCAGGTCGATCCACTCTCCGATCACCGCGCCGACGGCCAGCGATGCGATCATCATCATCGTCCCGGTCGTCTCCAGCTTCCCGCTGTCCGCCAGCACATACATCTGCTGGAGCGCTCCGGAAATACCGATGAACAGCACCGCCACCGCGTTGGCCAGCAGCAGCGTCTCCCGGCTCCTCTCACCAAGCCTTGACCCGAACAGCAGGCCTGCCAGTCCTCCGATTACTATAAAAGCCACATTGATGATCGTCCCAAATCCCGGCATATATTCCTCCATACTGATGACAGGAAGTGACGCATGCGCGTCCTCCCTTATATTACGTGCGACAGCCCCTTTTTTCGCAAATCGTGTTATTTATCCAGTATCTGTGCCGCTTCCTTCATCAGCTCTATGATCGGCAGATGCTGCGGACAGACACTTTCGCATTGTCCGCATGCGATACAATCCGATGCTTTACCGCTTCGTCCGACCAGACCGGAATAGAAATTCTTAGACCTCCAGTCATCCGGATAGCGTCGAAGGGTATTTATGGTTCTGAACACATCGGGAATGCTTATACTGCTCGGACATCCATCACATCAGAATCTTCGTACCTCCGAACTCCTTTATAAGTTCTGCCACGCGGCTCTCCGTATTCTTTCCGAATACGACTTTAGTAGGGGTGAAATAATTAAAATCAAACATGCGGCCCGTCTCCTTTCACATTTTGCGAAACAATCTTAACACTACCCGTTTTTAGACTATTTTTAATTATTATACATGATTGCTTCGAATAACGCTTCTTATATTCTGTCATGCTGCAGCTCACTTTTTGTTTTGAAGAAGGGAAATGGCGGGGTGATACCAAAGGAGTCTGACTGCTTTTATCTTAGTATTCACCGCATGATATGCAGTACGCTTTGCCGCCGCAGTATCTGATAAGGCACATTACAGGCACAGCCTTCGGTATCCGGAGCCGCAATAAACTCCATCAGCAGCATGGCTGCCTTGACGCCGGTATCCGAGGTCGCATGCCGGATGGTCGTCAGTGACGGTCGCACCGCCGTTGCAAGATCGGCATCATCCACACCGGTCACAGAAATGTGCTGCGGAACAAGGATATTGTTGTCATACATAAAATCCATTGCGCCGACGGCCATATAATCGCTGGCGCACAGAACAGCTGTCGGAAGCGTCGATGCCTTTTCATAAATCTGATGCATGCCGCTGTAACCCGCCTCGATTGCAAACGATTCCTGGAAAGTGATCATATCTTCCGAAAGCGGCAGTCCGCACTCTCTCATTCCTTTCACATACCCATCGTATCTTTTCTTCCCTGCGGAAAGGTCGTCCATCGGACCGCCGACAAAAGCAATGCTCTGATGACCCATATTGTAAAGCAGGTGAACCATGTCGCATATCGCTTTCCGATTATCCATGTTAACCGAGCTGCAAGGCACTTTAAGGCTGAATTCCGGCAGGTCCTGACACACGTAGATGACAGGCTTCTGATTTTTGTGGATCCACATCATATGTTCTTCCGGAATATGGATAGTCGCCATAATGACCCCGTCAACCTGTTTGTCTTTCAAAACGTTGAGAAAATGAATCTCTTTCTCCAGCTCCCCGTCTGTTTCGCAGATGATGGTGTTGTACCCGAAAGGAGTCACGACATTGTTGATTCCCTGCATGATCCTTCCGAAGACATTATTGGAAATATCCGGAAACAGTACCCCGATCAGCTTCTTGGACTTTTTGGAGGTACTGCCTGCTGATACGTTCGGAACATATTCCAGCTCTCTTACCGCTTCCATAACGCGCTGGCGCGTTTCTTCCGCAACATTGTTGCTGTGGTTCATTACCCGGGACACGGTTGAAATGGAGACACCTGCCGCTTCTGCAACTTCTTTGATCGTAGCCATACATATCTCCTTTACGAAAACAGCTTATGAAAATCTCTGTACTATTCATTGTAATTCATGAAAATCATACCATATTTCCAGTGAAAAATGAAAGAAAATAATAGGTTGCATAATCATTGTATGAAAACATTGTCTGTTCTGCGAATGGATTTCCGGTTCTGAAAACAGTAGAATTTTAGTAATACAACAGGAAAGAGTGGGCCTTATGAAAAGCGTATTTTATCAACCGGAAGGCGGATGGATCGGCGACACGATCCCGTTTGCACATGACGGCAAGTATTATATCTATTATCTCCATGATGAGAGAAAAGGCAATTCTGAGGATGAGTACGGTTACCGCACCAGCTGGAACCTGTTAGTGACCCGGGACTGCGTCCATTTCACGGACTATGGTGTCGTTCTGCCGGTCGGTGAATATGATGCGGCGGATTATGCCTGCTATACCGGATCCGTTATAGAAGGAAAAGACGGGCGCTTTCACATTTTTTACACAGCGCAGAATAATTACAATCCAAGGTATCATAAGGACGGCCGTCCGCTGCAGTTCGTCGCGCACGCAGTCAGTAACGACTTGATTCACTGGGAAAAAGATCCCGGCTTTCTGTTCGGCGCTGACGAATCTATCTATGAGCCGTGGGATTGGCGCGATCCATATGTTTTCTACAGTGAAGAAAAGGGATGCTACTGCATGCTGCTTGCGGCGCGGGTGATCGGTGCGAGTGAAAAAAACGGCGGATGCGTTGGCCTGTGTACGTCTGATGACCTGATCAGCTGGAAAGCACAGCAGCCGTTTTTCAACCCCGGCTCCTATATGACGCATGAGTGTCCGGACCTGTTCAAAATGGGTGAGAAATGGTATCTGGTTTACTCAACCTTTTCCGAGAAATTCGTCACTCATTACCGATTTTCCGATTCGATCGACGGTCCCTGGACCGCACCGATCGAGGACACTTTTGACGGGCGCGCTTTCTACGCAGCCAAAACGGCGGCTGTAAACGGTGAACGAGCTGCTTTCGCCTGGGTTCCGACAAAACGTGGGAATACCGATTACGGACAGTATGAATGGGGCGGCACGCTGATCGTACACAAAATCGACCAGCATCCGGACGGCAGGCTGACCGTAAAGCCTCCCGAAGCATTGACTGCTTTATTTGATCAGGATATCACCCCAAAAAACACAGACGCATCAGCTGCGGAGATCACCAATTATGAGGGGATCAGCAGTGTTGTCCTGGATGGGATGCCGGATACCTGTATGATCGAGGCCGATATCGAGTTTTCGGAAGGCACAAGATCGTTCTCTCTTGCTGTCAGGCAGGATTCACTGCTTTCTGGTGGTTATTATCTGCGGTTTGAACCATTTTACAACCGGGTAGTCGCGGATATGTGGCCGCGGCGAATCACTGGTGTCAATCAATGGTACATTGACGGAGACAAGCCGTTTCTGATAGAACTCGAAAGACCTTTGGATTATAAAAACCTTCCCAACAACATAGTACATGTACAGCTGATTGATGCCGGATCGATCCTATGTCTGTATGTTAATAATGAGGTGGCGCTCACGACAAGAGCCTACGCTTCCGAACGGACACATTGGGGCTTTATGGTAAGCGACGGCAGCATTAAGGTCACTAATATACATATGTATAGATGAACTGGTTAACCAGCAACAAAAAGGAGGATGACATGTTATCACAGAAAATCAGAACTATCGCAGCAGCAGGACTGGCAGCAGCGGTTACTCTGGCTGGAGTTACCGTATTTGCCGCAGAGACCAGACAGATTCATTATTTCTCGTCCAGGTCCGCTTCCGATGACACTATGGTCACACTGCAGGAAGTTACAGACGCGTATAATGCCCAGGGCGGAAATATCGAGCTGGTCATCGACAGTAATGCAGACAGAATTTCTTACGACCAGAAACTGAGAACCATGATTGCAGGCGGCCAGATGCCCGACATGTTCGACCTGGATCCCACGCCTTATGCCGTTGAGCTTGGTGAGCAGGGAATGCTCACAGACATGGATGCATTCCTGGATGAGATCGGAGAAAAGGACAGCTATATCTCACTTTCCCTGAATTACGGACGTACTCCGGACGGAAAGCTGTATACGCTGCCCCTCGAGCTTTCCACAGAAATGATCTGGTATAACACGGATATGTTTGCGGATGCCGGCGTAGAAGCACCGGAGACGCTGGATGATCTTCTGGCTGCCTGCGCAGCGCTGCAGGAAAAAGGCTATACCCCGTTTGGTATCGGCGGTGGTGACGGTTGGCCGCTCCTCAGGCTTCTTGCCACTTATCCTTTCCGCATGACCGGCAATGATTTCCTTAATCAGCTGGCAGCCGGTGAAGCTAAAATGACCGATCCCGCAGGTGTTGCCACCAGCGAATTCATGGCCCAGATCGGCCAGTATTTCCAGCCCGGCTTCTCAACCACAGACGTCGCGACAGGACTTAACCTGTTCCTGAGCGGTAAGTGTGCTATGTATCCCACAGGAACATGGGAGTTGAATTACTTCACCGATGAGAATCGTCCTGAAGGACTGAATGTAAGTTATTTCTATATGCCGACGATTGATGATGCCGCAACGGCTCCCAATGAGTACTGGGCATTCGGCGGTATCGGTCTTGCCGTTAACCCGGAAGCATTTGATGACGAGTACAAGGATTACCTGACCTTTATCGTTAAGAATTACAGCCCCGCATATTTCGCACATCAGCACCTTGCTCCTCAGAAAGTTGAAGCAGACGATACGGCTGATTTCGATCCGCTGTTCGTCCAGATTATGGATGATACGGCCAATCTCGGCGAGACAGCTGCCCGTCCGTGGGATGTTGTCCTGGGTGAGGATGTTATCGCTACGATCAACGATACACTTCCCGGCCTGTGCATGGGCGAGGAGACACCTGAAGATTTTGAGGCCGCTGTTGACGAGGCTCTTGAAGCAAACGCAAACTAATACATAGGAATTGACAGCAGGGGACGCCAAACCGTCCCCTGTTATCATCTGAAATGGGGAACTATAATTATGAAAACTCTGCGTGATAAGAAGGCGGTCGCGTTCTTTTTGCTTCCGGCGCTGATCGTGTATACCATCATGGTCATGATCCCGATCGCCGTTTCGATCTATTACAGCCTGATTGACTGGGATGGTCTTGGGCCGAAACAGTTCGTCGGTCTGAGCAATTTCGTAAAACTGCTTAACGACAAGATTTTCATAAGGTCATTCACCAATAACCTGCTTTACATCGTGATCGTTATGGTCCTTCAGCTGGGATTCGGTTTTATTATTGCCGTCCTGCTGACATATCTGGTAAAAGGAAGGGGCTTCATACAAACTGTCTACTATATCCCGTCTGTAATTACCGTTATTGCCATTGCCCAGCTTTTTACCAGTTTTTACTCATATGAGCCGATTGGTCTTTTCAACATTTTCCGTAAATTCATCGGCCTGGAACCGATTGCTTTTCTAAGTGATTATAAAGCGGCGCTGCCTGCTGTGGCCGCCGTAGAAGGCTGGCAGTATATCGGCATCTATATGATCATTTTCTATTCCGCATTAGTGTCGGTATCCCCGGATATTCTAGAGGCGGCAAGAATTGACGGAGCTACAGAATTACAGCTTTTGTTCCGAATTCGAATTCCTTCCATCGCAAATGTCATCCTGCTTGCCTGTATTCTAAGTCTGGTCGGTGCGCTGCGCGGATTTGCCGCCCCGATGAATATGACAAAGGGAGGCCCGAACCACCGCTCAGAAATACTCGCAACTTACATGTATAAAAAAGCATTTACGAGCCGTGACTATGGGTACGGCAGTTCAATCGCTGTCGTAATCGTTATTCTAAGCGTTATCGGAGTACTGTTGATCAGCAGATACATGGATAGAGAAGACGCGTGAAAGGATCAGATATGAGTTATAAATCCCGTAAGAAAGCCAGAAAAACAGTCTACTGGTTCGTCATGATCGTCTTCCTGATCATTCAGGCATATCCGGTCCTCTGGCTCCTGCTGGCCGCATTCCGCCCGAACATGGAGCTGCTGACCGAGCCGTTTAGTTTTCCGAGACAGTTGACAAAGGAAAACTTTATTACGATCTTTACGACCAGCCATGTTTTTACATATATCAAAAACAGTGCCATCATCTCCGTGATATCCCTTGTGCTTATCGTTCTTTTAAGCTCGATGGCTGCATATGCCATCGCGAAACTGAAATTCGCCGGCAGCAAAAAGATCTACCGGTATTTCCTGATCGGGCTTACTATCCCGTATGCGGTTACCCTTATCCCATTGTTCACGATGTTCGCCCGCGTCAACCTGATCAATACGAGAACAAGCGTCATCCTGCCGCTTCTGGCGTTTCAGCTTCCTGTATCCATCATGCTGTTCGTCAATTTCTATACTTTCATCCCCGATGAGATCATTGAAGCGGCCGTTATCGACGGAGCGAGCGCTTATGGCATTTATACCAGGATCATGATCCCGCTGTCGCTGAATACGATCATGACAGTTCTGGCAATGAACTTTATTACTGTTTGGAACGACTACGCATTCAGCCTTGTTTTCATAAACAGCACGGAACTCAAGACGATTTCCGTGGGCCTGTCTGATTTTATCGGCCCCCGCGGCCTGAAAGACTGGGGAGCAACCTACGCGGCGATTGCCCTTTCGATCCTGCCGACACTTGTGATCTATTTCTCTTTGAATAAAAAAATGACAGCCGGACTGACACTCGGAGCCGTAAAATGATTATCAAGAATAACTTTTCTTAGATTCTACCGACTATAGCTTACTTTTGTCCGGAAGATGCCGGACGCAAGGGCTGCCGCACCAGGAAATTAGTGCGGCAGCTTTTCAAGGGCAGCATTTGGGAAATTAACTCCTCTCCCTCGCATACTCTACCGCCCCTCTTACACCGTTCTCCACTTCATCCTTTGAAAAGTAAATTTCCAGGCTTTCTTCCGGATACGGTTTCCGGCTGCAGTTCCTGATCTTTTCTTCCAGCAACTTTGTCGGGAACCCCTTCATATTCAGCACGCCTCCGCCAAGGACGATCGTCTCCGGGTTCAGCAGGTTGATCTCCGTTGCGACCACCCTGGCCGCATTCTCCACAAACTCCTTTATCTCCGGGCTTTCTGCGTGCCTTACGAACAATTCGGATATCGGTTCCCCGGAATACTTCGTGTTGATCAGTTCCACCAGGTACTTTCCGCCCGCATAACACTCAGCGCAGCCCCTGTTTCCGCAGCCGCATAGCTTTCCTCCGGGCACCAGCGGTATGTGGCCGATCTCGCCGGCTGCCCCGTCCTTGCCGGTCAGTGGTTTACCGTCTATGAAAATGGCATTGCCGATGCCGGTCCCGAAATAGATGCCGATATGCACCCCTTTGCGGCTTAAGTTCAACACTTTCCGGTCATGGCAGTACAGCAGATTCACATCTTTTTCAATCAGCACTTTTATCCCCAACTCTTCTTCCAGCATCGCCTTAAGCGGAACATTGTCCAGGCCCGCCAGATTTGGCGACTGCATGACCGTATCCCGTGCTCTGTTGATAGTGGACGGAAAGCCGATCGCGGCGGCGCTGACCTTTTTGCCCTCCGGCAGTTCCCGGATATAGTCTTTCAGAAAGCTGATCAGGTTTTCCACCAAATCCGCGCCGAAAAAAACACTGCTGCAATGTTTTCCTTTTGCCGTTGTAAAAGAGGATATGAATTTCCGCCAATATCTTTACCGGGGAAAAGAAAATGTACTGGCCCAGAGTGTCCTTCTTGCCATTGCCTATAACATCAATAAGCTCCATTTTAAGATACAGGGAGGCCGAACAGGTCAGTACCTGACTGAATTGAAAGCTTCATAAATTTTGACAATTCAAAACAGCGATTGGAGGAAGGCGCTTGTTTGACGAGCGGCTTTAATTCAAGTACGCTTGATTCAGAGATTCATCAGAAAATATGTCTGACATAGTAAAAATCCGGCCGAAAAGGCCGGATTTTTACCGATTAGTATGGACTGATACAACATCTATTGCGACAGCCCCCCTGCCGGTCACTCTTTTCCGTTGGCTTTGGCCAGCGCATCATACCACTCCTGCATGATCTTTGTCACGGAAGAAGTCCCATCCTTAAACTCTGCGCGGTACAGAGCTTCATCGCCGAGCTCTTCCCAGACCTCGCGGACCAGGTTCTCGCTGTCGTTGCTGAAGAAATCGAACCGGACGTTCTCCCCCGGGATGCGCAGCACGACGTATTCTCCGTCCGGAGCCTCAGCATCGTTTGCCGGAACAAAGGTCACATCGTTCATCAGCTTTTCAAGGAAGGGAGCCGCATCGGCATCCTTCGGCTCAAGCTCTCCGTACTGCGTGGTGCTTAAGATGTATTTCGTCTCCGGAACAAAGGCGATCCTCGCCAGCGTGATATCCAGGTCGGTGTTGGTCACAGCGAGGGGCGTCAGGCCGTTCTCTTCGATAAACATTTCGGGAACCGTCTCGCTCGCCCACTGGGTAAGGACCTCAAAATCCTTGAGCTCAGCTTCCATGTTGTCATAGTTCTCACGCACCATCCTCACATCCGTCGGCAGGCAGAGCACGTAAATGTTGCCGTTTTCATCCTTCGCAAAAGGCCTTTCACCGAACATGTCGCCGGTGCGCATCTCATCGAGCCCGGCCTGGTCAGTCATACGGATGGAGAAGAGCCATCCGGCACCGTCCGTGTTTTCCCCGTTTGCCTCAGCCGCATCGATGGAGGCTTTTTCCGAGGCGGAAAACAGAACGTTCCTCTCACCCTTCTCCGGGATCTCGGTCACCACCGTATCCTGAAATTCAGCCGGAACCGGCAGCTTCAGGCCCTCATTCTCAAGCATGATATACTCGCCCTCCCGGGGCCCTGCCTCCGTAACCGTCTCCTCCGCAAAAGAATTAAAAGCGCAGGCAGACATCGCAAGAACTACTGCTGTCATCAGTCCGCATGTAATCATTTTTATGATCTTCATTATTCTATCCTCCTTATTTTTCATATTCTCAGGATTGTTTTCGTTTATTTCCTTTTTTCTAAATCTATCGACGACCGGTCACTTCAGTCATCTGCTAAAATATACGAAAGACGGCGGAAAAATCCACACAGCACGCGGGTTTCCGGGGAGGGGTCTGACCCTTTTCGCGCGTTGAAGCGCGAAAAGGGTCAGACCCCTCTTTTTGACACTGCCTGAAAAGGGCGGTAAAATGAATTAAGATGGCGTTAGATATATTCCCTGAGGTGGCAGTATGCGCATTTCTTTTGATCTGGATGAAGTTTTATTCGTTGATCCGAGAAGCTTCGACATTGAAGATCCCCCTTCCTTTCCTTTTGACCGGATCTACCGTGAGCGGCTTCGAAAGGGAACTGTGGACCTGATCCATACGCTCCAGCAGGAGGGGTTTGAGGTATGGGTCTATACCTCCTCCTTCCGGTCGGCAGCCTATATCCGCGGTCTGTTCCGTCATTACGGCGTCCGCTTTGACCAGATCGTCAACGCACAGCGCCACCTGAAGGAGGTCCAGAAGGGCCATCCGGCGCGCCTTCCCCAGAAAATGCCCCAGTTCTACCGGATCTCGCTTCACGTCGATGATGAGCAGGTGATCCATGACTACGGCCGGTCCATGGGGTTCCGCACTTTCAATGTGTGCGAACCGGATGAGAATTGGGCCCGGAAGCTGCTGGCCAAGGCCCGGGAGATCCGGGCCATTGAGGAAAAGATCCGCTCCGGCGCCCCGAAATGACTTCGGTCAGCGGGCAGAGTAAGTCAGGGGACGTATCTCCTGACTCACCCTGACTCACTGTCTCACTCACATTCATTCGCTTCGAAGCGCTGCTACCGGATCCTGCCTGGCCGCCTGCCTGGACGGAATGAACCCGCCGATAAACGTCAGGACGATGCAAAGGACGATCAGCACCGCTCCGGCTCCGGGCGGCAGGAAGGCGCGGATATGCCGCTGCTCTGCCAGCTTCTGGATCACAATATTGATCGGGACCAGCGCCGCCAGGGTGATACCCATGCCGAAGGCGCCTGACAGCAGCCCGATAATAAAGGTCTCCGCGTTGAACACCTGCGTAATGTTGTAGCGCGAAGCGCCCATCGCACGCAGTATGCCGATCTCCTTGCGCCTCTCCAGGACGGAGATATAGGTGATGATCCCGATCATGATCGAAGACACCACCAGGGAGACGGCCACGAATGCGATCAGCACGTAGGTGATCACATCGATGATCGTCGTTACGGAAGACATCAGCGCACCGACATAGTCCGTGTAGGAGATCACCTTCTCTTCATATCCTTCTTCCTTCACCGCCTCGTTGTAGGCGTCGAGCAGGCGGATCACCTCGCTCTTGCTGTCAAAATCACTCGGATAGATGGTCACCCTCATGGGCGTCTCTTCATCGGCGTACCCGAACCGGGTCAGGTTTCCGCTTAAGGTCGCGCTCTGGGCAGCGGCGCGGGCGGAATACATCTCCTGCATCCTGTTCTCATCCATCGCAAACGATATGACGTCGCCGATCTTCTCTTCATCGATCTCGATCAGGTCTTTCATGAGAGGCAGCGCCGCCTCAAACATCTTCTCGAGTGTCGGGGATTTTCCGGTTCTCGAAAGCTCCCTGGTGATCCTCACCAGGCGTTTGGCGCTCAGGCGCGTATCGTCCGTCTCCAGCTCCCCGAGCCTGTCCCAGCGGATGGAGACCGCCTCGTCCAGATGCTCCGGATGCAGCTCGATCATATCCAGATAAGAGTCCATCGAGGAGAAATCATCCTCGCCGAAGGCCGTCCCCGTCAGGATATTGACATCGGGCGATGCGTTCTGGGCAAGGACCACGTCACTCTCTCCGGCCTCCCGCATCAGGCGTTTAAGCAGCCCGGGCTGATACTCCAGGCCGATCCCCAGGATCCCGAAGGAAACATCCTCCGAAGGGCGCACCACGCCGACGATATTCATATCCTCCGCTTTTTCAAGCAGCTTCAGGACTTTCTTCTCGTTGCCGGACTGATCCAGCCAGAGCCCCACGTTCTCATCTTTTTCAAACAATGAATAAGCCGGAAGCAGCTTGAAGGAAATGCCGAGGAACTCCTCGGGATCGTACACCCGGTTGTCCTGCAGGTCCTCGCTCCTGATCCCGGAGCCGTTGCCGGCGACCACATTCTGGATCTGCTCATTGAGCTCATCGGAATCCTTCAGCCCCATCGTGTAGAGCATAAAGTCCGGGATGCCGCCCGAACCGGACAGCACCAGGACCAGGTCCGTGTCCTTCTTCGGCCACGAGCCGGCCAGCAGGTCGTAATCCCCCTCATACAGGGCCCGATTGTCCGGCAGGGGCAGGAACATTTCGTTGAAGCTGTATCCGCTCATGGCGCCGGTCAGCGCGTCATCCATACTCACGCCGAACGCCGCCATCGTCTGGTCCGGGTTCACCTGACGGTACCCGTCCTCCTGCAGGCGGTAGATCTGCGGGCTGATCCCGTAGCTGTAATCGATCCCGCGCGTGTACTCCTCCATCCCGCTGTAGCCGCTGTCGAACCAGCGCTTCAGGGAAGCCAGGTCGTTGATGCTCGCCGAGGAGAGCATCCCGCCCATCATCTGCTGTTCGGTGATCCCGTCCCCGTCCGTGGAGGCGGCACTCTGCCGCATGGCGGCGAACGTCATCATCGTCTCCTCCATAGAGAAGGACGAGCTGGTGATCTCGATGGGATACTGGCTCAGGGAATCCCTCTCCATCTGGTGTATATACGCGTTCGCCCCGTTTGAGAGCGAAAGGATCAGCGCGATCCCGACGATCCCGATCGACGCGGCAAACGCCACCAGAATAGTGCGCGCCTTCTTGGAGAGCAGGTTTGAGACAGACAGGGAGAGAGCCGTCAGAAATGACATGGAGCTTTTCCGCCCCGGCATGCCACTCTTTTCGGCGGGCTTTTCCTCATCGGGCTCGTACGGATCGGAGTCGTCCGTGATCTTCCCGTCCCGCAGCTGGACGATCCTTGTCGCGTAGCGCCTGGCCAGATCCGGGTTGTGCGTGACCATGATGACCAGGTGGTCCTGCGATACCTCCTTGAGAAGCTTCATCACCTGCTCGCCGGTATCCGAGTCGAGGGCTCCCGTCGGCTCATCGGCCAGCAGGATGGACGGGCGGTTGACCAGTGCGCGCGCGATCGCCACCCTCTGCATCTGTCCGCCGGACAGCTGCATCGGCTTCTTGAACGCCTGATCGAGGAGTCCCACCCTGTCCAGCGCTTCCTTAGCCCTCTTCAGCCGCTCCTCCTTCTTTACGCCTGCCAGCGTCAGCGCAAGCTCCACGTTCGAGAGGATGCTCTGGTGGGGGATCAGGTTGTAGCTCTGGAAGATAAAACCGATCGTATGATTTCGATATGTATCCCACTCCCGGTTTCCGTAGCTGCTGGTCGGAACGGAGTTGAAGGTCATCTCACCGCTGTCATAGCGGTCCAGTCCGCCGATCACATTGAGCAGCGTCGTTTTTCCGGAACCGCTCGGCCCAAGAATGGCCACAAACTCCCGTTCTCTGAAAGAGATGGAGACTCCGTCCAGCGCTTTCTGCACCAGTGTGCCGGTCCGGTACTCCTTGTAAACTTGATCGATCGTCAGCATAGGTCGTCTGCACAGCTTCGGGCTGCCCCGGCTGTGTCTCTCCCTTTCAATAATCAATTATCCTGTGAAACGTAAAAACTGCCCGGAAAACACCGGGCAGTGACTGATCAAAACAAAAGCATGTTCCTGTCGCCAAGCCGCGGATCAGATGCCTTCCGTAGCCTCTTCAAGACCGACGGCCTCGGACAGATCCTCCGTCTCCTCCTCCGGACCGAAGTGATCTTTGATATCCTGCTTCGTATTGCCGACGATCTCATTGACATCATTGGCGAATTCTTCCGCCTTCTGCACACGCTCATCCTTGCGGGCTTCGTCGATTACATCATCCACGATCGCCGCCGATTCATCCGCGATCACATCCATGTGCTGCTGTACCTTCTGCTTCAACTCCGAATCTGTCGCCGGCTGCTCCGAGGCAAAACTGACACCCATCGAAAAAGCAAATATCAGCGCTAAAAATCTTCCAAAAATACCGCCAAACATGTTTCCAATCTCCTTTCGGCATTTATACTCAAATGCTGCCGCCCGGCAGGTACGGCACACTTTCTGCGAAAAGAATAGCACGTTTTCTTTTCAAGCGCAATGAACCGGAAGAGGGCTTTATGGTTCTTTAATAATTGTGCCTGGAACCGCCGGATGGTAAAATAGATCCGGAACCGGACACGGCAGCTTTTATCGCGTGCACGGCGCGCATTCAATTCGGGAGGTATCTATGAAATTAAAAGAACTGATCATCAAAAACCGCAGCTATCGCGGGTACGACCACACAAGAAAAGTAACAAGAGAAGAATTGCTGGAGATGGTCGACTGCGCAAGGCTGTCCGCCTCCTCCATGAACCAGCAGCCGCTGAAGTTCGCGCTGGCATACGAGGAAGAGACAGTCGATGAGCTTCAGAAAGCCACGATCTGGGCGAGAAAACTGCCGCAGCTGACCCTTCCCCATCCCGGGAAGGAGCCGACCGCCTTCATCGTGATCTGCCAGGACATGAACATCAATGACAACCGCCCGCTGTTTATCCGCGATGTCGGTGTCACCGCCCAGTCGATCCTTCTGGCCGCCACGGAGATGGGCCTGGGCGGCTGTATGATCGGCAGCTTCCAGAAAAGCGCCTTCATCGAGACCCTTAAGCTTGGAGAAGGTATTGAGCCCATTCTGGTCGTCGCGATCGGGAAGCCGGATGAAGAAGTGGTCCTCACGGACGTCAAAGACGGCGCCGTCAACTACTACCGCGATGAAAACGATGTCCACTATGTGCCCAAGCGGGCCCTGGAGGACATCATCCTGTAAAAGGCGCAGAAAGGAACTGTTTCCGTGAAAAAAGCCATCCTCCCGGTCAACATCGCCGTCCTGCTGTTCGGCCTGGCCGGCCTGTTCGCCAGATGGATCAGCCTGCCCGCCTCGGGAATAACCTTTGGCCGGGTCCTGTTTTCTTCCGTCACCTTAGGACTTTACATGCTGATCCGGCGGATGCCGTTCAAAGTCCGTTCAAGGGTGGAACTTCTTAAGCTGATCCTGGCGGGCGCTGTCCTGGCGCTGCACTGGTGGGCTTTTATGGAATCCGTCCGGCGTTCAGGCGTTGCGATCGGGACGATCACGTTTTCCTCGTTTCCGCTGTTCGTCACCTTCCTGGAGCCGGCCCTCTCCCACAAAAAGCCCCGTGCCGCTGACGTGCTGACAGCGCTGGCCGTCCTGGCCGGCGTTGTGATCACGATCCCGGCATTTACTTTAGAAGACCGGTATTTCCAGGGCATTGTCATCGGCATGATTTCTTCCCTCGCCTATGCCGTGCTGACGCTGATGAACAAAAGTCTTGTCACCAGCTGCGGCGGTACGAAGACCGCCTTTTATGAGCAGGCGGCAGCTGCCATCCTCCTGCTGCCGGTCGTGCTGGGAGCAGAACTGTCTCCGTCCGCGGCGGATATCGGCCTGCTGCTCCTCCTCGGCGTTGTGATGACTGCGATTGCCCACACGCTGTTTATCACCGGTCTCCGGCATCTGAGCGCGCAGCTGGCCGGGATCATCTCCTCCATGGAGACCGTTTATGCCATTTTCTTTGCCTGGATCCTTCTGGGGCAGGCACCCACTGCCAGAGAAGTGTGCGGGGCGGCTGTTATCATCGGGGCGGTGGTTCTGTCCTGCTGCCTGGAAGAGTCCGGACAAAAGGCCCCGCAAAAAGCCGGTCATGACAAAGGCCGCAGCACCTAAGTGCCGCGGCCTCTTTTTTCAATTATTATTCTGTTTATACCAGGATCCTTCAGGATCAGCCAAGGTAGTAAGCGTTCACATAGCCGTAGCAGCCGAACTTGGGAGCATAGACATATGCGTAGGTGGCTTTTGTGCCGTTGATGCCGGAGCCCTGAACCGGCTGGCCGGCGATCTGAACCTGCTCACCGTTGTAAAGACCGATGTGGTTGATCTCGTTCTCATACTGGAAAGCCGGAGCTGTCCTGATTGCCAGATAGCCGTCCGACAGATTGCGGACTGTCATCCACTGTCCCTGATAACCAACGGTACCGCCGGTAACATCCTCAAGTGCCTGATCATTGATTTTCTTGATATCTTCCATCATTTTTTTATCCTCCATTTTTGATAATTGGTTTTTTCTTTTCCCGACGACCCCTGCGCTTGTCTTTTGCAGGTTCTTTTGTCGTTCTGATGTATTATACGCAGCCGCATCAAAACATCCACAAAAAATCAAAGGAAAATTTAAAAGATTACAATATCATCATAAGCTTCCTTCAAGGATGCTGTCAATAATGATCCGCCCCACCTCGAAATTATTCTTCATGGCGGTCGCGAAAATATCGGCCGCTTCCACACTTCCCTCCTGCGCAAGGTCCGGCGTTCCGCTCTCTCCCCACAGGCTCTCCGGGGTGACCCCGGGCATGAACACATCCATATTCACACTGTCACGGATGATGATCATCCTCTCAAGCATCCCCATCCGCCGCGCCGCCAGGGCGACGGCTACATCCTCCATCTCCGTCAGCGCATAGGGATCCGGGCATTGATAGGTCTGTGCCATGAGCACCGCGTTTTCATGTCCGTGCACGCCCTTCCAGTAATTGTCGCCGCTTACCGTGGTCCCCCGCAGCACCATGGGGTCGCGCAGTGCCCAGTCCTCGCCGTCAAAAGCGTACTTCATGAAATTCCGGGTCTTCTCCGTCGTCTCGAGGGGCGTATCCTTCACCAGTGCGTATACCTTATCCATCAGCTCCTGATCAAGGATGACCGCCCCCGAAGAATCATAATCGGAGTCATGAAACCAGGTCGTCCCCTCCGGATCAGCCAGCTCACGTCCATCCGCGTGATGGCCCAGATCATAATCCACCGCCGCCGTGATGACAAAGACATCGCCCATGACCGTCGTCCCGACGGAGGATCCGGCGCAGCCTGTCGAGATGATATAGGCCTGTGAAAAATCAAAGCGGCTGTCGGTGAGGACCGCCATGGTGCCCACAGCGGAGTTGACCTTCCCCATACCCAGCACATAAAGAGCGACACCATCCTTATAATAAAGACAGGAATCTTCCCCGCCGTCCGGGATCTCATATTCCTCCGCCCCGGTCAGGTAATGTTCATAATAATACTGTGCCTCACCGGGAAAATCGCCGGCCATATTGTCCACTTCAAATTTGGGAAGCAGCAGAACCTTCACCGGCACCGGCTCCCCCTGCGCTGCCCCTTCTCCTGCCAGAGAAGCTTCGGCAGGCACCATCACCACCGCCGCAGCAACCGTCAGGAACATCGCTGCCATACCTGCAATTCCCTTTTTCATAAGCATTCCCTCACTGTCTTGACAAAACAGGATTATGTTACGAATATAGTATATCATGTAATGGAGATCACATTAAAAAAATGTCTGACAAAAAACCGCTTATCATGGAAACGGAGCGCCTCATCCTGCGCCCCTGGAAAAAGAACAAAGCTGACGCCAAGGCACTTTACCGCCTTGCAAAGGACCCGAAGGTCGGCCCGGCGGCGGGATGGCCCGTCCACCGCGATCCGGCCAACAGCCTTGAGGTCATCCGGGAGGTTTTGTGCACTCCGGATATCTATGCGGTGATACTCAAAGAAAGCGGGGACCTGGTCGGCGCGGCCGGCATTACATACGGTGCCACAGGCCGCAGATATCTGAAGGCGGACGAAGGCGAGATCGGCTACTGGATCGGTGTGCCCTACTGGGGCCGCGGGCTGGCCCCGGAGGCGGTCAGCCGTCTTCTGGAGCGCTGTTTCCTGGAGCTTGGCATGAGCGCCGTCTGGTGCGGCTATTACCAGGGCAATGAAAAATCACGGCGCGTACAGGAAAAATGCGGCTTTGTCTACGACCATGCCGAGGATGACGTGATGGTGGAGGCTCTCGGTGAAAGAAGACGGGAGCATTTTACCAGACTGACAAAAGACAGATGGCTGCAGCGCCGGCCAAAGGAGCTTTAAGATGATCATTCAGACAGGAAACAGGACCGATATCCCCGCGTTCTACGCCCAGTGGTTCGCAAACCGGCTCCGGGAGGGATATGTCCTCGTGCGTAATCCTTTCAACCCGCTCTCCGTCACGCGCTACGAGCTGGATCCGAAGGTGGTCGACCTGATCGTCTTCTGCAGCAAAAATCCCGCGCCGCTCTTCACGTACCGGGATCTGCTCACTCCCTTCCGCCGTTACTGGTTCGTGACCATCACCCCGTACGGAAAGGATATTGAACCGAATGTTCCAGGACCCGATGAAGTGATCGCCTCCTTCCGGCAGATCTCGGATATTGTCGGCCCGCAGAACATCACGTGGCGCTATGATCCGATCATCGTTAATGAAGAGTGGACCGTCGAGAGGCATATCGAAGCTTTTTCATCCATGTGTGAAAAGCTTTCCGGGGCAGCCAGAGTCTGCGTGATCAGTTTCATCGATCTGTACGACAAGGTCAGGCGCAATTATCCGGAGGTGAGGACGGTCCCCATGCCGCTGCAGCTGGAGCTGACCCGCGCGTTCGTGGAGATCGCCCGCTCCCATGGGATGACCATCCGGCCGTGCGGCGAGAGCCGGATCCTCGAGAAAGCCGGGGCGGACTGCAGCGGCTGTATGACCGTAAAGACCTTCGAGGAAGCGGTCGGGCAGCACCTGATCGTGCCGCCAAATCCCAACAACCGCAAAGAATGTGCCTGTTACCTGACAGGCGACATCGGAGCTTACAACACCTGCCCGCATCTGTGCCGCTACTGTTATGCGAACGCCGACACATCGCTGGTGCATGCCAACCGGAAAATGCACGATCCGAAGTCACCGCTCCTGATCGGCCATGTCCGGCAGGAAGATGTTATCCACCAGGCAAAACAGTCAAGCTGGATCGATCCCCAGCTGAGGCTGGACCTGTCCTTATAACAAACGGGAAACAAGGTCACAGCAGCGGCGCAGCCAGCCTCAGCAGCAGCTGTCCCAGGCGGAGGAATGCGCTCCGTCCGTACCGGTAGGTATCGGTCACCTCCCGGCTGACCGCCATGATCTCCTCAAAGTCTTTCCGGATCGCCATGACCGCCTCGTTCCCGTACAGCACACAGCCATTTTCAAAATGATGATACAGGCTGCGGTAATCAAGATTGATCGTGCCGCAGGTCGCCACACGGTCATCCGAGACGGACATCTTGCAGTGGCAGAATCCGGGGGTATACTCAAAGATCCTGACTCCGTTGCTCACCAGTCCGTTGTAATAGGACCGCGTGACGGAGTAGACCAGCTTCTTGTCCGGTATCCCGGGCGTGACCACGCGCACATCGACGCCGCGCTTGGCTGCCAGGCTCAGCGCGTGCCTCATCTCATCGGTAATGATCAGATAAGGAGTGACAAACCACACATAATCCTGCGCGCCTTCCACGATGCTGATATAGACTTCTTCCCCAACATGCTCGTCATCGATCGGGGAATCCGCATAGGGCTGCACGAAGCCCTGCGCTCCTTCCTGCGGCTCCGGATCGGGCAGATACGCGGAGAAATCCCTGTCATCCTTATCGTTGTCTCTCACCGCATTCCACATTTCCAGGAACATCGAACCCAGGCTCTGCACCGCCGGTCCCTCCAGGCGGATGCCCGTATCCTTCCAGTACCCGTAAGGATGCGTCACATTGAAATATTCATCCGCCAGATTGTAGCCGCCGGTGAAGCCGACTTTCCCGTCGATCACGGTGATCTTGCGGTGATCCCGGTTGTTCAGGAAAATGTTGATGCCGGGAGCGAAGGGATTAAATACGCGGCACCGTATGCCCTTCGCCTCCATCCGCCTGACAAAATCTGTGGTGATAAAGCCGATCGAGCCGATGTCATCATAAAACAGGCGAACTTCCACGCCGTGCTTCACTCTCTCCACCAGCACCTCTTCGATCCGGTGGAAACTCACGCTGTCTTCGATGGCATGGTATTCCATGAAGATGAACTTCTGAGCCTTTGCTAGGTCCTCCAGCTGCGCCTCCAGTCCCTCCGACGCTTCCGGATAATACGTGACTTTCGTGTCCCTAAAGAGCGGGGCCCCGGCATAGCTGTGAAGATAAGCGGCCAGCGAAGCGCCGGCAGGGTCTGCCCTGCGAAGATCCTGCCTTGTTTCCGTATCACCGCGGGCCATGCACATCAGCATGGAGTCGATCGCCTCATACCGTTCACGCATCTTTCTGGTGTTTTTGTCCAGGCCGATCAGAAGATAGAGAGTCACGCCGGTCAGCGGCACCGCCATGATCAGCATGATCCACGGCATCTTGAGCGAAGCCGTTTTGTTCTGGCTGAAAATGCCCAGGACGATCAACGCTCCCAGGATCCTGATCACCACCACGAGCCAGGGCATAAACTGGATGAAACCGGTGAAAATGACCGCCAAGGCCAGGATCTCCAGCATGATCGAAATGAGGGCGAAGAAAAGCCTTTTCACGCCGTTTCTCACATGGGCGCTTCCCTCAACGGTATTGTGATGTTTTCTGTTTGTGCCTTCTGGCATATGATCAGCTTCTCCCTTAGAATGTTTTTTCCGTCAAAACACAAAATTGCATATTGCATCCGACTCATGATATAGTGAATACGGCTTAACACCAGATTGCCGCGTCGGTCCGGACGCGGAGACGGAGGAATATACCATGAATTATGACGTGATCGTGATCGGCGCCGGCCCGGGCGGGATCTTTGCAGCCTATGAACTTATGAAAAAAGCGCCTCAGCTGAAAACAGCGGTCTTTGAGGCCGGCCGTGAGCTGGCCGGGCGAAAATGCCCCATCGACGGCGACCGGATCAAAAGCTGTATCCACTGCAAGACCTGCTCGATCATGAGCGGCTTTGGCGGAGCCGGCGCGTTCTCCGACGGAAAATATAATATCACAAATGACTTTGGCGGGACCCTGTACAGCTACATCGGCCAGCGCGAAGCCATCTCCCTGATGGAGTACGTCGACAGCATCAACATGAGCCACGGCGGCGAAGGGACAAAGCTTTACACAACAGCGGGCTCTTCCTTCAAAAAGCTGTGCATGCAGCATCGCCTTAAGCTCCTGGATGCATCCGTCCGTCATCTGGGCACCGATATCAATTATATCGTTCTTGAGAACCTTTATAAAGAGCTCAGGGATCATGTTGATTTCTTTTTCAACAGCCCCGTCGAGCATCTCGAAAAAAATGACGACGGTTTTGTCGTGAGCACCGCCTCGGAGAGCTACACCTGCAAAAAGTGCATCGTCTCCGTCGGCCGCAGCGGCAGCAAATGGATGGAGAAGGTATGCCGGGAGATGTCCATCCCGACCGAATCCAACCGTGTGGACCTTGGCGTGCGCGTGGAGCTGCCCGCCGAGCTCTTCTCCCATCTGACCGATGAGCTGTATGAGAGCAAGATCGTCTACCGCACCGAGAAATTTGAGGACCTGGTGAGGACCTTCTGCATGAATCCGCGCGGCATCGTTGTCAACGAGAATACCAACGGGATCGTGACCGTCAACGGCCACAGTTTTGAAGATCCAGCCCGCCAGACGGAGAACACGAATTTCGCTCTGCTCGTATCCAAGCATTTCTCCGAGCCGTTCAAGGACAGCAACGGCTACGGCGAGAGCATCGCCCGCCTCTCCAACATGCTCGGCGGCGGCGTACTGGTACAGCGCTTCGGAGACCTGGTCCGCGGCCGGCGCAGCACGCCCAAGCGCATCGCGGAAAACTTTGTCGTTCCCACCCTGCAGGCGGAGCCCGGCGACCTAGCCCTCGTACTGCCCAAGCGGATCCTCGACGGCATCATCGAGATGATCTATGCTCTCGACAAGATCGCTCCCGGCACGGCCAACGACGGCACCCTGCTCTACGGCGTGGAAGTCAAGTTCTACAATATGCAGGTCCGGGTCGATGAGCACCTGGAGTCCTGCCACAAAGGCCTCTACATCATCGGGGATGGCAGCGGAGTCACCCACTCCCTCTCCCATGCCTCCGCAAGCGGCGTGTTTGTCGCCAGAGAGATAGCAAAATAATCTGACAGATTTTTCAGGCTGAAAGCTTCCGTATCATACGAAGAGTCCTGGATGCATTTTTCTCCAGCTGCTCTCTCGTGATCCGCCCATCCTTCAGGGCTTCTTTGATATTATCAAAATCAACCTGCGCTCCCGGCATCACCAGATCCACACCCGCCGCACTGATGCGGTCGGCGCGTGCTTCGGGGTGCGGGGAGTTTTTCGGCCCCATCCCCGCGATGATCCAGTCTGTCATGACGATTCCCTCAAAGCCGAATTCCGACCTGAGCACATCGCCGATCAGGTCCGCTCTCTCCGACGTGTGCACGCCGTTGACCAGATTATAGGAGGTCATGAGCGCGTGGGGCTGTGAAGTACGGATGCAGATCTCAAACCCGCGCAGGTAGATCTCGCGCAGTGCGCGCCCACTGACGATGCTGTTATTGGTATACCGGTAATACTCCTGGTTGTTCGCGGCAAAATGCTTGATCGTTGCGGCGCACCTCGGATGCCTTTGCACTCCGTTTGTGACAGCCGCCGCCATCAGTCCGCCGATCAGCGGGTCCTCAGAATAATATTCAAAGTTCCTTCCGCACAGGATGCTGCGATGGATGTTAAGTGCCGGCGCCAGCCACAGATGCACGCCGAAGCGCTCCATCTCGTCTCCGACGATATCTCCGCAGAGCTTGGCAAACTCCGTGTTCCAGCTCTGTGCGAGCGCGGTGCCGATGGGTATCGCCGTTGCATACTGTTCACGGATCTCGTCACCGGCCTTCGGTTTCCTTGCCAGAATGCGGGTGAGCCAGGTCACCGGCGCAGGCATGATCTCGGAGAGTGTCGCCGGGATCGCCGCCTCCATGCCGTGAACCCCCTTCGCGTCGACAAAATATTTCCGGTTCAGGCGAAGGCCGGCAGGCCCGTCCGCCATGACCAGGGAATCGATGCCTTTGTCTTTGAGTTTTCCGGTCGTCTCACCGGCGGCGCCCGCTACCGACTGGCCGGCGCTTCCGATCACACTGGCAACGATCCCCTTCGGATCGAATGAACCAATATTCAATAATATAAGTTCATCATCACTTAAATCCTGTACTTCCGGTTCGATCTCCTCCACTCTTTCATAAGAGATCTCTTCACACGGCACATCCTCCGCGCTGACGCGGATCACATCGAGTCCTTCCGGAATCCTCACGTTTACCGGTTCTTCCGGCTTCCAGTCCGGCTCATCCGCGCGTCCCAGGCTCTCCCTCACCTTCCTGACAAAGATCCGTTCCTCCACAGACAGCACGGCGAAAGGCTCGGTATCGGCACTGCTCGTCCCGATCCGCAGCAGGTACTCTCCCTCCTCCAGGACATAGGCGTTCTCCTCCTCACTGAAAGAGGACAGATCCCTCAGATCAAAACTCAGGCTGACCTGCGCGCTCTGCCCGGGAAGAAGCTCATCGCTCTTGGCAAAACCCGCCAGCGTCTGGTAAGGCTGATCCAGCCTCACGCCCGGCACGGAGACATAGACCTGCACTGTTTCTTTTCCGGGCATAGAGCCGGTATTTTTCACACAGGCCGTCACGCTGACCACCGATCCCTCGCGGGAGACGCCCGCCTCACCGACTGAAAAAGACGTATAAGAAAGGCCAAAGCCGAACGGGAAGAGCGGCTTTTTGCCAACGCTGTCAAAATAGCGGTAACCGACATAGATTCCCTCGCGGTAGCGGGTATCATTCTGACCGCCGAAGTCGCCGATCCCTGGGTAGTCTCCCCAGGCGGTCCAGGTAGTCGAGAGTTTTCCTGAAGGCGTGCTTTTCCCCAGCAGGATATCTGCCAGGGCAACGCCCGTTCCGACGCCGAGCTGGGACAGGACCAGGATGTTTTCCACATCCTTCACCGGTTCGAGATCCACCGGTCCGCCCACGTTGAGGACCAGCATAAACTTTTTGTATTTCCTGCGGATCGCAAGGATGTCGCGGATCTCGGTCCCGGTCAGCAGTACATCGCCTGGAATGGGCCGGCGGTCGGCTCCCTCCCCGGAAATGCGGGCAAGGACATATACGGCCGTATCGCCCTCTCCCTCCGTCGGAATGCTGTATTCGGGCTCCGGCATGACCGCCCCCATCGCCTCCAGGAAGATATTCCCGTGCTCCTTCGCGACGCGTTTTTTCAGGTCCCTGATGAAACGGCGATGCGCGTCATCCGCCGCCTTGTCGTATGCATCCAGCCATGCCCCGGTCGTCACCGTAAAGCCGGCCAGCTCCAGGCCGCGCTCCACGCTCACCGTAAAACGGGAATTCACCTCCCCGGAGCCGGTGCCGCCCATTACCGTGCGGCGGGCGCCGCTGCCGAAAAGGGCGATCTTCCCCGGCTTTTCGAGAGGAAAATCACCGTTGCTTTTCAAAAGGACCGTGCACTCCGCCAGCCCGGCCCGTAGCTGGTTCAAATGTTCCTTTTCATAGGCGTTGATCTTCATAATCCCTCCATTCCCCCTGAGGGGTCTGACCCTTTTCGTAAATTAACGCGTTAAACTGTCCTCATCACAAGCCCATCTTTGTCATGATCCCGTCGGCATCCACTCCGGGATGAGTCAAATACAGCCGGCAGATCTGCTCTGAAAGCGCTTCCCCCAGTCCGGTTGCTGCGGCGATCTGTTTGACGCTCCGGCCTTTTTTGATCTCCCTGATTACCCGCTCGATGTCCTGGCGCCGGATCTGCTCAGGACTTATGCCCGGAGACTGATGCGGAATGTCGATGCGCGTGAGAGCGGCGATCCTGCCATCCTCATCCAGCGTCAGCTTTGCCATGGTGATCTCCTGGTTGAATCTTCTCGGCCCGCAGCTTCCGGGATTTATCAGGTAAGTTCCGTCCTCTGTCTTCTCCTCATATTTATGAGAATGTCCGTATAGAATCAGATCATAGTCGTGTATGTTTTTCGGCAGATCCTTCTTTTTATGCGTCATGAAAACATGAAGGCCGTAAAGCGTGAAGTCCAGCATCTGCGGCAGATGCTCTGCCCACTCTTTATCGTTGTTTCCCCGCACCGCATGAACAGGCGCGATCTCACTGAGCCGGTCCAGGATCTCCTGCCGGTTGATGTCGCCGCCGTGCAGGATGGCGCAGCAGTCTCCCAGCGCCTCCGTCACCTCCGGGCGAAGGAGCCCGTGTGTATCCGAGATAAGTCCGATGCGTTTCATTTCCCGTCCTCTTGACTCTTTGTTATTGGTAACTTAACCTGAGTATCCTCTCATTTAATTTAAAAGCATCCGGACTGATATCGACGTTCCTGCCGCATACAAGATCCGTCAGTTTATCACACCCGCCAAATGCCCACGCATGTATCTTTTTCATGCCCTTTCCGCATACGACTCGCTTAAGGTTCCGGCACTCCTTGAAAGCGTACGGAGGGATCGTGCTGACCGTGTCCGGAAGCGTGATCTCCTCCAGGCCGCAGCGTACAAAGGTATATCCCCACAGGTTTTCCAGGGCGGGAGGCAGCTGAATATGCCGGAGCGACTCACAGCCGTCAAACAGGAATTCCCCCAGATCCGTGACCGTATCCGGGAAGGTGACCGAGCGCAGCTCTTTGTGGCCGGCGAACAGATGATCAAAAAGAATGGTCACCGGCTTTCCCGCGTACTGCCCGGGAATGACCACGTCCGCTTCATCCCCGGCGTAGCTCATGATCGTATAAGACGCCTCGTCATAATTTATCTGGAAAGTAAAATCCTGCATAACCGCCACGCCCTTTCTCAAAGCTGTTTTTTCACGACGCGGTATTCATCGCCGTCTCGATAATAGGGACATCCCTTAAAGGACTGCTCCTGCAGTCTTATGTAATCGTCCTCGTCCATGGCTGCATCACAGATATAAGTCTCATAATCCTCATCATAAGTCAGATAGGTGCATGTCTCACAATTCCCGCTCATTCGTCATTTTCCCTCCAGGTTCTTTTTGCCCAGGAACATCTCCTTTATGGCGCAGTCCTTGTCCGCGAGACACACCAGCAAAGCCTCCCTGCTGCGCGGAACATGGAAAAGTGTCAGCGGCCACATGTGACTGCGGATAATGTTTTCTTCCTTCTCTGACAGGTCGAAGATCTCCCTCGCGTTCTCCAGCGCTCTGGCGGGGTGTCTGGTGCCGTGCCGGTAACTGCTGATCCCTTCCTGCCGGATATTATACAAATAATAGTCGTGGAGCATGGCTCCCCTGACCAGGTTTTTCTCATCGATGTCCCAGCCGAATTTCTCCGCCAGCTCAAAGCTCCGGTAAGCCACATTTCTCACATGCTGCAGTGTATTGTTGCCCTGATGCTGCGTGAAGGTGCTCATTTTCCGGATCTCATCGCGGACCGTCAGCCGCTCCATCTCCTCTTCGAAGATCTTCCGGTCGGGCCCGCGTTTTTTGTTCTTCTTCATGATAAACTCCTCTCAGAATAACTCCCTCTGAGGAATATACGTAAAAGAGGCTCAGAGCCTACATGTCCTTTCCGATCGACGCGTTCATGCTGCCCGTCCGGTAGCCGCCAAGGTCCAGCGTCACAAAATCGAACCCGATCTTTTTAAATTCTTCAAAAACGGCGGAGCGGTCCTCCTCTGAGGCAAGACGCGCAATATCCTCCGGCGGCACCTCGATCCTGGCCATCCGCCCGTGCATCCTGACGCGCTCCTGGGCAAAGCCTCGCCCGATCAGGAAATCTTCCGCCTTCTCGACCATCCGCAGCTTTTCGACGGTGATCTCCTCCCCGTATACAAAGCGCGAGGCCAGGCACGCATAGGAAGGCTTGTCCCAGGTGGGCAGACCAAGCGCTCTCGAGATCTTCCGGATATCAGCCTTAGTAAGGCCCGCCTCGCGAAGGGGACTTTTGACGGACAGTTCCTCGACGGCGCGAAGTCCCGGGCGGTAGTCGCCCAGATCGTCCATATTCGATCCCTCCGCCAGATACCGGATCCCGTTCTGAGCCGCGATCTGCCCGATCCGGGTGAAGATCGCCCGTTTGCAGTGATAGCACCGGTCCGGACTGTTGATGCGGAAGCTCTCTATTTTCAGCTGCTCCACGTCTGCAATGATGTGCCGGATGCCTCGCCGTGCGCAGAAATCCTTCGCTTCTGCCAGCTCCCGCTCCGGGATCGATTCAGCAAAAGCCGTCACCGCCAGCGCCTTATCGCCCAGTACATCGAAAGCCGCCGCCAGCATCAGGGTGGAGTCCACCCCGCCGGAGAACCCCACGGCCAGTGACCCGAGGGAGCGGATATATTCACGCAGGGCAGTCAGCTTTTTTTCAAGTTCTTCTGTCAGTATTTCCTGGTTTTCACCTGTGTTTCTCATCGTAATTCTCCAGATAGGAATGCCGGGTTCCTTCGGCTTTGTATCCCGGGAAGGTCTCAATGTTTACGGCGTGGATGCTGTTGAACAGGCTGTTCTCGATCTCCGGGTTATCCCTGCGAAGCTGTTTGATCAGCTGTTTGACCTCCTGCCTTTTCGATTTCCCGATCCCGTCCCCGCTCTTCGAGACATTCTCGGTAAACCGGCACGCACACTGGATAAACTCCAGCCCGTTGCCGTTTTGCCAGGCAATGATGTCCTCCTCCCGGATGCAGTAGAGAGGCCGGATCAGCTCCATTCCCTCGAAATTGGTGCTGTGCAGTTTCGGCAGCATGCCCTGCAGCTGGGAGCTGTAGAACATCGCCATCAGCGTCGTCTCGATCACGTCGTTCAAATGATGTCCGAGGGCGATCTTATTGCATCCGAGCTCCCTGGCCTTCGCATAAAGGTTTCCGCGGCGCATCCTGGCACACAGGTAACAGGGGGACTCGTCCTGGCTGTTGGCAATATTGAAGATACGGGTCTCGAACACCGTGATCGGGATATGCAGCAGGGCGGCATTACTCTCGATCTTCTCGCGGTTGATCCGGTTGTACCCCGGGTCCATGACCAGATAGACGATCTCGAACGGCACGTCGCTGTGCCGGTGCAGCATCTGCATCAGCTTTGCCATCAGCATGGAATCCTTGCCGCCGGAGATGCACACGGCGATCCTGTCTCCCTCCTGAATTAGCTGGTACTGCTTTACGGCCCGCACGAACGGAGTCCACAATCCCTTATGATATGTCTTCTGAATGCTCCGTTCTACAAGACGGTATTTTTCCAGTTCCTTTTTCATTCAATACCTCATCTGATGAGCCGCTCCGGCTCTTTTCCAAACCATTCAGGCCTGCGTCTTCCAGATCAGCCGGTTTCTTTCGATCACCGCCTCCAGCTGCCCGCTCCCGGCAGATCCCGAGGATCACCTGCGCGATCTCATTTACCTTGTCAATATTCACCTGTGAGAGCGGGCCTATGTCCTGCGTTACTGCGGCGTGAGACGGCACAAACCGGGCTGCGCGCATCTTTTTACACTCTCCAGCGTCTCCAGATAAGAGAGCGGATCCTCTCCCGTTCTGACGATCCCGATCTTCGCCGGGCTCTGGATATAATAGTCGTTTCCGGAAACCTGTATCAGTTCATACATACTCTGTTTCTCCACAGAAACGGCGGCCCCTCCGGAGCCGCCGCCGCCTTTTCTGAAGGGTCATCTCCCGTCTCTGTACATCGAAAAATCATCCATGGGATATTTCTCCAGATTTTCCAGGATGCCGCGCCGGTCCGCTTTCGTGAACAGCTCGGCTCTCGCTTTCAGCACCAGGCCTTCCGCCTGGTGTTTGGACGGACCGCCCACGCAGCCGCCCGGGCAGATCATCCCTTCCACAAAATCTTCCTTAAGCCGCCCGGCTTTCAGCATGGTCAGAGCCTTCTTGCACTCGTCGCCTCCGGCGCAGGTCAGCAGTGAGATACCGGAAGTGTCCTCCCCCATCTCCTGCATGGCTTCGAGCACGGCCGCCGCGACGCCGCCGCTTCCCGCAAATTTCTTGCCGAACAGGGAGGCCTCCTGATACTCCTCCTGTACCGGTTCGATCGTCACACTGCGCGAATCGAGCATGGCCACGATCTCGCCGTAAGTCAGGGCGTAATCCGGCCTCTGCACAATGTCCTCATTCATCGTCTCCGCTTTCTTGGCGATGCACGGCCCGATAAACACGGTCACACAGTCCGGATCCATATACTTAAGATACCTGGACACAGCCACCATCGGGGAGACAGTGTCAGAGCGGTTCTCCTTGTACAGCTCCGGGAAGCGGTTCTTCATCATGGAGATAAACGCCGGACAGCAGGAGGTGGTCATCTTCCTGCCTTCCTTCCTGGCTTCGATCCACTCCTTCGCCTCGTAGGCTGCTGTCATATCGCCGCCGAGGCCGACCTCCACCATGTCCGCGAACCCGATCTTTCTGAGGGCTTCCCGCAGCGCTCCTATGGTGATATCCTTGCCGAACTGACCCTCCGTCGCCGGGGCGCACATAGCGACCACGCGCTTTCCTTCCTTGATCTTCCTGATCACATCCACCGCGAAGATCCTCGATCCGATGGCGCCGAAGGGGCAATTGTGGATGCAGTGTCCGCAGGAGATGCACTTCTCATCGTCGATCATGCAGATGCCGTTCTCATCGTAGGAAATGGCATCCGAGGGGCAGGATTTCCGGCACGGCCGCTCCAGGTGAACGATAGCGCCGAACGGGCAGGCCCCGGCGCACAGCCCGCAGGCTTTGCACTTTTCGGAATCGATATGCATCCGGTTCTCCCCCATGGAGATCGCCCCGAAGCGGCAGGCGCTTTGGCAGGGCTTTCCAAGGCAGAAACGGCAGCTGTCCGTCACGGAGTATTCCTGGACGGGGCAGTCATCGCAGGCAGCCGGGATGACACTGACCACGTTCTCAGACGGATTGGCCGGGTCCGCGCCGAGTCCGACGGCCATCCGGATGCGGCCGCGGATGATCTCCCTCTCCTTGTAGACACAGCACCGGTACTGGGGCTTATGCCCAGGGATCAGCTCATAGACCAGCTTTTCCGTCTCCTCAGGCGACAGTCGGTCCTCCCACTCCATCCGGCATACTTCTCTTAAAACCTGGTGTTTCAGGTCAACGATACCTTTATCATTTGTGATCATGTCAGTCCCTCTCATTTTTCATACCGGCGCATCTCCACATATTTCTTCTTCCAGGCCCTGGTATGATAAGGTTCCTTTTCCTGTGTCCCGGCAGCCAGATAAAGATCATCCGCCATCTCGAGGATCACGTCAGCCAGCTCCAGTTCTTTCTTCCATTTCTCATCGATCGCCTCATATCCGAGAAGAGCTCCGAGGATATTTCCGGTCACCGCTCCCGTCGAATCGCTGTCGCCGCGGTGATTGACCGCCGCGATCATCGCAGCGGAAAAATCATCCTGATGCCTGAGTGCGCAGTACAGTGAGATGCCCAGCGTCTCCTCAGCCACCCAGCCTTCCCCGATGCGGTGGATATTATTCAGGTCCTCCTCCCGGGTGCTTTCTTTTTCCCGGCTCTTGCGGGCCTGCTCCAGTGCGATCTCGATGACCTGTGACATCTTCAGCAGACCGGGATCCCCCGCAAAGATCTTCGCGGCGGTATCGCGCGCTTCCCGCACGATCTCCTCCAGCGTCATCTGCGTTCCTTCCGGCGGATAAACGATCCGGTGGATGATATGCACCAGCACCGCAGAGGTCATATATCCGAGCGAATGCCCGTGCGTGACCGCGGCCGCCTGTGCCCCCTCCATATCGACCTCCTCGATGCCGCCGATATGATGATCCAGAGCGATCGGCGCCACGCGCATGATCCCGCCGCAGCCCTTGCTCTGGTTGACCTTCTCCTTCACGTAATCATCATAATACTCACTGTCGCCGAGCGCGCTAAGGCAGGTGATCCCTGGTGCGCGCCGGTGATAAAGTTCAGGTACGTCCAGCAGCCAGGAATATCCGCCTTTTGCTGTATTTCTTTCAGAAGCCTGCACCGCTCTTAAGGAAGATTCCTGCGTCATCAGCCAGTCCCTGTAAGCGCGCGCCACATACTGCCTTGGCGAAGCTGCGCTCCGCTCCGTTTCCCATACCAGCAGTCCGTTCGCCGTGAACAGCGTCATCTGCGTGTCATCGGAAATGACCGCCTTCCTGGCCAGGGGATCCCTCTCGTACGCAGTGATCCCGTCGGGGCCGTACTCCGCCGTTATCTCTTTCTCTCTCATAAACTCCGCCGGGTACCCGAGGGCATCCCCGACCGCGCCTCCGAAAAGGCAGCCCCGGATCGCATCACGGAGTCTTCTGTCCGCTTTTTTGTTTTCCATTCACGTTTTCCTCTTATGCTACTTTTCCAGGCAGCTTCTCCTTCCCATTTTCACAGAAAACGTGCATTTTTTCAACGGCTTTCGATTTTCTTAATATTTTGTTTATCGCATTCCGAAAAAGGCGGCGATCCGGGCGATCGCTTCGTCCATATGCAGCGGGTTCTGGAACCGGTGGTCAGCTCCCTCCGCCTCGACCAGCTCGATCACGTTCTGCTCCGAGAACGCTTTCACCACTTCCAAAGGAATGATCTCGTCCTTCGTCCCGTGAATGATCAGGATATCATCCGCGAAATCGAGGAAATCAATTTCCCGGATATCAGCCTGCTTCAGGCTCTCCAGGAACTCTCCGTCGATCTCAACCTTCCTGTCAAAGCCTACCTTCGCCGGCTTTCCCTTCCCGATCAGGCTGCGGTCGGCGTCCGTCATGATATCTCCGGTGATCGATTCATACATGTTGACCGCAGGGCTTCGAAGCGCGGTCCTGACAAACACTTTCCCGTGCTCAGCCATGTATTTCAGGAACAGGTACGCCCCGAAGCTCGTCGCATATGCGTAGATCTCCGGGTCGGAAAACCGGCTGCGGATGAATTCCAGCACCAGCCGCAGATACGTGTCGCATTCCTCGAGGCGCAGCTTTTTGCGGGCATCGCTCCCGTGGCAGGGCCAGTCAAAGGTCATGACCGCCACTCCCTTATTTTTCTCCAGGATACGCCTCGCGAACCTCTCGGCCGCCTTGTTGTCCCTGTGACCGCCAAAGCCGTGTCCGAAAAGGATGACCCGGCCGATCCCGCTCATCTCCCGCGCATAGATCTTTCCCCTTATGCTGAAGCCTTCTTCGTTGATCGCAACATATTTTTCCACTGCTCTGCTCCTGTTTAAAAATGCGCCTTTCAGGCGCCAATGAACCGTAAGGATCCGGCCGGAAGCCGGATCCTCTTCTGCTCTTTTGTTCTTTTATCTGTCTGTCACTCTTCCAGGTACTCTCTGTAGTCTTCCTCTGAAGCAAATAACATGTATCTGCCGTCCACCAGTCCCATGTAACCGCTCTCTACGCTGTATCCCTTCATGTCATCCGCCTCCTTTGATCTGAGATAACTTCAACAGTGTTTCCTGTTATCTGCAGTATCTCAAAGGCAGGGTCCAAAAAAGCGGACAATCGAACAGATTTTCGCCCGGATCACAAATTCTCCCGGCTCCTGTAGATTTCAGCCGCACTCCAACGTATAATAGAATATAAACAGCGGACAACACGCGATCATTAATAAACGGAGGTATAAACCATGACCGATCTCAATAAAATCAACGAAGAAGAACTTGCCGGCGTAAGCGGCGGTAATGCCACCGGCAACATCTACAGGAGAAAAGTAGCCAACCTCAAAACCGGCTACCTGGCACTGCGCACCCAGCCTAATTATGACCACGGCAATGAGCAGCGCGGCCACGAGCTCTTCAACGGAGATTACGTCTTTATCGAAGGCGGCAATACCGTCGGCCGGGACGGAAATCCTTATGTGTGGGTATATTCACCCAAAACCAATGGAAGAGGCTATGTGAACGCCAACTATCTTGTAACAGAGTAAATGCCGGTGAGTCAGGGGATGTATCTCCTGACTCGCTTTTTTAGTGAGTCAGAAGATATGTCTCCTGGCTCACTGCTGCTCCACCCCGGCCAGCTGCTCCTGCACCCTCTCCAGCACCTCGTCAAAGTACCGGCGGTCCTCCTCTGACATCATGGCCTCCTTCATGGCCCCGATCTTCTCCTCGTACGCATCATATTCCTGAACCAGTGAGAAATACGACGACAGCGCAGCCGGATTTTTCCCGTCGAAGTCCTGCATGAAGGTGCAGTATCCGGCGATAAAAGCCTCGTACTCGTCCAGCGCTTCCTTCACGCCTGTGATGTTCTGGTAGTCTTCTTTCCTGTTTTCGATCTCACCGAGCACACCGAAGCTGAAGGTAACGGTCTCCCACAGCGGCGAGAGATCCTCCTCCGCGGCGATGGCCTTTGTGACGGCCTGGGCGGTCTCCTGGACCGGGAGCAGTTCCTGCGCCGTATAGTCCGGAAGGACGGTTATGTACAGGTCCCCTTCATACAGGGTGATCTCCCCCGTCTCATTGCCCTCCTCCAGCACATCGGCGCAGATCTCCTCCGCCTTATGCACAAGCGCCTGCTCTTCACCGGTCAGCGTCAGGGCGTTGAAAAGCCCGGCATCGATCTGATCGCCCTCCGGCAGAGCGTTCGCCTCCCGGTAGCTGCGGATAGCCGCTTTTGTGTTTTCGCCGGCGATGCCGTCGGCCGTGCCGCAGTCGTATCCGGCGGCATTGAGGCCTTCCTGTATCAGGGCCACCATTTCAACACTTTCAAGATCAGGCTTTGACGCCCGCACGGCCCCCGCCGCGCAGAATACAGCAGCGGTGCAGACCAGCACCGGCAGTAACTTTTTTATTGTCATAAACGTTCCCCTTTTACTTTTTTTCGCTGTGGAATGTATCTTCATATCTGGCCAGGCGCTTTTCCTGCCCGCGCTTTCTGAGCCCGGCAGCGACAAGGCTGCTGATCAGGTCATAAATCACCGCGAACACCGGCACTCCGATCAGCATGCCAAGGATCCCCCACAGGGAGCTGAAGACCAGGATGGAAAACAGGATCCAGATCCCGGAGATGCCCAGACGGTCGCCCAGGATAGCCGGTCCGAGGTAGTTTCCGTCAAACTGCTGGAGCAGAATGATGAAGACAACAAAGATCAGGCATTTGACCGGCGAGACGGTCAGGATCAGCAGAGCGGAGGGAATGGCTCCCAGGTAAGGCCCGAAAAACGGGATGATGTTCGTCACACCCACAATAACGCTGACAAGCAGTGCGTACGGCATTTTTGTGATCATACAGAAGACAAAGCAGATCAGGCCCACGATCAGTGAATCGAATACCTTCCCGTGGATAAAACCGCTGAACATCCGGTCGGTGAACTTCGCTTCCCGGCGGATCCAGTCGGCTGTTTTTTTCGGGAAGAGCGCGTAGACGATCATGCCCGCCTGTGCGATGAATTTTTCCCAGCTGCCCATGATATAGGCGGAGATGATGCATCCGAGGCCGATATTCTTCACCACGGAAAGGAGGCCCATGAAGCTGCTCGTCACGTTGGTGACCAGTGTCTCCAAGTTGGGCAGCACATCGGTCTGCAGGTAATTCTGCAGCTTGTCGCCCAGCGTGTCGACCGCCGCCTGGATAGTGGTGACCACCTCATGCGAGGTCCCGCCGTGGTCGAGAGAGCTGACCCACTCCTCAAAGCTTCGCAGCGCACCGGGCAGCTGACTGATCAGGCTGCTGATGCTGGAGATCAGCTCGGGAAGCAGTGCCAGAAGAAGCAGGGTGATGACCGCGAACATAAAAATGATGGCGCCCAGGACGCTGATCGTCCTGATCAGGCCGGGCCTTTGCTTTTTACTGATCTTTCGCTCGATCTTTGTCAGGAAGCGCCCGATGGATGCGCTGATCGGATGCAGGATATAAGCGATCGCAATTCCCCAGAAAAACGGCTCCAGGACAGTCATGGCCCGGCCGATCAGCTTCATCACAAGATCCGTCCGGAAGAACACCGTGAGGATCACGCTGAGCAGCACCGCCACGGCGCCGAGGATGATCAGGATCTTATATAATTGTTTTTTCTCGTCTGTATTCATTCAAATGTCCTCGTCCGAAACATCAATCGTTCGCAAACTGCCCTCCCGGGCTTTTCTTCAGTCATCGCATTCCGGGATGTTCCAGACCCCGTTTTCCACGAAAAACATTGTCCTCTCACACATTTTAACCGGCTGTACTCCCGCTTCGGCATAGGCAAGCATATTGGCCGGACACCTGATGCAGGCCGTGGCGTAGGCGCAGCCCTCACATTCGGCGACCCGCGGCCAGGAAGCGGCCACCCGGTTCATTTCCCGCCAGGCTTTTTCAAATCCGTCCCGCAGCGGAAACGCCTCGATCGCATAAAACCGGGTGCAGGGACGCATGGTTCCCTTCCAGTCTATACTGAAGCCCGATCGTCCGGCGCCGCACTCGACCCCGCATTCCCTGCACTCATGGGAAGGACCGCCCGCCGGCGGCAGCTCGTCTTTGGGGATCGGGACCGTCTCCTTTCCGTCCAGCTCATTTATCAGCGTGTACATCCGAAGGTAATCTTCATCGCTGATCTTATGCCCTTCCTGCGCCCGTCCGGTCTCCTGCCTCGGGGCAAACAGCGTATTGCTGATCAGGACGCTTTGGCACAGGCTTTTGGCCGTGCGGATCGTCTCAAAGACTCCCTCCCCGAGAAAGCGGTTGGGCGTCACCGAGATCGTCAGCGGCATCCCCGCATCCTTCAGCTTCAGGATATTCGCGCGGATCCGGTCAAAGCATCTTCGACCCGTCACATTTTCATAAGTATCGTCATCGTATCCGTAGAGGGTGATCCGGATCTGCGCCGGCGGATGCTCCCTGAAAAAGCGGATCCAGTCGTCATCGATCAAAAAACCGTTCGTCAGCGCCACGACCTCGCAGCCGAGGCTGTGCAGATACAGATAGATCTCTTTAAACCCGGGGTACGCCAGGCACTCACCCCCTGTCAGGGTCGCCCTGATCAGGCCCATCTCCCAGGCCTGCCTGATCAGCTGCTTCCACTGATCCGCCGTCATGACATCCTGCGTTTTAAGCTGGTCTTTCCGGAGGTGGACGTAACACATCCTGCAGTCGAAATTGCAGAGCGGCGTCAGTTCAAACTGGCCGCTGACAGGGGTTCCCTTTTCACGGGCCTTCACTTCCAGGTACCGTTTGAATCCGGAAAAACGGACGTTTTTCCCCAGTTCCTGCTCATGCCTTCTTTTCAGGTATTCAAAGCCATTTTTCGGCTCCTTCATCTTGAACACGACCTCCGTCAAATCAAAAAAACGCCTCGAAAACGAGGCGCTTTTTACAATTTCTCTTTATTCGTCGCCGGGAACAGATGTCTGATAAGTGTTGCCGCTTCCATCCGAATATGTTGTGGTCATACCGGCGATCATGCAGCCCGTACCCGTATTGCTGGCTGTTACGACTTCTGAATAATCAAAATCAAGTTTCTCTGCCTTCGGAGCTTCATATTCTTTTCTCATCAGGTATTCCCCTTTCTTTCTAGAAATATACTGGGAATAACATAACATATCCTCCGCGCGTTCGCAAGAATATTTTGCAGGCCTTTTCTATGTCAGCGGAGCCGGATCGCGATCTTGTAGCACACTCCCGCCAGCAGCCCGGCGATCCCGATTGCGATGACTGTCAGCAGCGTATGATCCATCTTTGTGCCAAGCCACACCATCAGCACGACCAGCCCCATCGCAGCAAGCATGTTGGGCAGCATGTAGATGACGACCGCCGCACCCTGCTTGATCACTTCCACCTCGTTCTCCCAGTCTGTGCGCATATGCCAGACTCCGCAAACGCAGCCCCAGGCTGTGGAGAAGGCGCACAGCGCGACTCCCAGGATCAGGTACAGCACCGTGTTGAGGAGTGGAACTTTGAATGACAGACACATACAAAGTACGGCAAACAGCATAAAGGGAACTGTAAGGTACATATTAAACAACATTTTTCCCTGGCGGATCGTCTTTTTTTCGATCGGCAGGCTCTGCAGGATCCAGTAGTTCTTTCCCTCCAGCGACGGGGAGCATGCCGTGGTCGCCACCATGCCGACAAAGAAGTACACGACAAAGGGGATGGCCGGTTGGAGTATGGCCGGGTCGATGGGCGCCCCCTGCGTGATGATCGCGATGATCCTGTCAAAGCCGAGAACAAGGGTGATGATCCCCAGCAGGGCGGCCAGAAGCTCGCCGACCGCAGCGTTCGTCATGTACACGGTGGATCCGGTCAGCCTCTTGAATTCCTTGAAGGCGATCGCATTGACCACACTGCTCTTCTTCTGTCTTCTCATCCGGTAGTTCTTCGACGCGGCATGGGACCTGATCGCGGAGTTGATCTGCCTGTAGGAGTTTCCGACGATGTAAAACACCGCTGCGAATAACGCGAAGCTAAGTCCGGTCAGTGCCAGCATCTTCGGAATATCCGTCCTGGTGACCGCAGCGGCAAACCACCCGGCCGGAAAGTAGATCCCCGAAGCCCGGCCTGTCATCATCGAAATGCCGCTTAAAACCGCTTCTATCTTATCGTCTCCGATCAGCGCCTCTATAATGTAGCGCAGGCTGAAGCTCAGGACGATGATCACGAAGGTAAAGATCGTCTGGATCAGGTTGGTCTTCTTAAATCCCGAGCTGATCTTCGCGATCAGAAATCCGATAAATGACGCCGCCAGCATCGGGATCACCGGCAGGATCAGGGACAGGATGATCCATATGATATAGGTATAGAAGGGCGGCCGAGCATAGTACGCATATCCGGCCAGCATGGCAGCGGAGATGCTCAGGTACCATGGCAGGCTCTTGATATACATATACAGGAACTTGCAGGCGGCGACGGTCCTCGTCTTAAACGGGAGCGCCATCAGCATGTCGTATTCCTTAAAGTTGAACAGATATCCGTTGGACTTCAAAAAGGTGAATACAAAAGCGAGCGAGCTGATCACCAGGGCACACATCACCGGGACCGCACCGGTCATCCCGATCTTTCCGAAGCCGACACAGATCAGGATGCTGTAGGCAATGAGCATCGCGCACAGGAGCGTAAGACCGATGCGGCTTCCGATGATCTTTCTTTTCTTTTTCCTGTCATACGTGTGCCTGCGGATATTCCCCAGGCTGGAGGACAGGAGCATCGTCTTAAGAAGAATGCTGTATTTCTTCATGATCCGCCTCCAGAAATGCCTCTTCCAGTGACTGGCCTTCCGTCAGTTCTTCCATGGTCCCGGAAAAAATGATCCTGCCGTGCTTTATGATTGCCACCTTGTTGCACAGCTTCTCCGCCACATCGAGCACATGAGTTGAAAAGAAGACCGCCGTCCCCCGATCACACATTTCATGCATGATCTCCTTCAGTGTAAAGGACGCCTTCGGATCGAGGCCCACAAAAGGCTCATCCAGCACAAGAAGCTTCGGCTCATGGATCAGCGCGGAGATGATCGCCACCTTCTGCTTCATCCCGTGGGAATAGGAGCTGATCAGGTCGCCCAGATCCCGCGTGATCTCAAACAGATCCCCGTACTTTCTGATGCGCTCCTCCCGCTCGGCGGCCCCAAGCTCAAAAACATCCGCGATAAAATTCAGGTACTGGATGCCCGTCAGGTTCTCGTAAAGATCCGGATTGTCCGGAATATACGCCGTGATCTTCTTGCATTCCATCGGTTCATCCTTCACCGAATGCCCGCCGATAAAAATCTCGCCCTCCGTAAAATCCAGGACGCCCACCACAGCACGGATCGTCGTCGACTTGCCGGCGCCGTTGTGGCCGATAAAGCCGCAGATATCCCCGCATTCCACGGTCAGGGACACATCATCCGCCGCCTTCTTCCCTCCGCCGTAGGATTTCGAGTAATGGCGGATCTCCAGCATACTGTTCCCGTTCACCTTATCTCCTCCCCCTCAAAACTTTTGCACTTCAACGTGCGAAAAGGGTCAGACCCCTCAAAAGAAACCCAGGAAAATACGCCGTTTTCGAGCGTCATATAGCTGTGTTCGCTGCCTTCTTTGGGCAGTGACACGGACCCCGGGTTCAGGCAATGTATCCCGTCTTTTTCTTCGCAAAGCGGCACGTGCGTATGTCCGTACAGCAGGATGTCGCCTTTTTTAAGAGGCGGCAGGTTGTCAATGTTCCAGACATGGCCGTGGGTGGCGTATATGATGCTGCCGCTGCTGCCCGTGCCGGCGCCCAGCTCCAGAACGGCGTAGGAAGCGAGGACCGGGAAGTCCAGGACCATCTGGTCCACCTCGGCCTCGCAGTTGCCCCGCACGGCCAGGATCCGGTCTGAGAGGGAATTCATCATCCGGATGACTTCCTTCGGGGCGTAATCCCGCGGCAGATCGTTTCGCGGGCCGTGGTAGAGAATATCTCCAAGAAAAAGCAGCCGGTCTGCCTTCTCCCGTTCAAAGGCTTCCAGCATTTTCCGGCAGTAGTAAGCCGATCCGTGAAGATCGGACGCGATCATCCATTTCATAAAAGGCCTCCGTTCATCTCCGGTTTCATTCACATTTCTTCAAACGGATACTTCAGTCCCCACTGCGCGCGCAGGGCGTCGCACTGCCTGAGCACGGCCCTCGTCACATCATGCGGCACCAGCGGTGACTCGGTCAGTCCCTGCCGCAGGCAGTCATTTACGTGTCTCACTTCGTACTGGTAGCCCTCGTCCTCGATGCCCTCCAGCTTTTGTGAGACCGGCATCGAAACAGTCTTGGTCCCCTCCTGCGTGGTGATCTCCATCACGGACGGTTTCCAGAAGACCGGCATGCGGATGTATCCCTTCGTCCCGTAGATCCACGCGGTATCGGGCATGGCAGTCCGGATCGCCGCCTGGAGGACCGCCAGGGCCCCGTTCTTATACTGGCCGATGACGGCACACTGCTCATCCACCTTCAGATGAAGGTCATCCGTGTCCATTGACGCGAAGGAGACCAGCTTTTCCGGTGAAGTCCCGAAAACATTCTGTGCAAAATGCAGTGTGTAGACGCCTACATCCAGCAGGCCGCCGCCGGCCTGGGCGGGATCAGTCAGCCTGCCCTGATAATCGTCGTCCACGCGGAAAGCGAAATTTGCCTGGACATTCCGGACATCGCCGATCCTGCCCGAATCGAGTTCTTCACGCAGCCGCTTCATGATGGGGAAACAGTTGGTCCAGACTGCCTCCATGAGAAAAACATGATTTCTGGCGGCGCAGGCCGTCATCTCGTCCCATTCCTTTGCCGTTACGCCGGCGGGTTTCTCCACAAGCACATGGAAGCCCGCTTCCATCGCCCGCAGTGCAAGATCCCTGTGCGCCATATGCGGCACCGGAATGTACATGATGTCGATGTCCTTCCGCTTCAGGATCTCATCATAAGTAAGCGCCTCGGGGATCTTGTATTTATCCGCCTGTCTTCTCGCAGTTTCGATCGTCCGCGAGGCGACCGCCGCGATCTGTGTGCCCTCCGCCTGCATGGCTCCTTTCAGCCAGCGGTCCAGGATCACACCTGCTCCCAAAAGCCCCCACCGGATGGGTCTTTCCTTCAGGATATGCGTATTGCCGCTCATCTTTTTCCTCCTTTTGTGGATAGTCTCAGCCCGATTCGTATCTTACTGTGAGAGCAATAATTGCCCCCGGGCGTTTACTTATAGAAAGAAAGGTTAAGTTATGATCAGATTATCATTTTCACAGCTGCAGGAGATCACAGCGGGGATCGACCTGTCCCTCCCTCAGAAAACGGAGAACCGGTCCCTGACCCCTGCAGTGGATACACAGGAAGAAACTCCCGCCCCCGCCAGATCCGGCAGGGACAACAGCCGGCTCCTTCGCCTGCTCCGCCATGCCGTCAGGCAGGATGACCTTGACGCGGATCCCGAGGTCAGTTAAGGAACCCGATATACTCATCAAACAGATTAAAAAGCATATCCCCCGAGCAGACCGGAATCTGCGCCGTGCTCCCGGGCAGCTCGCTCCATGTGTAAAGATCCTCCGCCCTGGTCAGCACCAGCGCGGGGATCACCTCATAGCCAGGCCCGAAGATGACGTCGAGATACCGCGCATACTTGACGGCCTGCAGCTCTTCATCCGGGTCGATCACGTCCTTCATCTTAAATTCCAGCGAAAAAACTTTATTTTCAGTTATCACCAGCACATCCGCGTAGATCCGGATATGCCTGGCGCGCCTGATCCGCAGCTCAAAACAGATCTCCCACGAAGATGTATCCAGCTCGTCCATATCCTCGAAAAGTCCGAGCATGACCTCCCGCGAATCCCTGAAAGAATGGATCAGTCCGCGCGTATCGTTCAGATTCCGGCCGATGCCGCGGCAGCCGGCCTTTAATTCCTCGAGCCACTCCTCACCGTCCTGCTCCCGGAATCGTTCCACCGACGCGTAATAGCCGCAGAAATCGGCCAGCCCCGTGTGAGGGAATGTCTGGCGGATGAGGCCGTGCCAGAGATAATCCTTATCCCGGTAGCACAGCTCATGGATAAACGGCGCATTGTACAGCATCCGGTTGATCTGTGTTTTGTCCGCCCCGATCCGGGCGGCGATATCACGGGCTTTGATCCCGTCGTGGCTGCAGATGATCGAGTACATCCTGGTCTGCGTCTGATCGAACTCCATTCAGCTTTCCATCCTTTTAGGCGCCCTTTTCCCGGTCATCAGAACAGCTGGTTGATGTAATCCGTCAGGGCCTGCCTGTCGTAGAAATTCTCGAGTTTTGTTATGTAGCAGTCCGGCTCGATGCCCAGATCGATATCATAGTAGGATCCGTTCTTTACGCTGGACATCCTGTAGGGTGAGGATATATTGAAGATCGCGCCGGATGCCGTCGACATATGAAGCACCGAGCAGCTTCCGCCGCCGGATGTCTGTCCGAGCAGTGTCACCTTGCTGGAGGACTTGAGGACGTTCGGGAGCAGGTTGCCGGCTGAAAAGCTGTACGGTCCGATCAGGCAGTACAGGTTTTTGTCAGAGATCGTGTCGTTCTCATCAAAGCTCCCGTCCAGGTTGGCATCCACCCGGTATACCCCCGTCGATGTTGCTCCCGTCATGGAACTGCGGATGCTCAGGGATGCTTCCCCCAGAAGCCAGGAAGCCGTAAACGCGCAGGCATCAAGATTTCCGCCTCCATTCAGGCTCACGTCGATGACCACATTTTCGATGGGGCTGTCCTGCCTCGTGATCTGCTGGTGCGCATACAGCATCAGCCCGATCGTATCCATCTCTTCAGAAGCGGGATCCGTCCCCGGGTCCGGGACCGCTCCCTCTTCGTAATACTCGGAAGGATTCCTTCGGTACGAGAAATTATCGAACGTGATATAGGCGGTGTTTCCCACTTCCTGATACGGGGTGATCTCGCCGTCCGCTGCCTTCCGGGCCTCCGAAAAGATCCTGCTGTTGATCTCATCCTGCATGGAGGATAGCCCGCTCCCCCCGATAGCCTCCACCTTCTGTGTCCGGTAGGACGGGAACTCAAAGGAGGAATGCAGGTCGTCCAGGTAGTACTCGATAAAGTCCGCCAGCGCCCCATCCGACACGTTGGGATCCGGATCGGACAGATCATGCGCATAGCCGGTCTCCTGGAAGATCTTGTCAAAGTTGGTGATATCGTGAATCTCCTTAAGCCCGTACAGATGATCCAGGGCCAGGCACAGCTCACTGTAATTGTACGCCGCAAGCTCCGGGCTCATGGTTCCGTAGGGAGCCGAATAGAATTCTTCCCCAAGCGGGGTATACTCCTCGACATCGATCCCGAAATCGGATTCGGTGGCCAGGAAAACCGCCGCCTCATTGAAAAAGACATCCACTCCGAGCGGCCCCGCGATCAGGAAATCCCCCAGCGTCTGCATCGGGACCAGATACAGGTTTTCCTCCTCGACCCAGCACATGGGAATACCATAATCATTCAGGTTCAGCGTGATCTCACTGCCATAGCGGTCAAATGATCCCTGCTCGAGCCGTTCCATGACGACCTTGTCGCCCTCCTCATTATAAAGAGGCATGCTTACCATATCCAGCAGGGCTTTGTCCTCCGCCGTATGTGTAAACGCGTCATAATCGTCAAAGACAATGGTTCCTTCCGCAAAATTAAAAAACATGGAGTAGCCGTTCTCCCTGGTATACATTGCCAGCTCGCCGTCTATATCCATATTCAGGGCATAATCCACATAACCGCAATAATGGTAGAGCGTCACCATCACATCCGACCAGTCCGCCAGATCCACGAACGGCAGATCTTTCACGCCGTTCACAAAATATACGGGCATTTCGAAATTATTGTCGTACTCTTCCATATAGTAAGTATACATTTCCATGGAAACAGAGACCTCCCCGGCCTCCGTCTGCGCCTCCTCCGGATCCAGCGCCTCTGTCTGGTCCGATGCTCCCGCCTGAACCGGTGCTTCCGCCGGCAGGGCTTCACCCGCCGCTGTTCCAGGGATCATGGCAAATGTCAGTGCCGCCGATAATAAGAACGCCAGTTTTCTTCTCATGATCAATCACTCCCACTCTCTTATATATCAGGGTTCCAGATTCCTTATATCACAGCTTCCGGGGCCTGACAAGAGCAGGGGATGGTTCTGAATCTGACAAGGGGACGGTTCTGTGTCAGCAGCCGCTGACACAGAATCGTCCCCTGTCAGATTCTGTTATATTGACGCCGAACCGGCCCCCCTGTCATGTTTTCATTCTTCGGTGAATGTCCTCACCGCGGTATCGAGCGCTTTGAGCTCAGCCTCTCCCTGGCCGTCGATGTATTTGGCCGTGTAAGCCACCGTCTGCGACCCTGTCGAGTCATAGATGCGCAGAAGATCAACAAGAGTTCCTTCGACATTATATTTGTACAGGCCGGCGGGCAGCTGCTTCCCGCCGATTTCATAGGCTTCATATTCTGTGTATTCAACAAGATTATCCCCATACTGCTGCTGCATATGAGGCGTGAACTGTTCCGTGATATATTCATAGGCTTCGACGATCAGGTCCTCGGCCCGGTAAACGATAATATAGGGGATTCGTTTCTCGCCCTCGGTATAGACGGTGATGCCCGTTCCGTCATTGTAGTCCCAGATATAGGAAGGATCAGCCTTGAAGCTGAATTCCTGCTCCGGGCAGGAGATCACCTCAAGATCCTCATCAATATCATCACCGTCCACCGTGACGATGGTATCGGAACCGGCCTCGGTTCCTTCATCTCCCTCGGCATGGATGGATCCGTCCTCGACCGGCCATCCGAGGGCGACGCCCGCCGCCTGTGCGACCTTCTCCGCCTCAGCCCGGAGTTTTTCATTGTAATCATCGGCTGTCCGGTCAAGGATCTCCAGCTCATCGAGGAGGCTGTGCGTCCGGTCCTCGTCCCAGGAACACAGGAAACATGCGTCTCCCAGGAGGTTATCATATTCTGCCGTGTAATATGCTGTCTGTCCTGTGGAAGGATCGTAGATCAGATAGATCCGGTAGCAGAGCAGATTGGCTTCCGGATCCGGAAGCTCGATCTGCACGAAGGTACCGTTTTCGTTCGCCGGATACCAGTGCTCGATATAATTCTCCTTAGGATAATAAGGGTCAACACCATTTTCGCCGCAGACCGATTCCCACAGCCAGTAAATACCCACCTCGTCGATCCCGTCCAGCATGGAATCCGGGCTTTCAAAGAAATATCTGGGAATCATGGAGTGCTCGAATTCATTGCGGACCTCCTGCGGTGTCCAGGCGGCTGTCACCGGATCTGAACTGATCTGAGGATCATCCGCGGCTCCTTCCTCGCCGCCTGAAGGACCTGCCTCCGCCGCATCGGGGAAGGTGCTGCCGGACTCATGTCCGGAAAGGCCGGGGCCTTCCGAGAAGAATTTCACATTTTCCACAATATAGTCGACCTGCTCAAGCATCCGGTCGTATTCGGCCGGGATATCGCCTTCCATGTAGGCCGGATAATCCGACGGAAGGCTGAGGTAGTAATGCAGCCCGGAAATATCGGAAATACCGAGGAACCGGTATGACGGCAGGCTGGTATAGCTGTCATCTTTGCTGGCCGAGAGTGAACAGAGGAAGCCGCCGCCGGGCATTCCGTCTTCCATATATCTCTCATAGCTCTCACTCTGATAAAAATAGACTCCCTGCTCCTTTGTCTCTACCGTGATCTTTCCATCCCAGTCAGCCGGAAGAATAAGCATCAGGTCATTAAACATATAGGTAGTGTTTTCACCTGTCATGCCCTTCACATAATCAAAAGTGGATGCCTGCCCGGCATGGACAGGAACCAGGAACAGGCAAGCCGCTGCCAGTACTGCTGCAAGTCGCTTCATGATTTGATCCTCCTCTCTTACACTGTGTTTCGTCCGGTTTCTTTTCGTGGATATTTTTAAATTAATATAGGTTTATTATATGTGAAACCTCACCTGAGCGACAATAGAAAGTGCCTCCAAAAGATCTCCGATCGCATTTTTCGGCAGGGTGGTTTTGGGGTAGGACACGTTTTTATGCGCTGTCTGGACTTTGTTTGAGGCAGCCGAATATTGAGGGCGCCTGCAGGGTCTGTTATAATTTTTCTAAGCAGGATGAGTACTTGAAGATCATGTATTGTTCTGAGGAAAGGGCCGCTTATCATGAGACAAATCCGCCGTTTTATTATGATACCGGAGATACGTGCTGCGCTCTGGGTGGCACTTTGCTTCGGGCTCACTTCCGCGGCTTATCTCTTCTGGATCCGCCGCATGGTGTTTATGACAGGGGCTGCTGCCACGGACTGGCTCAGTCTGGTAGCCGGATATCTCTGCCAGGCGGCCGGCCTGGGATTTGTCAGCCGCCGGCTCCATAAAGATGAGGGTGAATCCTGCCGTGCCGTTTTTAATTACTCTCTCTTACTGTTCTGCGCTTTCCTGATCCCCTCCCTGCTCGGTACACATCCAGCAGCCTGCGCCGTCTTTGGGCTCTTAATGAATGTGACCTGCGGCGTCATCGCCGGTGTATATCTTTATGTGATCGGCGGCATCAACGGGCAGGAGATGGATGAAAGCGGCAGAAAGTCTCATAAAAGTCTGGTCTTTGGCGGAGGCTATGCCCTCGCGACGGTCATTGTCGGCATACTGGCCCTTCCGGGGATCGACCGCCTGACAAGCGGTTCTCGGGCGGCCCTGTTCTTTCTGATCCTGGGGCTGGCGCTGTATTTCATGACGCGCCGGCTCGGCCTGATCCATCCCGCCAAAGAGGGACCCGCGTCATCTGTGCCGGATCCCTCTTCTCCGCGCCATGTCATGCAGCTGTCAACGAAAACACTGGCACTGGCCTGCGGCACGGTTGTTCTGGCGAGCCTCGTCAAAAATCTAGGATATGGTTTTCCTTCCTCTGATATTGCGGCCGGGCTGGATCCCATGCTTTCCCGTATCCCGTACGCGCTCGGCCTTGCCGTGGCCGGGCTGATCAATGACCGGAACAGAAAAAGCGGCCTTATCTGCACCGTTGCCGCGCTCTCCTCTCCCTTCCTCATGCTGAGCATCGTCAGCGAGCCGGTCCCCGGCGTGATCCTGTGGGGTCTAGGCTACGTACTTTTCAGCTTTTTTACCGTGTTCCGGGTCGTGCTTTTTCTGGACATCGCCCGGAAAACACACCGACCGGAGCTGGCTCTGCTTGGACTTCTTATGGGAAGAGTCGGGGACGCAGCCGGCAGCATTCTCTATTTGTCACTATCCGGCCGTCATATCACCCTGATCGTCGTCACTGTACTCCTGTTCATCCCCACAGTCTGGCTGCTGTTCAGTCTGTATCAGCAGCTGTATCAGCCCGAGGCGGTGCAGCGAAGAAGTGAGGAGGAGGTGTTCGAGTCCTTTTGTCTTCACCACGATCTGTCCTCCCGTGAGCGGGAACTCCTGCGCCTGATCATCGAAGATCACACAAACGGCGAGATCGCGGCGAGACTCTATATCTCTGAAAATACAGTGAAATACCACGTAAGAAATGTGCTGCAGAAGACCGGCTGCCGTAACCGCGTGGAACTTCAGCGAAAGTACAAGCTCGCCCTTTATCCGCAGCTGGAAGAAAGCAGGGAGCTGAAGCTGTTGTCATAGATCCCGTAACATCACCAAGGAGGTGCCCATATTATGAAGAAAAAAGCACTCATCTTTCTGCTGTTTTTTATGTTGATGGGAATGGTATCTTCATCGGCCATGGCTGAAGAGGCATTTTTCAGCCATGACGGCTACAGCGTTTACCTGACCGGCTACGAGATCCTCCGGTTCAAGAATACCAACGCCGATATGTACCTGTACGCCAGGATCATCAATGATACCGACAGAGAACTATCCCTTCTGTTCAAAGACCTGACCGTGGACGGGGTCGGCGTTCTCGGCACCGGTTTTTTATCCTCAAAGCCTCACTCGGATACCGGGATAAACGAGAATCATGAGGATGACGCTTCCGCACTGATCATCACTTCGAGCGATAATGCCCAGGCCGGAACGGCGGCTCTCTCCTCGGCCCGGCGTCTCGACGTCACACTGGTGCTCAAGGATAAAGATTCCGAAGAGGAGCTGTACCGGGAGAAAGCGTCCGTCGACCTGAAAGAACTCGAAGGCGGGCGTCACATCGAGGAACCGGAAACCGAGCCCGTGACCGAGCCGGCACCCGTTTATCATGTGCTCAGACAGGGAGATAAGGGAGAGGATGTTAAAAAACTTCAGGAAAAGCTCATAGCCCTGGGCTATCTGGCGGACAAGGCGGACGGCTCTTACGGCCCGAAGACCGCCGCTGCAGTGAAAGAACTGAACGAACAAAACGGCCTGGGATCGAGTCCCGAGGCCGATGCAATCACACAGGATATGATATTTTCAGGGCTTGCCAATCCCCGTAAAGAACCGGAAATCCCGCTGGTGATCGGTTCAAGCTTCAAATGGGATGGCGTGCCGTCCGTCAACACATTCTTCTTCAGAGTGCAGGTGACCAACACTTCATCCACAAGGACGATCAGAGGCTACGAGCTGAGCCTGTATACTACCGATGTCTGGGGTGAAAGAGTCGCCGATACGCCGGTCTACACCTCCACCAAAACACAGACCGTCCGGCCGGGCGAGACAGTCTACTGCGACTCCTTCAACCTGGGATACCTCGCCTCTGTCTACACCGTATGGGTCGGGGTTTCCCGGATCGTCTTCGACGATGGTGAAGTACGTGATGTTAAAAACATTGATTATTATTCATGTGTGATAAAATAAAGGGGTCTGACCCTTTTCGTACATTAACGCGTTGAAGAAGGCCTCATACTCCTGTGATCTGTATCTGGCACGAGCGCATCGTCTCGAGCGCAGCCTCGTGCTTTTCAGGCGTCACGCCGGCGCAGCAGGAGGCATCGACAGTGATCTTCACTTCCGGCATGAAGGCCTTGAGCAGCAGGGCATTCGATACCACACAGATGTCTGTGCACAGGCCGATCAGTTCAAGCTCGATCTCTTCTTTCGCCGCGAGCACGGTCAGGTCCGCGGCCAGGCCCGTGCTGCCGAAAGTCGGCTTCTCATAACGGTGTGCACTGCCTAAAAGGGCCTCGATCTCCGGACGGATCTCCCAGCCCTGCGTGCCTCTTATACAATGCGGCACAGGAAGGTATTTTCCTTCCTGTGTATTCATATAATCTTCCGTGTGGGTATCCATTGTCACATAAACATCATTCTGCGGATATGTGCCGATCTTTTCTTTTACGGCCCCGACGATCCGGACGGCCTCTTCCGTGCCGAGCGCCCCGTCGATAAAATCATTCTGCATGTCGATCACGACCAGTATTTTTCTCATTCCTTACTCTCCCATGCTGACGGTTGCGATATACTCCATGTCTCCGGGGATGGTGATCCCGGGATCGGATACCGTGACAACAGCGGTATTGTTCCGTTCTTCGATACCCATCACGAAATGACAGAGTGCGATCCCCACATCAATCTTCTGCAGGTCGCCGGTCGCCTCGTTGACATAGCCCTTGTCTTTTTTCTCATAAAAATGATACTTCCTGTCCTGAACGACGACCCGCCACGGCTGCTTGTTGACCGCCGAAGGCGCCCACCGGACCATCTCGATCAGGTCATTGATCAGATCCTTTGCGGGAGAGACCAATGGCCGGTCAAGTGTCTCATCGAAAAAGAGTTTCTCAGCCGGCATACGGTTGTCGGCTCCCACACCCTTACGCATCAGGCTTTCCTTGAAAGAGCGTTTCTTTGCGGGATAACCGAGCGGGCTGACACAGGGCATCATCTCCCCTGCCCCCACTCCGGCTGCCTTCTCGAAACCTTCCCGTTTCATCGTACCGCCGATCCATGTGGTCCCAATTCCGAGCGACCAGGCATAAAGGACCAGTTTCTCGAAGGAATAGCCGAAAGCCACATCGGCGTACGGCTGTTTGGGGACGATCCCCGCTACATACCAGCTCTAACCGCTGATGACCGGGCTGGATAATCCCTTTTCTTCTGCGTCCAGAAACACAAATCGAACCGGAATCCCGAAAGGATCTGTGATGTTTTCAGCATACTCCCTGAGCCTGGCCAGATCCGAAGCCCCGATCGGCGTCCCGTCGAAGCTGCGCACACTTTTTCTTTCTCTGATGATGTCTGATGTAGCTGACATTTAAAACCTCCTGTAACCGCAGCCGCCGCTTTCCGGCACTTCCTGCCCGGATACATACCGGGCCCGGAATTCCATATTTATTTCTTTTAATTCTTTTTTCCCGTCGATATAATCCTGGTACATCTCGACAAGGCCCGAAGCGCATCCGTCACAGGTTCCGCTGATATTTCCCAGCGACTCCTCCACGATCCGTTCCCGCTCTTCTCTCGTCGTATCTTTGATCAAATAACTCATATTATTCGTCACCTTCAGTTCATCACTTACATCATTCCACGACTTCGACCAGCTCGATCTCGAAATTCAGCTCTTTGCCGGCCATCTCATGGTTCGCATCAAAAGTGACTGTCTTCTCATCTTTGGCAACCACCTTCGCCGGGAACGGCTGTCCGTAAATGTTCTGCAGATAGACCTGGTCTCCCGCGGAAAGATTTTCCGCGCCGGGCATCTTATCCGTTTCCACCGTGAAGACCGCTGCCGGATCCGGATCACCGTAAGCTTCCGACGGCATCAGATGGACATTGACCTTCTGCCCGACTTCCATGTTCGCGACCGCCGCATCGAAACCTTTGATCATCATCCCGGCACCGCACACAAACTCGAGCGGCTCGCCCCTGTCATAGGAAGAATCAAACTGCGTTCCGTCGTTGAAAGTGCCGCGGTAATGCGTCCGGCAGGTTTTTCCGACATTCTTTCCTTCGATCCCTGAAGCGTTCTCACCGCAGCTGCCGCATTCATCCCCGTGATGGCCGCAGTGACCCTCTCCATCGTGATCCCCGCAGGAATGACCTTCCCCGTGGCCGCCGCATGAATGGCCTTCTCCGTGATGGTCACAGTTGGCACCGGTGTTCACCAGCTCGCCCCTGAGATAGGCCTCAACCGCCTCGTTGGCATCGCCGGATGCTCCGGCACAAAGTTCGATTCCCTCCCGGACCAGCGCCGCCTGGGCGCCGCCGCCGATGCCGCCGCAGATCAGCACATCGATCGACTGCGATGCAAGAAGCGTTGCCAACGCGCCGTGTCCGGTTCCGTTCGATCCGATCACTTCGCTGCTGACGACCTTGCCGTCCTCAACCTCATAGACCTTGAATTCTTCCGTATGTCCGAAATGCTGAAATACCTGTCCATTCTCGTATGTCACTGCGATCTTCATGCTGCTGTATCCTCCTCCTGGGTTGATTTTTCTGTCTCTTCTTCATATTCTTCCATAAAAACTTCCACCGCTTCTTCTCCCGACAGCTCCCGGAGCATCGTCATAACGATCTCGCTCGAATTGTCGGCCGCGATATCGCCCATGTTCTTATAGGATTCATGAGCGTTCCCGTCCGCTTTGTCGGACATGGCACGGACCACCACAAACGGTACTTCATACTTCATGCAGACAAGTGCGACCGCCGCGCCTTCCATCTCACAGGCAACCGCATCAAACTCATCCTGCAGGACCTTCACATATTCTTCAGAGGCAACAAACTGATCACCGGTCGCGATCGTTCCCTTAAAGACATGATCTTCACCGACCACCTTGACGGCCGACCGATAAGCCAGCTCCACCAGCTCCTCATCACACGGATAGCGGCCGTTCTCGCCCACATATCCCTCAAACCACTCAAAGCCGTCATTCGTGATCTGACCATAGTCGTGCTGCACCAGCTGCGTCGCAACGACCTCGTCCAGAACCTGTGTCTCATCGCCCACGCCCCCGGCGATCCCGGTAAATATCAGGCTGTCGATGGGAAAATTATCGATCATCGCTGCCGCCCCTGCGGCGCTCAAAACCTTACCGACGCCGGCCTGCGCGATGACGACATGCTGACCGCAAAGCTCGCCGACATGATAGTCGACCCCGCCTATCGTCTCAACATCATCGATCCTGGCTTCCTTCAGGAGCAGATCGATCTCGTTCGCCATGGCAGAGATTATTCCGGTGTAGTGCATATCCTCCGTATTCTTCGCATCCGCTGCATCCGCAGCTTCCGTTTCCTCATCTCCCCACTCCCTCACTGCAGGGATCTCCTCCGAAACAGAATAAGAAGTATACGCAGCCGGCACCGCCGCCAGAAGGCCCGCCAGTAAAAAAGCCAAATAATCAGTTCCCATCGCGTCCTCCTTTAACACGTTAATCTACGAAAAGGGTCAGACCCTTTTCGTACATTGCCGCGTTGATTTGCGAAAAGGGTCAGACCCCTTTTAAGAAAGCCTTATCTTGCGGCCACTGAATGGACGCCGTAGTAGTAGGCCATCGAGTAGTTCGGCCACGTTGCCGGGTTCTCCGCGTCCAGGTATTTGAGCATGAACGCGGCCGCATAGCGCGTGGACGGATGGACATTCGGGATGGTTACATCCGCGTTCTCGTCGGCCTCCCTGAGGGTCCTCTCATTTGCAGCCATCTGGAGATAGCTGGTGTAGACGTCATATACGCCCGGGACAAATTTAAAGAATGCTGTCATCAGGGCGATCACGCACAGGCTGATGATCCCGGCCTTCAGTGCTCTGCTCTGCCCGCTCTGGCGCCCGTCCTTCCACCGGTCATCCCACAGGGCGGTGAACAGGATCCCGTCGGCGATCAGTGTGTAGACGGCGACTCCGGCCATGCTGCGGTAGGGGTAGCCCACCGTGAAGGTGTGCATGAAGTTCATCCCGACGGCCAGGAAAAGCCACATAAAGGAACGGATGACCATGTCCCATCTGCGGCAGAGATACACCGCCAGGACGGCCAGGATGCCCCAGATGATCAGGTGAATGCGGAAGAAATCGAGATACTGTTCAAAAGCAGTGACAAAGCCTTTAAAGAGGCTCTCCCGGCCGAGTTTGTTCTGATGGGTCCCGGGACTGCTGATCATATAGATATACCAGGGCAGCATGGTCAGCACAGGAACGATCTTCCACCAGGGCGTCTTCCGGCGCGCGATCAGCCGGTCGTAGATAAAGTGAAGGACGAAGGCTCCCATCACGGCCATCGAGCACGTCTCGGAGATGCCGCCGACCACAAAGCCAAGCTGCACATAGAGGACCCGGAAGGGAAGTTTGGGCTCCCTTTCTTCGTCTATGATCAGCGGCCAGAGGTAAAGCAGGGAGAAGGTGACCGCCCACAGGTAGTTGCACGCTCCGTCCAGCCAAAGGCAGACTTCACCGAACGCGGGAACGAATGCCCAGACCGCAGCGACAGCCGTAAGCAGGAACAGCACATTCGTCCGGTCGTGAAAGCGCCTCCAGATATAATGGTACATGAGAAAGATCAGCAGGCAGAATACAGCGGTATTGAGGATATCAAAAAGGATCGGAGGACACTTCATCAGGATGAGCTGAACGACGCCGTGGGTGAGAAGGCGCCCGTTCATCCGCTCGTAGTGGGCCTTCATGGAAGGGATCAGCTGGGACAGGGAGCGCATCCTCTCACTCGCATCCACAAAGCTGAACGAATACCGGTAGTCGTCGACCATCATCAGCGTCATGCGGTTGAGAACAAAAATGACAGCAAAAGTCAGCGCCCAGACTGCTTTTGCGGCTGTCCCGGATGTGTTGTACATCCGCCCTGCTTTATTTTCGCCCATTCGAAAGCCCCCCAAATCCTCAAATTATCAGTTAAAACAAGCTCTGACCAGTATAGCACACCGGCCGGTATTTCCTCAACAAACAAAAAGCTGCAAAACCGGACAGTTTCCGGTCTCACAGCTTCTTTGCATTTCTCTTTTCCTGATGCGTATCAGCAGTTCTGTCCCCAGCCCTCAGCATAATACGGATCACAGGTGCAGTAGTAATACGGATTACCCTTTTCGGTATTGGCATCAGCCTCTCCGGCCGCAGATGCCGTTACAACATTTGCGTAATCGAATTCCACCTTCTCTGCTGTAGGAGTCTTATAATCTTTCTTCATAATGTTTTCCTCCTTATAAAAATATTATTGTTTCACAAATTTATTCACAAACCGGAACGCTGCGCACCCCGTGCATGACAAAGGTCTTTGTCTGTTCGCACAGTTTTTCCGGCCGCTGTCCGGGTTTTGCAAATCTCATCTGGTTCGCCGCGCAGCTGGTGCAGGCATCAGCATAGGCACAGCCCTCACATTCCGGGACTCTCGGCCAGCTCTCAGCCTCCCGGTTGATCTTTGTCCAGGCCTCCTTAAACCCTTCCGCAAGGGCATCCGCCCGGATCATGTCAAGCCGGTTGCACGGCATCAGGGTGCCCTTCCAGTCGATCACGAAGGAAGACCGGCCGCCTCCGCAGCGCAGGCCGCTTCCCCGGCTCTCATGGCACGGGCCGCCAATGGGCGGAAGTGATCCTTCATCGACCGGTGTGATCTCTATCCCGTCAAGTTCGCGGATCAGCTTATAGATCCTCAGGTAGAGCTCTGTCTCCGACTCGTTCTGCATAAGGGACCGCCCCGTCTCCTCCCTCGGCGAAAACAGGGAAGAATTTACCGTGAAAGAGGGGCTGAGGCTTTTCCCGACCCGGATCGTTTCCAACACGTCCTGCCCGAGAAAAACGCTGGGCGTCACATTGACGGAGACCGCCAGGCCCGCTTCCGTCGCCCTGCGGATATTTTCAGTGACCACACCGAAGCTGCGGTGTCCCGTTACCCGCTCATAGACGTCATCGTTCCAGCCGTATAGAGTGACCTGAATCTGCGCCGGCTTATGATCCCGGAAGAAGCGGATCTTTTCGCTGTCCAGGAAATACCCGTTCGTCAGGACACGCACCTCACAGCCGAGACTGTGAAGGTAGAGGAAGATCTCCTCGAACCCGGGCCAGGCCAGGCATTCGCCGCCTGTCAGCGTCGCCTCGATCATGCCCGCTTCCCAGGCCTGGCGCATGAGATCCTTCCAGGTCTGTACCGGAAGTGCGCAGCGTCCCTTCATCTGCTCCGCACTCAGATGCACATAGCACATCCTGCAGTTGAAATTGCACAGCGGCGTCAGCTCAAACTGGCCGGCCACCGGAATTCCCATCTCCCTGGCTTTAAAAGCCAGATATCGGGACAGCGCCTTGAAATTCTGGACCTGCTTTCCATTCTCCTCCCGAAGCTGCCTCAGGAACATGGCAGCATCAACCGGCTGGGCCATTCCCTATCCTTCCTCCATGTCCGTAATATTGTAATTTTAATATCAACGCGCCGGAATGTAAATATTTTTTCTTGGAATAATATGTGTACCGCTGCCGGTAACGCCAAAAAAGGACAAAAAATAATGACAGGGGTCTGTGTCAGCGTACGCTGACACAGACCCCTGTCATATTCCTGTCATATTATTTTTCTCTCCTCTTCGACAGAATATCGAAGGCCACTGCACCCAGCAGAACCACGCCCTTGACTACCTTCTGGTAGTTGGCGTCGATGTTCATCAGGCTCATGCCCAGATTGATGACACCGATCAGCGTAGCGCCGATGACCATGCCGATGATCCTGCCCGATCCGCCGTATGCGGATACGCCGCCGACGACGCACGCGGAGATGGCGTCCATCTCAAAGTTGGTGCCCGCGGTGGAGTTGGCTGCCTGTACACGGCCAAGAACGACCCAGGTCGTGATAACCGTGACGATCGCCATGTTCAGGTAGGCGATGAACATAATCCTTCTGGTGTTGACACCCGAAAGGCGCGCCGCCTCGCGGTTGCCGCCGACCACGTAGAAGTGGCGGCCGATCGTTGTCTTCTCGGTGATGAAATTGTAGAAAAGAACAACTGCCGCGACCCATACGAGAACCGTCGGAACACCGCCGGCCATTGCCAGCTTATAGGCGACCAGGAGGATGACGCCCGCTTCGATCACGGATTTCCCGAGCATCATAAGCAGCGAGTCAGCCTCGTAGCCTTTTCTGACCTTGTTGGCCCTGCCGATAATGTTCAGCAGCACCACCAGGATCGCCGCAACAATACCGACGACCAGGCAGAAGGTGTTGAGCGTACCCATCTTGGTTTTGAACAGCTTGCCGGCAAACAGATTAAGAAAACTCTCCACCTGCTTTACGCTGATGGAACCGGTCTTGCTGTTCCGGCTTAAGATATCCGTGCCCAGGCCGCGGAAGGCAAGGAAGCCTGCCAGCGTCGCGATCCACGGGGGGATATTGATATAAGCGATCAGGTAGCCGAGCGCGCAGCCGTAGACGATCCCGATCAGAAGCATCAGGAGGATCGCCACTGCCGGCGGCAGATTTTTAATAGCCATGAAATATCCGCCGAGCGCGCCGAGGAAGCAGACTAAAGAACCGCAGGCAAGGTCGATATTGCCGCCGGTCAGCATGCACATGAGCATACCGCTTGCCAGTATGAAGACGTATGCATTCTGCGTGATCAGCTCATTGAAGTTAAAGGGCGAAAACATGGAACCGCCCGTCCGCCAGGTAAAGAAAAGATAGACCAGGACGAGGACGATCAGCATCGTATTATCTTTTAAGATCTGAGAAGCACTCTTTTTCATTGCCATCCTCCCCTCATGCTTTTTCTTTCTTGGACAGAACGTCGACCAGCACAGCTACCAGAAGAACGATACCTTTGACAGCGCTCTGGTAGTTGGCCGAAATGCCCATGATACTCATGCCCTGGTTGATGATGCCCATCAGGGACGCACCGATGATGACACCGGTGATCTTGCCTACGCCGCCGTATGCGGAAGCACCGCCGATGAAGCAGGCCGCGATGGCGTCCATCTCATAGCCCATGCCGTAGGTAGGCTCGGCGTGACCGGCTCTGGCCAGGGTAAGCACGCCGGCGAAACCGGCCAGCAGGCCCATGTTCGCGTAAGCGCGGAAATAGACCATCTTGGTATTGACGCCCGACAGGCGGGTCGCCTTTTCATTGCCGCCGACCGCATAGAAGTAACGGCCGATGGAAGTATACTGGGTGATGTAGCCGTAAACCAGCAGGACAAGCGCGATCCAGACAAGCACGGAAGGAATTCCCTTATACTGAGCCAGCTTATAGGCGATCCACAGGATCAGGGCGCTGATCACGATGACCTTTGCAAGTTCTGCAGCCATGTTGGTGGCAATCCCCATTTTGGAGCGTACCATCTGTGAACGCAGCGTCATGATGATGATCAGGACTACAGCGATCACACCGACTGCTATACAGGTCAGGTTCAGGTTTGCGCCCTTCAGGAAATCCGGAATATAGCAGTCCGCGCCGCCGCCGAATATCTTCAGGAACGTTTCATTGTTGACGCCTACGGAATAGCCGCCCAGGATGACGTTTGAAAGGCCTCGGAAGGCATACATGCCTGCCAGTGTCGCGATAAAGGGCGGCACGGAGACCCATGCGATCCAGAAACCCTGGAACATACCGACAAGGAGGCCGACAATGAGCATGGCCGGAACCGCGACAAACACGGGCATATCCTTCAGGAGCAGCGCTCCGATGCCCATGGTGAAGCAGACGACCGAACCGACCGAAAGGTCGATGTTACCGCCGGTCAGGATGCAGCAGAGCATACCAGTTGCCAGAACGAACACATAGCCGTTCTGAGAGATCAGGTTATTGATGTTCTGCGCATAAAGGATCTTGCCGCCTGTACTGATTGAAAAAAAGATTGCGACCAGGATAAGGGCGATGACCATTGTATTCTTTTTGATAAAACCCAGAACCGGATTCGTATTCATATGATCAATCCCCCCTTCCGGACTTGAGAATGGTCGCCATGATATTCTCCTGAGTTGCCTCAGAAGCTTTCATCTCACCGACGATTCTCGAAGCGTTCATGATATAGATACGATCGCTCATCGCAAGCACCTCCGGAAGTTCGGAGGAGATCATGATGACCGATTTCCCTGCCGCCGCAAGATCATTGATAATGCAGTAGATCTCATACTTGGCGCCGACATCGATACCTCTGGTCGGTTCATCCAGGATCAGGATATCCGGCTCGGCGAACATCCACTTGGCCAGCAGGACCTTCTGCTGATTACCGCCGGAAAGATTGCCGACCAACTGCTCCACGGAAGGAGTCTTGGTCTTAAGCTTCTCACGGTATTCCTCCGCCACCTGGTACTCTTTATCCTTGTCAATGACCAGATTTGTGGCCAGGCTGTCAAGATTGGCCAGTGAAGTATTGACCTTGATAGACTGTGAAAGGATCAGGCCGTTGCCTTTTCTGTCCTCAGTCACATAGGCGATCTTGTGTTTGATGGCATCTTCCGCTGATTTTTTCAGCTTGACCGGTTTGCCGTCGATCTTGAGCGTACCTCCGGTGAGAATGCCGTAGGTCTGGCCGAAAATACTCATGGCCAGCTCAGTACGTCCGGCTCCCATCAGTCCGTAAATACCGACGACTTCACCTTTTCTGACATACATGGACACGTCATTGACCACGATACGCTCCGGATACAGAGGATGATGGACCGTCCAGCCTTCCACCTGCATGTTGATCTCGCCGATCTGCACGTTCTCACGCTTCGGGAAACGGTTTGTCAGCTCACGGCCGACCATTCCCTTGATGATGCGGTCCTCATCAATATCATGATTCGCATTGTCGATCGTCTCGATCGTGGAGCCGTCACGCACCACCGTGATCTTGTCAGCCACATAGGAAACCTCGTTCAGTTTGTGGGTGATGATGATCATGGTCATGCCCTGCTTCTTGAAACCGAGCATCAGATCCAGAAGTGCACGAGAATCCTCCTCGTTAAGGGATGATGTCGGCTCGTCCAGGATCAGGAGTCTCGCCTTCTTGGCAAGTGCCTTAGCAATCTCAACCAGCTGCTGTTTACCGGTACCGATCTCTTTGACCAGCACCTTTGAAGTTTCTGTCAGGCCGACCATCTTCAGATACTTGTCCGCCTCTGCGTATGTCCTGTTCCAGTCGATATGCGCTTTTGATCCGACTTCATTGCCCAGATACATATTTTCCCCGATCGACATTTCCGGAACCAGCGCCAGCTCCTGATGGATGATGACGATTCCTTTACCCTCGGAGTCTTTGATAGTGTTGAATTTACAGACCTCTCCGTCGTAAACGATGTCACCCTCATAAGTTCCGTAGGGATAGATGCCGCTGAGGACATTCATCAGCGTGGATTTTCCAGCGCCGTTCTCACCGACCAGAGCATGGATCTCGCCTTCCTCGACCTTCAGGTTCACATTGTCGAGAGCCTTTACGCCGGGAAAGGTCTTAGTAATGCTCTTCATTTCCAATAATATTTTAGCCAATGGGTGTCCCTCCAACAGTCCTGATACTTAAACATACAGGCAGGAATAGCTCCCGCCTGTATGTATTAGGTACTTATGCTTTTTCAGGTAATCTGATAATTACTGAAGCTGATCCTCGGTGTAGTAACCGGAGTCGATCAGGAGCTCTTTGTAGTTGTTGGCATCTGCGAATACCGGCTCGCACAGATAGGACGGAACAACTTTCACGCCGTTGTCATAGGTCTCGGTATCGTTAACGTCAACTTCTTCGCCGTTGAGGATCTGGCCGACCATCTTCACAACCTGGGAAGCCAGCGTACGGGTATCCTTGAATACGGACATGCTCTGCTTGCCGGCGATCATGTTCTTTGTATTCTCGATATCGCAGTCCTGACCAGTGATGATCGGGTACTCACCATTGTAGTTTGCAGCCAGAGCGGTCT
>DGTA01000046.1 GCA_002394165.1 Lachnospiraceae bacterium UBA4348 | reverse complement strand
AAAAGTGCTTAAAATAAAGGATTTCTACGAGTTCAACTTTTGTAGCAACACTATAGTCTCGATGTGAACTGTATTCGGAAACATATCCACCGGCTGTGCATATACAGCGCTGTATCCTTTCTTCGTAAGGACCTTCAGGTCTCTTGCGAGTGACACAGGATCGCACGAAACGTAGACGATCCGGTCCGGTGCGAGCGATCCGACGGCATCCAGGAAAGGTTTGGAGGCCCCGCTCCTGGGAGGATCCATGACCAGGACATCTGCCCTTTCCTTTAAAGAGGCCATTTTCAGCATGTATTCCCCGGCATCAGCTCTGATAAAACGGATATTACCGATCCGGTTCCTGGCCGCATTTGCCGAGGCATCACGCACAGCAGCCGGATTCGCCTCCACTCCGACCACTTCTTTCGCCTTTCCGGCCAGGATCATTCCGATCGTTCCGGTCCCGCAGTAGGCGTCGATCACGGTCTCTTTTCCGGTCAGGTGCGCCGCTTCCCGGGCTTGTGAATAGAGTACTTCCGTCTGGGCGGCATTGACCTGGAAAAATGACTGGGAAGAGATACGGAACCGAAGACCGGAAATCTCATCCTCAATAAATCCCGGGCCATACAGTACGCTTTCCTTATCCCCAAGAATAAGACTGGTTCTTTTACCGTTAATGTTATGGACGACGGTCGTGATCTCAGGATGCAGCACGCGAAGCGCCTGCACAAAATTCTTCCTGGAAGGAAAGACGCTGCTGCCGGTCACCAGAACGACCATCACCTGCCCGGTGCTTCTGGCCGTGCGGATCAGTATGTGCCGGAGGCATCCGCTCCTGCGGTCCTCATCATACACGGGCAGCTTAAAGGAAGAGGCCAGATCTCGCACCGTCCTGATGATGCGGTCAGCCGTCTCGTCTTCGATCAGGCATTCTTCGACCGGGATGATCTGGTGTGTCCCCTCCCGGTAGATTCCGCTGATCACATTTCCGGCCCGTCCGCGGCCGAACACGGCATGGACCTTGCTGCGGTAATGCATCGGATCGGCAGCCCCTATTACGGGATTGACCCGGCAGTAAGCTCCGATCAGCTTTCTGACCGACTCTTCCTTCTTTTTCAGCTGCTGCGGGTAAGGAATATCGATCCACTCGCACCCTCCGCACTTTTTACTGTAAGGGCAAAGACTCTTTTTCGTTTCCGTCGTCATCCGGTCAATACTCCTTCTCCGTTAAAGAGTGGGATAAAGCTTTCCGCAGCCGTCTCCCCCTCCTGGATAAATCCGTTCTTCAGGCCCTTCTCAAGGGCATGATCCACAAGTTTCCCGTATTCGCGTTTCGTCACCTTTCTCCGAAGCAGCGGATCATTCTCCATTCCCGGCATAGGTGTGTACTGATTCATCAGGCTGATGTAAATACGATCACCGAAAGTATCGAGAAGATAGTCCACGATCGTCATCGCCTCTTTCACATGCCCCGGCATGAGCAGGACTCTGACGATCACACCGCGTTTCATCATTCCCCGGCTGTCAAATTCCGCAGTTCCGGCCATCCCGGCCATTTGGGCGATCACTTCAGAAGCTCTTTCAAAATAATCGGTCACGTCCGACCAGCGCTGGGCATCGGAGGCAGGTCCGTATTTAAAATCCGGCAGGAATATATCCACCAGACCGGCCAGGTGTTCGAGCGCCGCCGCATTCTCATATCCGCTGCTGTTCCACAGGATCGGGACCGAAAGTCCCGCTTCCCTGGCCGCCGGGATGGCATCGGCGATCAGCGGCAGGAAGTGGGTGGGCGTCACGAGATTGATATTGTTGGCGCCGCGGTCCTGAAGCTGCATCATGATTCCTGCCAGATGGCCGCCGGTGATCTCGATTCCGCTCTCCGGGCCGGTGATCTGCCTGTTCTGGCAGAAGCAGCATCCCAGGGAACACCCTCCGAAGAAGATGGTTCCGGATCCTTCCTTACCCGAGATGCACGGCTCCTCCCACATATGCAGGGAGGCCCTGGCCACCCTCAGCTTTTCACCGCACCCGCAGTACCCTCTTTCCCCGGCGAGTCGGTTCACATGGCACCTCCTCGGGCACAGGGTACAGTCTTCAAGCAGTGCTTTAAGTTGTCTGTCCATCTGATCGTCCTTTAGTTTTTCCCGGCAGCTGAGCCAGTATGATGGCTATAAACATCACGATGCATCCAATTCCTTCCCGTATTGTCAGTACCTGTCCCAGAAGGATCCAGCCGGCCAGCACAGCCACCACCGACTCCAGGCTCATCAGCAGGGAAGCCAGAGTCGGCTCCACGCCCTGCTGACCGACGATCTGCAGGGTATAGGCAACGCCGCACGACATGACGCCGGCATAAAGGATCGGGATCCTGGCCGCCCACAATGCCTGAAGGGACGGATGCTCCGTGATGAGCATCGCGATCCCCGATAAAACGGCGCAGGTGAGGAACTGAATACAGGAGACTGCCACCCCGTCCAGATTGACAGCCTTTGTATCCACGGCCATGATATGGAAAGAGAAAACCACGGCGCACAGAACCGTCAGCAGATCTCCTCTCCCGAGGACCAGCTTCTCACTCATGCACAGCAGGTAGAGGCCGGCCACCGCCAGTGCCACACTGATCCAGGTAGTGAGCGAGGTCTTCCTTCCAAGGAAGATCCCCAGCACCGGCACCAGAATGATATACAGGGCAGTGATAAAGCCCGATTTCCCGACTGTGGTATACAGAAGACCGATCTGCTGCAGGTTCGAAGCGACTGTCAGGATAAGACCGCAGAGGATCCCGGCAGTCCACAGCCTTTTTCTGTCTTCATCCGAAGGCTTAACAGAGGCTCGGGAGCGCCTGGTACATACCAGCGGCAAAAGTACAAGAGCCCCGATGAGGCTCCTGACAGCATTAAATGTAAAGGGGCCGATAAAGTCCATACCGACAGACTGGGCCACAAAGGCCGAGCCCCATATGACAGCAGCCAGCACGAGAAACAGGGCATTGACCGGATTGGTTTTCTTTTTGTTCATTTTTACTCCAACAGGATGAAACTGGGCGAATCAAGATTACAGGGGCCTGTTATCAGGCCCCTGTAATCTTATATCAAAGATCATAATATTTTGCAAATTCAGCCGGATGAGGAAGTCTCTCAATGGCTTCGCTGTCTTTCCTTCTTCTTGCGATAAACTGTGTCAACAGTCTCTCCGGGAAGACGCCGCCTCTGGTCAGGTACTCGTGATCCTTCTCGAGGGCGTCCAGCGCCTCGGCGAGCGATCCGGGCAGTCCGGTCAGCTTTTCTTTCTCTTCCTGCGGAAGATTGAACAGGTTAAAGTCGAAGGGACCCCATCCTTTTTTGTGCGGATCGATCTTATTGCGGATGCCGTCCAGACCTGCCATCAGGATGGCTGCGTAAGCATAGTAGGGATTGCAGGTGGCATCCGGGTTGCGCAGCTCAAAGCG
>DGTA01000063.1 GCA_002394165.1 Lachnospiraceae bacterium UBA4348 | reverse complement strand
ACCATGCCCTGTTTTCCTTCGGCGATCGCATCGATCGCAAAGCGGGCTCCGTGATAAATGTCGCCGCCGACGAAGATATCCGGCTCGTCTGTCTGGTAGGTGACCGGATCGGCGATGGCGGTGCCGTTCGGTCTTACCTTTACTTTGGATCCTGCAAGGAGGTCTCCCCACTCGGCGGACTGGCCGATCGCAAGCAGAACATGGCCGCAGGGAACGGTGATCGTTTCATCCTCGTCGTAACAAGGGCTGAAGCGATGCTCATCGTCATAGACCCGGGTACATTTTTTGAAAACGATCCCCGTCACATGGCCGTTCTCGGTGAGAATTTCTTTGGGACCCCAGCCGTTGCGGATCTCAATCCCTTCTTCCTCCACCTCGGCGATCTCATCCTTTGCGGCCGGCATCTCTTCACGGCTCTCCAGGCAGAGCATTGTGACCTTTCCGTCAAAGGCGCGCACGGCGGTGCGGGCCACATCGGCCGCTACGTTGCCGCCGCCGACTACGACGACATCACCGTCAAAGCGGGCGGAACTGTCCTGATTGACATTTCGAAGAAAATCGATACCAGAGAGGACCTCAGGAGCATCCTCGCCGGGAACGCCGGCTTTGCGTCCGCCCTGCAGTCCGATGGCAAGGTAGAAGGCCTTGAAGCCGCGCTCGCGCAGGTCATCCAGTGTCACATCTTTTCCGACATCCACGCCGCATTCGATCTTGACGCCCATCTTTCGAATAATATCGATCTCAGCTTCCAGGACATCTTTTTCAAGCCTGAACTGCGGGATGCCGTTCATGAGCATACCGCCCGGACGCGCTTCCCGCTCGAAAACAGTCACGGGGTATCCTTCTGTCCGCAGGTAATAGGCGGCGGAGAGACCGGCCGGACCGGCGCCGATCACTGCGATCGGATACTCGTCCCACTGTTTCCCCTCACCGTTCTCACAGATGGGAATGAACTGTTCCTTTTCATCCAGTTCCCGGAGGGCCAGGAACTTTTTGATCTCGTCGATGGCGACGGGCGCATCTACCAGGCCGCGGGTGCAGCGGTCTTCACAGCGCCGGTTACAGACAGCTCCGCACACGGCCGGGAAGGGATTGTCCTGGCGGATGAGTTTAAGCGCCTCCGCATAGCGTCCCTCGGCGGCCATCTTTACATAACCCTGGACCGCCAGGTGGGCGGGACAGGCAGTTTTGCACGGAGACGTTCCCGTGTCATAGCAGTTGATCTTGTTGTGATCCCTGTAATCGGGATCCCACTTATCCTCGCCCCAGATCTGGTCATCCGGCAGCTCGTGCATGGGATACATCACCTTGCTGCCGTCGGCGCGGCACAGCTTCTGGCCGAGCTTTGCGGCGCCGGCGGGACATACCTCCACACACTTGCCGCAGGCGGCGCACTTTAACGGATCTACATGGGCGCGGTAAGCGCTGCGGGACATGTTGGGCGTGTTAAAGAGCTGGGAGGTGCGCAGACCGTAACAGCTGCCGGGCGAGCAGTTGCAGATGCCGACGATGCGGTCCGGGCCGTCCAGGTTGGTGATCTGGTGGACATAGCCCTTGCGCTCGGAGCGCTCGAGGATCTCCTTTACCTCTTCCTTGGTAATGTATTTGGCATCCTTCCCGGAGGTGACAAGAAATTCGGCAATGTCACCGACGCCGATGCACATATGGCCTTCAATGTCGCCCACGCCCTCGCCGCGGATGCGCTGGGCTTTGCGGCAGGCGCAGACCATGCTGCAGAAGGTATCATATTTGTCGATCCAGTGAGAAAGATGCTCCACGCTCACAGAGGTGGGAGACGCATCGATGGCTTTCTCGACCGGGATGACATGCATGCCGATGCCGGCGCCGCCCGGCGGCACCAGCTTGGCGGCCAGCTCCAGCGGCTCCTGGGGAGCCAGGTTGAACATGGTGGCCACTTCTGGATGCTTGTCCGCGAGGGTCTTGTGCTCGACCATGTATTCGCCGGAACCGACCACCCACTTGGGCACCAGGTACTGGATGTGATGATCGGCATTGTCGCGGTTCTGCTCCAGAATACCGATCCAGAGCAGGTGGTCGATCAGCTTCTGGGCTCGCTCTTCACTTATGTGATTGCGCTCGGCCAGTTCCTTCGTGGTCAGGCCGACGCGCCTTTTCTTGAAGCTGAGCAGGAATTTGACTTCATTCTTTGAGAGCAGCCTGTCCAGGATCCAGAAATCCATATGGTTTTCATGCATCCCGCCCGGCAGCTTGCGGGGAATGTTGTCGGTGATCATGACTGCGAGTCTTTTAAGCAGTCTTCTTTTTTCAGGATCTTTACAGTGATGGTCTTTTACCGGATAGTCTTTTTCATTGACATGGATCCGGGGATTTACTTCTTTCGGCATAGTATGGCCTCCCGGTCGTTGGGTGAAAATCAGTCGGCAGCATCATAAAACATTCACAAATAAAGTTTACCATATTAAGACGGCAACCTCAATTCCGGGTATGATCTGTGCTATAATCGGAGCTGGTATTGTCGAAGCATGACCTTGCGGGAAGGCCGGGAGGGCAGAGAAAGAGGTTAGCGATGAAGATCCGGACGATCTCCGAAGTCCTGAAAGAGCGCTTTGGAGGAAAAGTGCTCAAGCTGTCCCTAAGCTCGGGTTGCAGCTGCCCTACGAGGGACGGGACGAAGGGATACGGAGGCTGCAGCTTCTGCTCCGAAGGGGGATCGGGAGAGTTTGCTTCTTCATTCGCACCCGTTGGTGAGCAGATCGTAAAGGCAAAGCGCCTGGTGGACGGAAAATTTCCGCCCTCCATGGACGTCAAAGACAGGAAGTATATCGCATATTTCCAGTCGTTTACGAACACCTACGGGGATGTGGACAGACTCGAGGCGCTGTACCGCGAGGTCATCGAACGGGAGGAGATCGCCCTGCTGTCTGTCGGCACACGGCCGGACTGCCTGGAAGATGAGAAGATCGGGATGCTCGGGCGCCTGGCGAAGATCAAACCGGTGTGGGTGGAGTTGGGACTCCAGACGATCCACGAGAGGACGGCGGCCGCGTTTGGCCGCGGCTATACCCTGGATGTCTTTGAGGAGGCGAACCGGAGACTGAAAAATGCCGGCGTGAGCGTCATCGTCCACGTGATACTGGGACTTCCGGGAGAGAGCCGGGAGGACATGCTCGATACGGTCCGGTATCTGGCCGGCACGGAACCGCGCATCGACGGGATCAAACTCCAGCTGCTGCAGGTCCTTAAGGGGACGAGGCTTGGGGAGGAGTATTTAAAACAGCCGTTCCCCCTCATGACGATGGAGGAGTATACGGACCTGGTCGTCGAGTGCCTGAAGCTGCTGCCCGGGGACATCGTGATCCACCGCATGACCGGGGACCCGCCCCGGAATCTGCTGATCGCGCCGGGGTGGTGCACAGATAAAAAGAGAGTGATCAACAGCCTTGAGAGGAAGATCCGGGAGGCTTAAAGAGGAGAATTGAAAATGAACACTGCATTGATCAATGGAGTCCTTAACGCATCTTATCCGGAAGAATTTCACGTGATGGATGATAAGGAAATGCTCGAAGTGTATAAAAATGAAAATCCTGACCGGTGGTGCATCCGGAACAAGGAGCGGGGGATGATCCTGTCCGTTTTCTGGTTTAAATCGTTTGCGCTTCTGGTAAAGATCGCCGATGCGAAAGTGGCTGTGCGCAGGATCGCAAATACCCTGGAAAAGGCGCTGGGAAACATGAATTTTGAGCGCGGTGATCTGTATGCCCGGAGTCTTTGCGGGCAGAAAGCATGGGGCTTTAGCTACGAGTATACGCTCAATGACGTGGACCAGCACTGTGAGGTGGTCATGCTCAAGCACAAGAGCAGTACCTACACGGTCTATTATTATTCGGACAAGGATAAGGATGAGGAAAACCGCCGTCTTTTTGAAGATTTCCTGGGGACGCTTTCGTTCGAGTGAGGGGGTCATCTGATGAGGAAAAAAGGCTTGAAGATCCTGGCAGCCTGCATCTGTTTTCTGCTTCTGGCAGCGGCAGCTTATGCCCATGAAGGGGACGGGCAGGCGGAAGACCTGGAAGGTTTTTCCCTGGATCTGGACTATATCCAGTCATACACCGAGGACTGCTGGGATATCATCTTCTACGGCGATTCCAGGGTAGTAGGCATGGCACAGAGCACCGGAGGGTATCACTATGTGGGCAGGGTCAGCATGGGATACAGCTGGATGCGCGGCGAGGGGATGGCGCTTCTGAAGGACGAGATGGAGCGCTTCCCGGAGGCGGATATCGTTTTCTGCTTCGGGGTCAATGACCTGGGAAACATAGGTTCCTATATCAGCTTTTACCGGGAGATGATCGCCGCCTATCCCGAGCGGCGGATCTGGCTCCTTTCGGTCAACCCGGTCAATGAGAGAGTCGCCAGGGCAAACGGGTATACAGTGACCAATGCCCAGATCAGCGCCTTTAACGAACAGCTTAAGGCGGCTATTCCCGAAAGATACCTTGACTGTTACAGTTACCTGACTGAGTACGGGATCTCGACGGCGGACGGGGTCCATTACGGGTCCGACACCTGCTTTGCGATCCAGGACTATACCTGGCGAAGCATCACACGCATCCTGGATGAGGAAAAAATGACGGAGGAAGAACTGACAGAAACGGAGGCGCTGCGCTGATGGCAAATATCGTGGATTACCTGGACTGGAGAGGAGACCTGACATGGTCCCGCTCACCGTTTAACGATGTTGACAGCCTGCTGTTATGCACCCTGACCTATACGGATCTTGAAGGAGTCATTCCGGGACTGGCCAGCGATGAGACGGTGTCGCTGAGTGAAGCGGCGACAAGGTACTTTGAGATCCATACGGAGGAGGAGATCCGCGCCAGGACCGGCTTTACCTCCCAGGTCCCGCTGCAGATCCTCAGGCAGATGGCGGACAGTGCCAGGTTCAGGAGAGTGCGCCTGGGCGGGTATTTCAATCTTGTCGATGAAAAGAGTGAAGCCCAGATCAGCGCGGTAACCTTTCACCTGGGAGACGGGAGCCTGTTCATATCTTACCGCGGTACAGACAATTCCCTGGCTGGCTGGAAAGAAGATTTCAATATGAGCTTTACGGACAGGACTCCCGGTCAGCAGATGGCGGTGAGCTATCTGAACCATCTCATGAGACAGTTTAACGGTCCGGTGAGGATCGGCGGACATTCCAAGGGCGGCAATTTTGCCATGTACGCCGCCGCATTCTGCGAAGAACAGTTCAAAGAGAGGATCGTCCGCGTCTGGAACCTTGACGGGCCGGGCTTTTCGCAGGAAATCGCCAACTCCCCCCAGATGGCCTCCGTCTGGGAGCGGATCGTCAATATCGTTCCGGAAGGGTCGATCTTCGGGCTGATGCTGGACAATCCGGTGCCGCGCAGGGTGATCGTAAGCAGCCGCTCCGGGATCTGGCAGCACGACACGCTCTCCTGGCAGGTGCTCGGGACCGGTCTGGTGGAAGCTTCCGGACTGTCGGATGCGAGCCTGTATTTTGAACGGACCATCAGGGACTGGGTCGGCCGTCTCAGCCCGCTTGAGCGAAAGACCTTTGTCGATACTGTCTTCAATCTGGCCGGAAGCGGAGATAATAAAAAACTCTCCGACATTGACACCAGCCTGAAAGGATATGGTGAGATCCTCAAAGGCATCGCTGCTCTTCCCAAAGAGCGGCAGCATGTGCTTCGGACGACGCTGACAGCGCTGGTAAAGAGCGGAGCGGAGAACCTCTCCCAGCCGATCACCGGAAAGATGGAGTCATGGATTGGGAAAGCCGGAAGAGCAGCGGAGAAGCTGGGACTTCTGGAAGAAAAAAATGAGGGGCCGGGCCCCTCATAATGTTTCTCCTGTCAGCATCTCATATGCCTGCAGGTATTTTTCGATCGTTTTGTCCACCACTTCCTGCGGAAGCGTCCAGTTATGGCCTTCATTGGCTTTCAGCCAGTCACGCGCAAACTGCTTGTCGAAGGACGGCTGGCTGTGGCCGGCTTCATAGGTGTCCGCCGGCCAGAAGCGTGAGCTGTCCGGTGTGAGCATCTCGTCTCCGAGGACGATATTGCCTTCCGGATCAAGACCGAACTCAAACTTGGTATCGGCGATGATGATGCCTTTGGAGAGGGCGTAGTCTGCACACTTCTTATAGAGAGCGATGGAGAGGTCCTTCAGGGCTTTGGCGTATTCTTCGCCTTTTCCCGGGTAGCTCTTCTCCAGGTGAGCGATGCTCTGCTCGTAGGAGATATTTTCGTCATGATCCCCGATCTCGGCTTTTGTGGAGGGAGTGTAGATCGGCTCAGGCAGTTTCTCCGATTCGGAAAGTCCCTCGGGAAGAGCGATGCCGCAGACCGTCCCGTTTTTCTGATAGCTGGCCCAGCCGCTGCCCGTAATATAACCGCGGACGATGCATTCCACCGGCAGCATCTCGAGCTTCCGGCACATCATGCAGTTGCCGGCAAAGCCGCTGCCCCTGAAGAAGGGCGGCATCTGCTCCGGGTCGACCGTAACCATATGGTTGGGGACGATATCCCGTGTCAGGTCGAACCAGAAGCGGGACATCTGCGTCAGGACCATTCCCTTCTTTGAGACCTCATTGTTTAAGATCACGTCAAAACAGCTGATCCTGTCGGTGGCCCTCATGATCAGGTATTCACCGGTATCATAGATTTCACGTACTTTTCCCTCTTTGATCGGTCTGTATTCTGTCATATCGGTCATCCTTTCTTTTTAAAGAACATCCTCAGTTTCCCTCTTCGTCGTTTAATCCCTCGGGCCTGGGAGGCGTGATCGTGTAGCTGGCCTGCGCCAGGTCGGTCAGCTTCTTCAGGTCATAGGGTGTTTCCTGGTAGACCAGGTTAAGCCAGTTGGTATAGATGCAGTTGGAACTGGAACGCCAGGAGAGGATCGGCTTCTTTGAAGGATCGTCATCCGGGTAGTAGTTCACCGGGATATCCGGGTTCAGTCCCCTGGCCAGGTCACGCTTATATTCGCTGTCCAGTTCATAGCGGTCGTATTCGGTGTGGCCGGTCACGAAGACCTGTCTTGAAGAGTAGGCCAGGATGACGCAGCTGCCGGTCTCCTTGCCGGCGGCGACCACATACAGCTCCGGGTTGGCGGCCACAGCTTCCTCATCAAGCCCTGTGTAGCGGGACTGGGGAGCGTAAAAATAATCGTCCATGCCTCTCATGAGCATTTTCCTGCGGTGGAGTACCTTATGGGGATAAACGCCGGAAAGCTTCTTCGGAAGCATGACTTTGTTTATTCCGTGATGATAGTAGAGCCCCGCCTGGGAAGCCCAGCAGATATACAGGGTGGAGAATACATGAGTGCGGGTCCAGCTCATGATCTTTGTCAGCTCGTCCCAGTAACTGACTTCCTCAAACTCCAGCTGTTCGACCGGGGCTCCGGTGATGATCATTCCGTCGTAGTATTCATCTTTGATCTGTGAGAAGCCCGTGTAGAATTTATTCAGGTGGGAGGTCTGAGTATGTTTCGATTCATGCGTTTCCATCGTCAGGAAGGTGATCTGGGTCTGGATCGGGAAATTGGAAAGAACCCTTAAAAGGTCCAGCTCTGTCACTTCCTTGAGCGGCATGAGATTCAGGATCAGGATCTGCAGCGGACGGATCTCCTGGGTATGAGCCCTGGTCTCATCCATCACGAATATGTTCTCAGATTCGAGGATCTGTTTGGCAGGCAGGTCATTCTGTACCAGAATGGGCATATTGCTTCACCTCCATTCAGTAAAAAAGATGACAGTCAGTTCAAAATATAGCGCGCACGGGGGGAGAATGTCAATGCGCAAAAACGGGACTTTTACAGACTTTTAAATATGAAAGGATTGTTGTATAATCGAAAACGATACTTGAAAACCTTGTATACGTTTATCAGGGGAGGTATATCTATGAATATGCAGTCATTCGGATATTCCATGAGCCGGGGCTCTTCTCTGCCCGGTTTTCTTATTGGGATCCTTATCGCCCTCGTTGTGATCTGGATACTGGTGACCAACATCCGGATAGTTCCGCAGGCGGAGGCCTACGTCATTGAAAGACTCGGCAGATACAAAACAACCTGGGAGGCGGGTCTTCATCTGAAATTTCCGTTCATTGAGAGAGTATCCAGAAGGGTGTCTTTGAAGGAGCAGGTGCTGGATTTCCCGCCGCAGCCGGTGATCACCAAGGATAATGTCATCATTTCCCTGGACAGCGTCGTTTTCTGCAAGGTCTTCGATCCCAGGCTGTATACCTACGGCGTGGAAAACCCCATGACGGGTCTTCAGAACCTTGCATCCACGACTCTTCGAAACATCATCGGTGACATGGAGCTGGACCAGACGCTGACAAGCCGTGATGAGATCAATGCCAAGATGCAGACCATCCTGGATGTGGCCACGGATGACTGGGGCATTAAGGTGACCAGGGTCGAGATCAAGAACATCACGCCGCCGGCCGAGATCGAGGAGGTCATGACCAAGCAGATGCGCGCCGAGCGTGAGAGAAGACAGACCGTGCTCGAAGCCCAGGCTCATCAGGAAGCAGTCGTTGCCAGAGCTGAGGGTGACAAGAAGGCTAAGATCCTCGCCGCCGAGGCGGAGAGAGATGCCCAGATCGCCCTGGCACAGGGCCGTGCCAGATCGATCGAGATGGTCTACGAGGCGGAGGCCAACGGCCTTAAAAACCTCAAGAATGCGGATATTAACGAGCCGGTGCTCCGCCTGAAAGGGCTGGAGGCTCTGCGCCAGGTCGCCGACGGGCGTGCCACCAAGATCTTTATGCCGTCTGATATCGCCAATGTGGTCTCCACGCTGGGAATCGCCGGTGAATCCCTTGGCATCGGTTCAAGCACGCCGGTGGACGATTCCGAGAAACCGGCGCCGCCCCCGGAGACGGATCCGTGCCTGAGCGACATGACGAGCTTTGGAGGTGTGGAAGCCGCCCAGACGACGGCCCGGATCAATATGGAGATGGAAAATTACAGTCACAATCACTGATTTTCAGCAGAGGATAAGAAATGAATTTACGCGGACGCAGTTTTTTGACACTGAAAGATTATACCAGGGAGGAGATCCTTTACCTGATCTCCCTGGCTGCCCAGCTCAAGACCCAGAAAAAGGGCCGGATCTCCCACAGGAACCACGAGGGGAAGAACGTTGCCCTGATCTTCGAAAAGACCAGCACCAGGACCCGGTGCGCGTTTGAAGTCGCCGCCCATGACCTGGGCATGGAGGTCACGTATCTGGATCCGTCGGGATCCCAGATCGGGAAGAAGGAGAGCATCGCCGATACAGCCAGAGTGCTCGGCAGAATGTACGACGGTATCGAGTACCGCGGCTTCGGGCAGGAGGTCGTTGAGGCCCTGGCAGAGCATGCGGGTGTTCCGGTCTGGAACGGACTGACCAATGAGTACCATCCCACCCAGGTGCTGGCGGATATGCTCACCATCCAGGAGAAATTCGGACGCCTGGAGGGGATCAGGCTTGTCTACATGGGAGATGCCCGCTACAACATGGGCAATTCGCTGATGATCGTCTGCGCCAAGCTCGGCCTGCATTACACCGCCTGCACCCGCAAAGATTATTTCCCCGGTGCGGAGCTGGTGGAGCAGTGCCGCGAGTGGGCTAAAGAGAGCGGCGGAAGCATTACGCTCACGGAGGATGTGAAAGCCGGAACGGCCGGCGCCGACGTGATCTACACGGATGTCTGGGTCTCCATGGGAGAACCGGAGGAAGTGTGGGAGGAGCGCATCAACGCTCTGCTGCCTTACCGGGTCACAGCCGAAGTGATGGCAAACGCATCGGAGGATGCGGTCTTCATGCACTGCCTGCCGGCTTTCCATGATCTCAACACGGGGATCGGCAGACAGATCCATGAAAAGTTCGGGCTGACCGAGATGGAGGTCACCGACGATGTGTTCGAGTCGGCGCAGTCGGTGGTCTTTGATGAGGCGGAGAACCGCATGCATACCATCAAAGCGGTGATGGATGCCACGCTGCCGCTGTGAAAGGAACGGAAGAGCTGATGAAAGAAGCAATCCTCCAGGCACTCCGCGAAAGCGGGGGTTATGTGTCCGGACAGGAACTGTGCAGGCAACTTGGTGTCTCCCGCACAGCGGTATGGAAGAAGATCAGGCAGCTGCAGGATGAAGGATACGTGATCGAGGCGGTAACCAATAAAGGTTACCGCATTGTGTCGTCTCCGGATATCATCTCGCAGCAGGAAATAAAGAGCCGGCTGGAGACGAAGAAGGCCGGCGCTTTTGTCATCTGCCTTGACCGGATCGATTCCACCAATCAGTATGCCAAGAAGATCGCGGAGGAGGGAGCCGCCGAGGGAACGCTGGTGATCGCGGATGAACAGACCGCCGGAAAAGGGCGTTCCGGAAGGGTGTGGAAGAGCCCGCCGGGAAGCGCTGTCTATATGACACTGCTCCTTAGGCCGCTCCTGGAGCCGGCGCGGATTTCCATGGTGACGCTGGTGATGGGAATGGCAGTAGCGGAGGCTGTGCGCGAGCTCACATCGCTGGAGGCCGGGATCAAATGGCCCAACGACGTGGTGGTCGGCGGGAAAAAGATCTGCGGCATCCTGACGGAGATGAGCGCAGAGCTGAGCCGGGTCAATTACATCGTGATCGGAACCGGCATCAATGTCAACATGAAGCAGTTCCCGGAGGAACTGGCGCAGACGGCGACATCGGTCTTTCTGGAGACCGGGCGCGAATACCCGCGCGCGGAGCTGATCGCCTGTGTGATGAAGCATTTTGAGGCTTTCTATGAGGAGTTCCTGGAAAATGGCGACATGTCCCGGCTGAGGGACCGCTACAACGAACTGCTGGTCAGCCGGGAGAGAGGCGTAAGGGTGCTGGATCCGAAAGGAAGCTGGTCCGGGACCGCCCTGGGCATCGACGCCTTTGGCAGGCTGCTGGTCCGGGACGAGTATGATGAAATAAAAGAGGTTTATGCCGGAGAGGTCTCCGTCCGCGGAATCTACGGCTACGTGTAAAGGAATATGGCAGAGAATACGGTACTGTGCGCGGCAAGCGCCTATGAACAGAAATATTACCTGAATCCGGCTTTTGAAAAGATGCCGGAGAGTGTAAAAAAAGAACTGCAGATCATCAGTGTGCTTTTCGTGGAGGAGATCGGCGGCCGGTTCATCATGGAATTTGATGAGAATGCCGTGCTCCGCTTCCGGACGGAGGCCCTTGACTCCGATTACAATTATGATGATATCGGGGCCTCACTGATGATCAAGGAGATCCGGAAAAACAGGATGCAGCTGCTCAGCGAGGTGTCACTGTTCTACCGGGTGATGATCCTGGGACAGCCCCTGGAGGAGGCGGCGTCTTTCTTTGACCCGGAGGAGGAATGAAAGGCTTTTCCATCGGGAATGTAAAGATCGCCCATCCCTTTATGCTCGCTCCGATGGCAGGAGTGAGTGATCTGCCCTTCCGGGTGCTGTGCAAAGAGCAGGGAGCCTCGCTGGTGTGCATGGAGATGATCAGCGCCAAAGCCCTGGAGTATCATAACCGCAATACCCTGGAGCTGCTGAGGATCGATCCGGGCGAAAACCCGGTCTCACTGCAGCTGTTCGGCTCCGATCCGGAGGTCGTCAGCGCCCAGGCGGCGGCGATCGAAGAGCGGCCTTTCGATATCCTTGACCTGAATATGGGATGCCCGGTCCCGAAGGTCGTCGGGAACGGAGAGGGATCGGCGCTGATGAAGGATCCGGTGAGAGCGGGCAGGATCATCGAGATGACGGTAAAGCGCATCCGCAAGCCGGTGACGGTCAAGATCCGCAAGGGATTTGACGACGGCCATGTCAACGCGGTCGAGATCGCCAGGATCGCCCAGGAGAGCGGCGCATCGGCGGTGGCTGTACACGGGAGGACAAGGGAGCAGTTCTACAGCGGAAAGGCGGACTGGGAGATTATCCGCCAGGTGAAAGAGGCGCTCTCCATCCCGGTGATCGGAAACGGGGATGTGACGGATCCGGCGCAGGCGGAAGCGATGATGAAGCAGACCGGCTGCGACGGGGTGATGATCGGAAGAGGGGCCAGGGGAAATCCCTGGATCTTCGGACGTATCCTGTCTTATCTGGAGACCGGAAAGGACCCGGGCCGCCCGGATGGAGAAACGATCCGCGACATGATCCTCCGCCACGCGCGGGAGCAGATCCGGTATAACGGAGAGATGATGGGCATCCGGCAGATGCGCAAGCATGTGGCCTGGTATACGGCAGGGCTTAAATTCTCCGCAAGGATCCGGGATGAGGTCAACCGGGCCGAAACCTATGAACAGCTTGAGAAGCTGGTCGACTCGTTGACAAAGGATACACTTTAATGTACAATATGTTAGTTTTTTCAATGGATGGTTTTATTATCTAGATAAACTAAAGGAGCGGGAAACCATGGAAGGTAAGAACAATATTCTGACCCGTAAAGGCCTGCAGACGCTGGAGGATGAACTTCAGGTACTGAAGGTGGAGCGCAGAAGAGAAGTTGCCCAGAAGATCAAGGAAGCCAGAGAACAGGGCGACCTGTCAGAAAACGCTGAGTACGATGCCGCCAGAGACGAACAGCGCGACATTGAAGCGCGTATCGCCGAGATCGAGAAGATCCTTAAGGACGTGGAAGTTGTCGATGTTGACGAGATCAACATCAACAGCATCAATATCGGATGCACGGTCACGCTGCTGAACCTGGGCAACGACACAGAGAAAGTCATCCGGCTGGTCGGCTCTTCGGAGACAAACAGCCTGGCTGGGAATATTTCCATCGAGGCGCCGCTGGGACAGGCACTGGTCGGCAGAGGCATTGACGATGAGGTGACGGTCCATGCGCCTGTTGGGGATATCCGTTACAGGATCATGATGATCGAGAAGACGGACAGGGCATAAGAAACAGACAAGGGAGAGAAAAATGAGCGAACAGACCAAAGTCCCCGGCGGGCAGCAGAATGGAAAGACCGATGGAGCCTCCCAGGACCTGGGGCAGCTTTTAAAGATCCGCAGGGATAAACTGGCCCAGCTGCAGGCGGAAGGTCATGATCCTTTCCAGATCACGAAATTTGATGTGACTCATCACAGCACGCAGATCAGGGACGAGTTTGACACCCTCGAGGGCAGCCGCGTATCCGTGGCCGGCCGCCTGATGTCCAAGCGTGTGATGGGCAAGGCATCCTTCTGCAATATCCAGGACCGCGACGGCTCGATCCAGAGCTATGTGGCCAGAGACAGTGTCGGAGAGGAACCGTACGCTGCCTTTAAGAAGATGGATATCGGCGATATCGTAGGTCTTTCGGGCGAAGTCTTCAGGACGAAGACAGGCGAGATCTCCATCCATGCTTCCGAGATCACGCTCCTTTCCAAGAGCCTGCAGATCCTGCCGGAGAAATATCACGGCCTCGTGGACAGGGATCTTCGCTACCGCCAGCGGTATGTGGACCTGATCATGAACCAGGACGTGAAGGAGACCTTCATCAAGCGCTCAAAGATCATCGCCGCGATCCGTGAATTTCTTGCCGAGCGTGATTTCATGGAGGTGGAGACCCCCATGCTGGTCACCAACGCGGGCGGTGCCGCTGCCAGGCCTTTTGAGACGCATTTTAATGCACTCGACGAGGACCTGAAGCTGAGGATCTCCCTGGAGCTGTACTTAAAGAGGCTGATCGTGGGCGGCCTGGAGCGCGTCTACGAGATCGGGCGCGTATTCCGCAACGAGGGGCTGGACACGAGGCATAATCCGGAGTTCACCCTGATGGAGCTTTATCAGGCTTATACCGATTATAACGGCATGATGGACCTGACAGAGGATATGTACCGCTACGTGGCGCAGAAGGTGCTCGGCACCACGACCATCGTCTACAACGGCGTGGAGATGGATCTCGGAAAGCCCTTCGAGCGCATCACGATGGTCGACGCCATCAAGAAGTATGCGGGCGTCGATTTCGACAAGGTGGATACCCTTGAACAGGCCAGGGAGCTGGCAAAGGAACACCACATCGAATTCGAGCAGCGCCATAAGAGGGGCGACATCATCAACCTGTTCTTTGAGGAGTACTGTGAGAAGAACATGATCCAGCCCACCTTCGTGATGGATCATCCGATCGAGATCAGCCCGCTGACCAAGAAGAAACCGGAAGATCCCCGGTATGTGGAACGCTTTGAGATGTTCATGAACGGCTGGGAGATGTGCAACGCCTACTCCGAGCTGAACGATCCGATCGACCAGCGGGAGCGCTTCAAAGCGCAGGAAGAACAGCTGGCCCAGGGCGATGAAGAGGCTAACACGACCGACGAGGACTTCCTCAATGCTCTGGAGATCGGTATGCCCCCGACGGGCGGGATCGGCTACGGCATCGACCGTATGGTCATGCTGATGACAGACAGCGCTGCCATAAGGGACGTGCTGCTGTTCCCGACAATGAAGTCAATTAAGACAGGCAGCGAGGGAAATGGTGTAAGCTCTGAGGCCTCTGAAGAGGCTGTACCGGCAGTGAATGTGAGCGATCCGAAGATGCCTCTGTTCGATACAAAGACTCCGGATTATGAGCATCTGAACGTCGAGCCTCTGTTTGAGGACCTGGTCGATTTTGAGACCTTCAGCA
>DGTA01000108.1 GCA_002394165.1 Lachnospiraceae bacterium UBA4348 | reverse complement strand
ACTGCCTCAACCTCAACTGCTTCTCCGACACTCCGGGCGAGTCCTTCCAGACCACAGGTCCGAGCGAAGGCCCCGTGGCGGAGTCCGTATTCATCGCCGGCATGTTTGTCAAATACGGCCGTGAATACGCGAAGATCTGTGAGCTTCGCGGCGAGACCGAAAAAGCCGCTGCCGCAGCCGCTGAAGTGGACAAGATGTACGAAGCCGTTACGACCGCCGGCTGGGACGGCGAATGGTTCGTCAGAGCCTACGACGCCAACTCCGAGAAAGTCGGATCCAAAGAATGTGAAGAAGGCCAGATCTACATTGAGCCCCAGGGCTTCTGCGTACTGGCCGGCATCGGCGTAAAGGAAGGCCTTGCCGAGCGCGCTCTCGCCTCCGTCAAGGAGAGACTGGATACCGAGTACGGCATCATGATCCTGCAGCCCGCTTATACCAAGTATTACCTCAACCTTGGCGAAGTCTCCTCCTATCCGCCCGGATACAAAGAGAACGCCGGTATCTTCTGCCACAACAATCCGTGGGTATCCATCGCCGAGACGGTGGTCGGACACGGCGACCGCGCATTCGAGATCTACAAGAAGACCTGCCCGGCCTACACCGAGGACTTCTCCGAGATCCACTGCACCGAGCCCTACGTCTACTCACAGATGGTCGCCGGCAGGGACGCCCGCTTCCACGGCCAGGCCAAGAACAGCTGGCTGACCGGCACGGCCGCATGGACATTCGTCAACATCTCCCAGTACATCCTGGGGATCCAGCCTGCCTACGAAGGCCTCGGCATCGATCCGTGCACACCGGCCGACTTCGGCGATTTCACACTGAAGCGCAAATTCCGCGGAGCCGACTACGACATCACGGTCAAGAATCCGGATCACGTCCAGAAGGGCGTCAAACAGATGATCGTGGACGGAAAAGAGATCGAAGGCAACGTGGTCCCCTTCGAGGAAGGCAAGAAACATTACGATGTCACCGTGATCATGGGATGATCACACCTTAATAAAAAATCTTCATACATACCTCCTTTTTAAAATTGAAAAAGAAAGGCAGCCCGGGAAACCGACCGGGCTGTCTTTCTTTAACTGGAGGTATGCAATTATGGCTTATTGGTGGTGTTATCTGGCGGCTGCCGCAAATCCCTTTTCAAGATCGGCGATGATATCGTCGATATGCTCGGTTCCGATGGAGAGGCGGATGGTATTCTGGTAAATGCCCTGATCGGCCAGCTCCTCATCCGACAGCTGGGAATGGGTGGTGGTCGCCGGATGGATGACCAGCGATTTCACGTCCGCCACATTGGCCAACAGGGAGAAGATCTCCAGCGCGTCGATGAACGCGTGAGCTTCCTTCTGGCCGCCCTTGATGTTAAATGTAAAGATAGAGGCTCCGCCCTGCGGGAAATAGCGCTCATACAGCGCGTGATCCGGATGATCCGGCAGCGAGGGATGATTGACCTTCTCCACCAGCGGATGCGCGGCGAGGAACTCCACCACCTTCTTCGTATTTTCCGCATGGCGCTCCAGCCTCAGCGACAGGGTCTCGATCCCCTGCAGCAGCAGGAACGCGTTGAAGGGCGAGATGGCCGCGCCGGTATCGCGCAGGATGATCGCGCGGATATAGGTGACAAACGCAGCCGGACCGACCGCATCCACAAAGGAGATCCCGTGATAGCTGGGATTGGCCTCGGCGATCGGCGCATACTTGCCGGATGCCTTCCAGTCAAATTTTCCCGAGTCGACGATGATGCCGCCCAGCGTGGTCCCGTGTCCGCCCAGGAACTTTGTAGCGGAGTGGACAACGATGTCCGCGCCGTGCTCGATCGGCCGGATGAGGTACGGGGTGCCGAAGGTATTGTCGATCACCAGCGGAAGGCCATTCTCATGCGCGATCTTCGCGATAGCGTCGATATCCGGGATGTCCGAGTTGGGATTGCCCAGCGTCTCCAGATAAACGGCTTTCGTCTCCGGACGGATGGCCGCCTTCACCTCCTCCAGGTTATGCGCATCCACGAAGGTAGTCTCGATGCCGTAGAGCGGAAGCGTATGAGCGAGCAGATTGTAGCTGCCGCCGTAGATCGTCTTCTGGGCTACGATGTGATCTCCCTTCCCGGCCAGCGCCAGGATAGTGTAGGTAATCGCCGCCGCTCCGGATGCCACCGCCAGCGCAGCCACACCGCCTTCCAGGGCAGCCACCCTCTTCTCGAGCACATCCTGAGTCGAGTTGGTCAGGCGTCCGTAAATATTACCCGGATCCGCCAGGCCGAACCGCGCTGCGGCATGAGCAGAATTATGGAAAACATAGGAGGTCGTCTGGTAGATCGGCACCGCCCTCGAATCCGTGGCCGGATCGGCCTGCTCCTGTCCTACGTGAAGCTGCAACGTCTCAAATCTATACTCACTCATCATGACCCCTCCTGGTAAATCTTATATTTCCTATTTTTCTAATAGGTTTACTGTGTTTATTCTTTTATAAAACATAACAGAGGGCATGTCAAGCGTTTTTTCTGACAGTAGGGGACGGTTCTGTGTCAGCGTAGTATGACAGGGGGACAGTCCTTACAAATACAGCAGAATGAAACACGACACCCTGTCCCACGGGGATCGCTCCCGCTCTGGCCTCGCGCAGCGGTACATAAGGCTCGCGCTTCGCCCTCGCCAAGTACCGGCGCTGCGGCCACGTCCCCTTAGGAGCAGGGTGTCGTGTTTTATTCATCCTTTAATCTTTCATCGACTGTCCCCTTGCCATACGGCGCTGACACAGAACCGTCCCTTGTCAGAATCAGCTTTTATCCGTCGCACGCAGTCCCAGGATAAAGACGACCATCAGGGCAATGCCGACGGGCAGGCAGATGATCCAGTTGCGCACGAAACCGGCGATGATATAGGTGACCAGCGACAGCGCCGCTGCGGTCATGGCGTAGGGCAGCTGTGTAGACACATGGCTGATGTGGTTGCACTGAGCACCCGCCGAAGCCATGATGGTGGTATCCGAGATCGGTGAGCAGTGGTCGCCGCAGACAGCGCCGGCCATGCAGGCGGAGATGGCGATGATCATCAGCTCATTGCCCATGTTGCCGCCGAACACTTTTACGACGATCGGGATGAGGATACCGAAAGTTCCCCAGGAGGTACCTGTCGCGAAGGACAGGAACACGGCGATCACGAAGATGAATGCCGGAAGCATGCTCATGAATACGCCGGTATCGGCGACGCCTTCCACCAGACCGGCCACATATTCGGCAGCGCCCAGGGAGTCGGTCATGGACTTTAAGGTCCAGGCAAAGGTCAGGATAAGGATGGCCGGAACCATGCTCTTGAAGCCTTCCGGAATGGCGTTCATGCAGTCATTGAAGGACAGCACGCGCGTGATCAGGAAGAAGATGATCGTGATGACCAGTGCGGATACGGAACCGTAGACCAGGCCGACGGAGGCATCCGAGTTCGAGAAGGCATTGATGAAGCTCTCGCCGGAGAAGAAGCCGCCGGTGTAGATCATGCCGATGACGCAGCATACGATCAGCGTCAGGATGGGGAATACCAGGTGGATCACGCCGCCTTTTTCGGAAACGGGCGGATGCGGCTGGTCGGTCGCACCGGTCAGGCCCGTGGCGTGCTCATGTTTGTCTTTCTTCTCCTCTTTCTCGGCCTTCTTCATCTGCATCTCTGCCCTCTTCATGGGACCGTAGTCATATTTGGTGACAGAGAGTGTGATCATCATGGCTATTGTCAGGAACGCATAGAAGTTGTACGGGATGGCGCGCACAAACAGCGTCAGGCCATTGGCGCCGTCCACGAAGCCAGTGACGGCGGCTGCCCAGGAGGAGATTGGCGCGATGATGCAGACCGGCGCAGCGGTCGCATCGATCAGGTATGCCAGCTTTTCCCTGGAGATCTTATGCTTGTCGGTCAGCGGGCGCATAACGGAGCCCACCGTCAGGCAGTTGAAATAGTCATCAATGAAGATCAGCACGCCCAGGGCGATGGTCGCCAGCTGTGCGCCGACCTTGGTCTTGACATGCGTTGCTGCCCAGCGTCCGAAGGCTGCTGAGCCGCCGGCGCGGTTCATCAGCATGACCATGCTTCCCAGGACGACCAGGAAAATAAGGATGCCGACATTCCATGCATCGGAAAGCTGTCCGATCATGCCGTCCACAAAGACATGCTCCATCATGCCCGTGAAGCTGAAGTTGGCATAAAGAAGGCCGCCAACTACGATACCGATGAACAGCGAGGAGTAGACTTCTTTCGTGATCAGCGCCAGTGCGATGGCGATCACCGCCGGCATCAGCGCCCAGAATGAATTGGTAAACATTTTCTCTTCCCTTTCTGATATAAGCCAGGACAGGACTGCCGGGAGGCAGCAGGCATTTTCCGGCAACAAAAAAGCCATGACGCGAGCGCATCATGACGGCATACCTGTCTCTATGTCCTGCCATGACAGCTCTCCGCATCCACGGCCCAGCGCGCCTTCCCGGTGCTCCGGCCCTTTTTCATGCGACAGTCCGGCGGATATTCTCCGACGGCCCGGAATACACAGGACCAGGATCCCCTGCGCATCCTCGGCGGCCTTCCCTTTCGCATCCCGGTCTCCTGTCCGTCCCTTCGGTACAGATGCTACTGATGAACGCCGCGCCTCTATCAGACTTTTTTACGTTAATTTAATAAATACAACGACAAAAGGAAGTTGTCAAGTCCCGAAAGGAATACGGGTCCGCCAGGTTGACGATTATTCCTTCATATGCTATCCTTCCTTAGCTGTCCTGATCGACTATACACACTCATCCGCCCGAGGAGATCTTCATGAACAACTCATTCACCGAAAGCCCCAGAGAAAAGACCACCCTGAGAAAACTGCTGCCGATGCTGGCCGTCATCGCCGTTCCGGTGGCGCTGCAGAACCTGCTCACGACCACCGGCAGCATGGTGGATACCGTCATGCTCGCCCGGCTCGGCGAAAAAACGGTGGGCGCCGTGGGACTGTGCGCCCAGTTCACGTCGCTGATGTTTGCCTGCTACTGGGGCTTTGTGGGCGGCGGCATCCTGTTCTTCTCCCAGTTCTGGGGAGCGCAGGATCACGAGAACATCCGCCGGTCCTACGGGCTTACTTTCACAGCCCTCATGTCAGTGGGAATCATCTTCTCCCTGCTGGCCCTGCTCGCGCCCGAAACCGTCATGCATATATATACCTCCAGCGAACCGATCTCACAGATCGGCGTGCAATATCTTAAGATCGTAGGTTTCGCCTTTCCGCTGCAGACCTATGCCATGACCATCAGCTGCTGCCTGCGCAGCATCGAGCAGGTAAGGATCCCGCTGGCGGCAAGCATCGTTTCGGTGGCGACGAACTGTGTGTGCAACTATATCCTGATCTTCGGCAAGTTCGGGGCTCCGGCCATGGGCGTGCGCGGCGCCGCTCTCGGAACCGTCATCGCCGCTGCCGTGAACGTGCTGGTGCTCCTTTGCGCCGTAAAAAAGTACCATATTCCATATATCACTCAGTTCAAGAGTCATTTTCGATGGAATAAGGCACTTTTCTCACAGTATATGGCAAAAAGTATGCCGATCATCGCCAACGAAGTGGGGATCGGCATAGGAAACATGATGATCGCGGTCGTCCTGGGCCATCAGGCAGACGAGGCCATCGCAGCCACCGCCGTGTTCCGCACGCTGGAAGGAGTCATCATCGCCTTCTTCAGCGGCTTCGCCAACGCCGCCACGGTCCTGGTGGGCAAGGAGATCGGCGCCGGCAACCACGAAGAAGCCTTCGAGAGAGCCTGGCGCATCATCTATCTGTGCAGCGCCATGACCGCCGTCGTGTGCGGCGTGCTGCTCCTGGTGCATACCCCGCTGCTGCACGCCATGGGCCTTAGCGGAGAATCATTCAGGATCGCCACGGGCATGCTGGTGATCTTCACCTTCGTTTCGGTCATCCGTATGGGCAACTGGGCCCACAATGATACCTTCCGTGCCGCGGGCGATCCCGGTTTTGGATCTGTTCTCGAGATCGTTTTTATGTTTCTGCTGGTCCAGCCGGTGATCCACATCGCCAACGACCTGCTCCATCTGCCGTTTTTAGTCGTCTTTGCTCTGTGCTACTGTGACGAGCCCATCCGCTACGTGATCATACAGATCCACCTGTACTCGCGCAAGTGGATCCGTCCCGTCTCAGAGGCCGGCAAGGCAACTATCGGAGATTTCCGCAAAAAATACGGCATCGAGCTCTGATCAGATGTCTTTCTTCCACAGGCCGTGCAGGTTGCAGAAAGCGTAGGCCGCCACGGCCTCATCGCCGTCAGCGAGGGCAAATACTGCCTTGGGCTCCTGTCCGGGGCAGAGCGGCTTTCTCTGGGCACCCTGCTTTGTCTCAAGGGCGATCCACTGGATGAAATGCTCCTCGCTCATCGGATGAGCCGCCTCGCCGACCACCACCGTCACGGTGTTTCCTTCCACGGTCACCACCGGCACATGTTTCTCGACAGCCGCATCGGTCGTGTTCGGAACCAGCTCAACCATCGGCTCTCCGCAGCATTTGGTGGGGCATGCGGAATTCTGGATCATTCCGACGATCTTTTTGCACATCATGCACTGATAAAACTTCATTCTTCATTCCTCCTTTTCTGAAACAAATCATTTATGTTGTGAATAAAACCACTCATTGTACAGGTCATATCGCTTTTGCAGATCCCCCGTGTCAGCATCGGGATGATTCTCGCTGCACCATTTCCTGAACCTTTCAAAATAGCCGCAGGGACGGAATTCCGGACATCCGCCGCGGTAAATGCAGTTCGGGACCAGCACCGCTGCCTCCAGCGGATGTTCCTCGTGAAGGGTGATCTTAAAATCCTCCGCCAGTGTCCTGGCTTCCTTGGTCGCCGTAAAACAGAGCCGCTTGCGCCAGGCATCGATCAGGTTCTGCATATTGGCATATCCGTCAAAATTGACCGGCGCTTCCTGGGGTTTTTTCCCGCGGGGCGTGTCGTCGATCAGGCGGTCGTCACGCTGGCTGCTGATGAATTTCTCGAATTTATGACGGCTCCACTCGGTGGATACCCAGTAGGCGATCCCTTTCCAGGACCAGTCAAATTCCAGCAGCCGGATGGGCGAATGCTCGGACATCAGCAGCTTTTTGCGGAAGGTCTCCGTTGCTTCCTTCTCGGTGAAATCCTTGTTGTCCGTCGTCCGGCAGTGGTTCTTGACCCGCTTCCAGTCGTCGGCGATGTAATTGAATTTGGTGATCATAGCATTCCTTTCTTACTTGCGCAGTGCGCCGAGTATCGTCAGCTCTTCGGGGGCGGGCCTGCCGCCCTCCCTGCTGAGCATCCCGATGGCCACTTTTTTCCTCGTCCCGTGGTAGTCGCTGCCGCCGCTTATGAGCAGGTCATGGCGCGCCGCCAGCTCCTTCAAAAACCGGATCTGGTGCCCGTAGTACTGTGAATACCAGCACTCCAGGCCCGCCAGCCCCATCTCTTTAAGTTTCTTTACCCGATCGCTAACGACCGCCGGCTCCGTAAAAGACGTCTCCTTTTCCCCGAACGGATGCGCCCAGACCGGAATTCCGCCGCTGTCGCGGATAGCCTTTACGGCCGTCTCCGGTTCCATATAGATCCCGGTATGGACTTTACCGAGGAAACCATCAAAGGCTTCCTTAAACCCGGCGGCGTATCCCTTTTTGACCAGAAGCTCCGCCAGATGCGGTTTCCCGGGGCAGGACTCCTGTTCCAGCGCTTCCAGTTCCTCCTCCGAGAAGGTGATGTTATAATCCTCCTTCAGGCGTTCGATCCGGATCATCAGCTTGGCAAGCCGCATATCATGCGCTTTCCGGACCGTCTCAGCCATGAGCGGATCGTCCAGATCCATACCGTAGCCCAGGACATGGCACTGCCATTTATTATGGTACCGGCATGAAAACTCGATCCCCGGGATAAACCGGATCCCTTCCGGGATACGGCCGAGGATCTCCCTCACCCCGGCAAAGGTGTCATGATCCGTCAGCGCGAAGCACTCCAGGCCAAGGCTGCTGACCTTCTCCAGCAGCTGAAGGGGCGCATCGGTCCCGTCGGATGCGGTCGAATGCATATGAAGATCGACTTTTGCCTCTCCCCGGTCACTCATTCCTGATCTTTCCATCCTTTAAATGTTTCTCCAGCAGCTCCCTCACATAGGCTGCCAGCTCCTCGGATCCCTCATGGGACCGGGCGTGGCGCTTCAGGACCTGGCTGATCCCCACGCTGTGCTCCACCCAGTCGCTGCCGTCGTTGCTGTCGTTGAGCATCACAGGCTGCAGGTTGTCCAGCGCATGCGCGAATTTTGCTTCGGGCGTCTCCCACTCCTCAAATTCGTCGAACACCGCCTTGAGGCAGTCTGCCTGATCGGGCGGCAGGATTCCGAAGATCCTCTCCCTCGCGGCAGCTTCCCTTTCTTTCTGGGTCTTCAGCGCCTCCGTATCGTACGCATAGGTGTCCCCCGCATCGATCTCCACAATGTCGTGAATGAGGCACATGAGCATGGTCCTGGCGATATCGATGGGCTGATTGGCGTATTCCTGCAGAAGGAAAGCCATAATGGCCATATGCCAGGCGTGCTCGGCGTCATTCTCCCTGCGGCCGTGGCCGCTTAAATGCGTCTGCCGGAAGATATTCTTTTCCTTGTCGATCTCCAGGGCAAAAGCCATCTGTTTTTCAAAGCGTTCCCTGTCCATATCCTTCTCCTGTCTCTTTTAAAGAGGGGGAGCTGCCCGTTTTCGTCAGCTCCCCTCTGCTTTCAATCCTTCCGGTATTGTCTGAAGTTATTTCCGATAGATCCTGATGACCTGCTTCAGGGGCTCCCCGGCCGTTTTCGCCGCAAACTCTCCCTCCGTCATCGCGCCGGTCACAAACACCGCGTCCTCCCCGGCCGCGTCCGAAGTCCAGTCCTCACAGATCCCGTCCGCCAATGCGCTCTTGATGCGGTCAGCATCAGCTTTGTCCACGCGCAGATAGAATTCGTTCACGCACTCCTCGAAGGGTGCCGGCTTCTCCACTTCGCCGCTCCAGCGGATCGGCACATTCTCACCCGCATGCACGGCTGCCGTCACCATGTCGGCGACCACGGCCGATCCGGTGGGCAGTTTGCCCGCGCCGCGCCCGTAGAGCATCAGATCATCCACCATGTTCCCGTGGAAAAGCACCGCGTTGAACACGTCATTGACCGCGTAAAGCGGAGAGTCGCTTCCTACCAGATGAGGCGCCGCGTAGACCGCCTGGCCATCTCCCATATCTTTGCACACGCACAGCAGCTTGACCCGGAAACCATGCTGCCCGGCCACGGCCAGATCCAGCGGGGTGATCTTCGTGATACCCTCCACATGAAGATCATCGAACCGCACCGATTTTCCTGTCAGGAGCGAAGCGAGAATGGCGATCTTTCGCCCCGTATCGTGCGCTTCCACATCCGCCTGCGGATTTCTCTCGGCATATCCCAGCTCCTGGGCCTGCCTCAGGACATCGCCAAACTCGGCGTTCTCCTGCTCCATACGGGTCAGGATGTAATTCGTCGTCCCGTTGAGGATGCCGGTGATCGATGTGATCTTTTCCTGCTCCAGGCAGTTGAGCATCGGCATGATCAGCGGAATGCCGCCGCCGACCGCCGCCTCGAACAGATAGCTGCAGTTATGCTCCCGGGCGATCCCCAGCAGCTCGGCGCCCTTGTACTCCACCAGTTCCTTGTTGGACGTACATACGCTGATGCCCTTCTCCAGCGCCTTCTTCGTAAACGTATAGGCCGGTTCCTTTCCGCCCATCGTCTCGCAGACCACCTTGATCTCCGGATCATTCAGGATCTGGTCGATATCGTGGACCACCTTTTCTCCGTACGGGCTGTCCGGAAACTCACGGATATCCAGGATATATTTCACATTCAGGCCGCCCGGCACCCGTCTCGCGACCTGGCCGGCATTCTTGTCCAGGATCTCCACCACGCCGCTTCCGACCGTGCCAAAACCAAAAACCGCTGCCTGTACCATCTTAAAGACCTCCATATAAACAAGTCATCCTCTGTACCACCAGTACAAAGGAAGTAATACCTGCTTATTATAACCTAAGGCCGGGGACATGACAAGACAGGCATCTGACACAGAACTATCTGAAAAAATCTATAGCATTCTCTTCTCAAGGGAGTCGCGCACGGAAATGGACGGTTCTGCGTCAGCGGACGCCGACCGGGGAGGACAGTCCTCAGTGAAGTACAGAAGAATAAAAGACAACACCCATTCCAAAGGGGACGTGGCCGCAGCGCCGGTACTTGGCGAGAACGGAGCTCGAGCCTTATGTACCGCTGCGTGAGGCCAGAGCGGGAGCGTTCCCCGTGGAATGGGTGTTGTCTTTTATTCATATGAGCTTGTAAGGACTGTCCCCTGTCATGATTATGACCAGTACCTGCGGATGCCCACCATCTGCATCCACTTTCTGTACTCGGACAGCGACTGGACGATAATACCTTTTTTTGTATTGGCGGCATGGCAGATCTTGTCATTGCCGATATAGATGACCACGTGGCAGGCGTAGTTTGAGCTGCCGCCCTTCGTGTTCCAGAAGATCTGGTCGCCCGGAAGCATATCCTTCTCCTGGATCACCTTGCCGGGACCGTGAAGCTGGTCGTCCGCGACTCTGGGCATCGTGAAGCCGAAATGTCCGAGGATGGCATAGCAGAAGCCGGAGCAGTCAGCTCCCTTGACCGGGTCTGTTCCGCCCCATACATAGGGATTGCCGACGAATTTCTGGGCGTAGGCTGCGATCGCCGCGCCGACGGAGATCTTGGTCTTCTTGGTCACGACACCCTTCGAGTTGGTGGTAATGCTGTAGCGTCCCACCGTAAAGGTGCGGTTCACGGCCATCGCGCCGTTGCTGAAGAAATAGAACTCTTTTCCGTTGATCTTCTGCAGGCCGGTCTGCATGACTCCGTCCGCCCCGAAATAATAGATCCGGGAGCCGATCTTCAGCGTGCCCTTCTTGACCATCTTATAATTGCTGTTGAAGCCGTAGATCTTGTTTTTGTATTTAACGCGCTGGTTCTTGACAGCTTTGCCGTCCTTCATGAAGAAATACGTTCCGGACTTGGTCGCTACCATCTTCGAAGTCAGCTTCTTGCAGTTGTTCCTGTAGAAGAAATACAGGTTCCCCCTGATCTTCGCGAAGCCCTTGATGAACGCGCCGTCCCTGCCGGCATAATAGTTGCTTCCGATCCAGCAGTTCTTGTACACCTTGCCGTTTTTATCGGTCCGATAGTAATTATTTTTGTATTTGATATTTTTATTCTTGACGACCTGGCCGTTCGACACCGAGAAGAAATAGGTGACTTTATTGATGTTGACGAGGCCTTTTACCATAGCCCCTTTCGAATTCACATAGTAGTTCCCGATCCACCGGTTCGTCTGCAGAATGCCGTTCTTGTCGAAGTAATATTTACCGCCGCTGATGGTTGTCCATCCGGTGGCTTTTTTCCCGTTCACAGTCCAGCTTTTAGCTCCGGAAGAGGACGTCACCCACTTGGCGGAAACGGAAGCCGCACTCAGGAGTGAGAACAGACAGGCAAGTACCAGTACCTTAAAGAGTTTATTTTTCAGATGTGATGCCTTATTCATCGCAAACCTCTTTATGAATATCTCAAATATGAGAAAATATTAACCGTTTTTCCCCAACTCTACAGCCTCCATTTTACATATTCGTAAAATCTGTGTCAAGTTTGTTAAGGAGGAAATATAAAAAATCTACGTTGAAAAGAAATGAAAAACACCCCGTTTCAGCAGAGCCGGCTGATTTCCTCAGTCTTCCGGCCGCCGAAACGGAGTGTTCCGCATTCTAAATAATTATTTAACAAATGAAACAGTTTTCGCTGTTCAGCCAGCGATCATTTTGCCCAGTAGCGCTTCACTGCGAGGATCTTCTTGTATCCGCCCATGTACTTGGACAGGCTCTCGTATACGATGCCGTAAGCCGCACCCTTGGCGTGCACGATCATGCCGTCGCCCGCATACATGACCACGTGGGAAGCATAGTTTCCGCTGCCGAAGAACAGCAGGTCGCCCGCGAGCATATCCTTCTCCGCTACGCTGACACCCGAAGAGGAATGCATCTGGTCATCCGCCACCCTGGGGATGGAGATACCGAAGTGCGCCATGACCGACTGGCAGAAGCCGGAGCAGTCAGCGCCGCTCGTGAGGCTCGTTCCGCCCCAGACATAGGGATTGCCGACGAACTGTCTGGCATAGGCGGCGATGGTCTGGCCCTGGGTAAGCGCCGTCTTCTTCGTTACCACGCCATTGGCGTTCACGGTGTACATGTATTTGCCGACTGTGAACGAAGTGTTCACTGCCATGGCTCCGCTCTTGGCGAAGTAATACTGGCTGCCGTTAATGGTCTGCAGGCCGGTTGCCATGACGCCGTCCTTGCCGAAATAGTACTTCCGGCTGCCGATGGTAAGAAAACCGCCCTTGACCATCTTCGCGTCGCTGCCGAAGCCGTAGATCTTTTTCTTGTAGCTGACCCGCTTATTCTTGGCCGCTTTGCCGTCCTTCATGAAGAAGTACGTTCCGGACTTGGTCGAGACCATCCTCGAGACCGCCTTCTGGCAGGAGTCGCGGTAGAAGAAATACAGGTTGCCTCCGATCTTTGCAAAGCCCTTCACCAGCGCGCCGGTATTGGTGGCAAAATACTTGCCGCCGATCCAGGCTTTCTTGATCACCTTGCCGGTCTTGTCGGTAATGTACATCTTGCCGTTGCAGGAGAGGCGTTTGCCCTTCACCACTTCGTATGTCTTGGCGGAGAAATAATAGGTGCTGCCCTTGATGTCGACCAGGCCCCTTACTCTCGCACCTTTTGCGTTCACATAATAATTGCCGATCCAGCGGCTCGTCTGAAGGATGCCGTTCTTATCAAAGTAGAAATAGTAATTTCCGATCTTCTTCCAGCCGACGGCCTTTTTTCCGTTCTCCATCCAGACTGTTTTTCCGGAAACCTTCTTCCACGCGGCAAAAGTCGGAACCGCACTCAGAGAAGAAAGCGCGATCACCAGGAACAGTACCGCAAACCATCTTTTTTTCATGCCGATCTTCTTACCAAACATGTTTAACCTCTTTTCGAACCCCTCATCAAGACCTGTCTGCGCAGGCACTTGGCCCGCCGGGCAGGATTTGTTACGCTAAAATTACTGTTATTTTACATTTTTGTAATATATTTGTCAACATATAATTACGAATAAGAGGTTTTTATCCACTGTCCGGCGCGGAAGCTCCAAAAAAAAAAGAGGCTGCACAGGCAGCCTCAAAAAACTTCATTTCTTAATAAATCTTAGTAGAGATAGTCCTTATTGACATATCCGTACTTTCCGAGTTTGCTCGAATACACATACCAGTACTGGCCTGTGGAGGAGTCCTGGACGTAGACGGTCTCGCCGGAGTACAGCTTGCCGATCTCGTTGTTGTAGTCGAACGCTTTGGCGTTCCTCAGTGCCAGATAGCCGTCAGAAACGCTGACCGTCCTCGGATAGTCATAGGACGGACCCGAGCTGCTGTTTCCGGTCAGGTAATCCCTGTTCACGTATCCGTACTTGTTCAGCTTCGGCGAATATCCGTACCAATACTGTCCGCCGCCGCTCTGGGTGACATAGAAAGAGTCGCCGGTGTAAAGCTTGCCGATCTCATTGCTGGCATCGAAGGCCTGGGCATTTCTCAGCGCCAGATAGCCGTCGGAGACCTTGACGGTGTATTCGGTGTAGCTTGAAGGCGGTGTCACGGACGGCGTCGTTGAAGGCGCAGATCCGTACAGGTAATCCTTATTGACATACCCGTACTTGCCAAGCTTCGGCGAATAGACATACCAGTATGTTGAGGAAGAAGAATCCTGCACATAAACGGTGTCGCCGGTGTAGAGCTTGCCGATCTCGTTGTTGTAGTCAAAGGCCTTGGCATTCCTCAGCGCCAGGTAGCCGTCAGAGACTTTAACGGTCATCGGGGTTCCGCCGGGCGTGGTGGAGCTTGAGTCCGGGGTCGGAACGGTGCCGACCAGGTAATCTTTGTTGACGTAGCCGGATTTGTTCAGCTTCGCCGAGTAGACATACCAGTACTGCCCGGTCGTGTTGTCCATCACCTGGACAGTATCGCCGGTGTAGAGCTTGCCGATCTCATTGGCGGAATCATAAGCCTTGGCATTTCTCAGTGCCAGGTAGCCGCTCGCGACCTTAACGGTCATGGAGAACGAACTGGAATTCTGGTACAGATAATTCTTGTTCACATAGCCGTTCTTGTTCAGCTTCGGCGAATACACATACCAGTAAGTGGAATTACCGGACTCAGAGATGAAGTTTACGGTATCTCCGGTATACAGCTTGCCGATCTCATTGGATGCATCAAAGGCGGTGGCATTCCTCAGCGCCAGATAGCCGTCGGGTACCATGACGGTATACACATTGCCGCCATTGGTGTAGGGGCTGTCGACCCCGCCGTTATTGGCCATGGCCGGGAAGGCGAACAGCACCGCTGCTGCAATAAGGAGAACAGCTGCGAAAGTTGTCAGTCTTGATTTCATATCTTTTCCCTCCTCAATCAACAGGTTCAGTTCAGGTTGACTATCTTCAGTATATGCGAAACGATTTTATAAATCCACCCCAAACTCTTAAATCTTTCTTTATTCTTTCGGCCCTCAATCTGTTTTTTGTCTCTCAGTTTCCGGCAAGGATAGAGGCTGTATAGTTCCGGAGATTTTCATTGACTTCCTCCAGAGCGCTGTAAAAAATATTTCTCTCCTCCGCTGACAACGTCCTGCCGCCGGCCTCCACCGCCTCGCGGATCTTCCTGTGCAGGACCGAGGCCGCTTCCTTTCCCTTTTCCGTGAGGACGTAGCGGATCTTGTATTTCCGGCCGTCCTGTCCGCTGCCGTCGACAAATCCTCTTTCCCGGAGCAGGTTCAGGCTCCTTGAAATGGAGGCTTTATCCTCCATGGACAGCCTGGTGATCTCTCCCGGGGTCAGGCCTTCGGGAAAACGATCCAGGTAAAAAATACAGTTAATGGGCTGTCCGCTCAGCTGAAAATCCTTCAGGGCTGCTCCGCGGATGCGCTGCAGGCTGTAGGCGATGCCCATCACAGCCGTCGTGAATTGGCGGTATCGCTGATCGATCTGCATGTTGTCACTCCTCGCAATGTCTGGTGTTTCCGGTGTTTTGCTGCTGCCTGGCCGGTCAGCTCTCTTTCCTGTTAAGGCCGAAGCCGCAGACGGCAAAAAAGCGGGGACCTGTATGGACGCCGATGATCGGGGACTGGGGGACACATTCGACGATCGTATCCTCCCCGCACTCTTCCAGGATCTGCTTCTTAAGCGCCTCCGCCTCCTCGTAATGGCAGGAATGGGAGATGAAGAATATCTTCGGGGTCCCGGGAGCGCCCAGCTGCTTTTTGCAGCTTTGCACGATCGACCGCAGAGCGGCTTTCTCCCCTCTCACCTTGGCGACCACCTGAAGCTTGCCCACCTCGTCGATGATCAGCAGGGGCTTGATGCTCAGAAGCGTGCCCACAGCTGCCGCCGTCGCGGAAACGCGGCCGCCCTTGCGCAGGTATCCCAGGTCGCCCACCATGAACCGATGGCACATGTACGGGATGATCTGCTCCATATGGGCCTTCGTCTCCTCGAGGGACGCTCCCGCCGCCATATCCTTTGCAGCCAGGACAACAATGATGCCCTGTCCGGTGGTTCCTGAAAGAGTGTCGACCACAACGATCTTCCTATCGGGGTATTTTTCCTCCAGCTGGCCCGCGGCCACCAGGGCGTTATTATAGGTGGAAGATAGTCCGGAGGAGAAACACAGGTAAAGAATATCCTTTCCCTCTTTCAGCTCCTTCTCCCATGACTCAAGATAGTGAAAAATGGTGATCTGTGAAGTGTGCACATCGGCATCTTCCTTCTGCGCCTTGTACAATTCCTCACAGATCCGGTTCCGATCCTTCGATTCGGTATAGAATGTGATGGACCTGCCGTTCAGCAGATAATCCATCGGGATGGTGCGGATCTCATATTCATCAAAATAATGCGCAGGAATGTCGGCTGCTGCATCAGTGTAAAGCACGTAATTTGACATCGTCTCGGCTCCTTGTTATGTTATTTAAGTAACTTCTGAATATCATTTCTGGCTGCAGAATTGTTGAACCGTCAACAATTCACTCAGATTGTACCGTTTTTATACTGAACTGTCAACTTTGCCGGAGGGATGCTCCTCCGCGCCGGGAGGAGAATCGTGGAGCCGAAAAAGAAAAAGAACACCCGCCTTGTTGTCACGATCATCATACTGCTTCTGGCGGCCGCTGCGGCCGCGGTTTTTTTCATCCTCCGTTTTTATCTGGGAAGGATGAACTACCTGCGGGATGAGGACGTCACTCTCATGACCTCGCTGCTCGAGACCGAGACTGAACCGGTTCACGCGGCGGATGTATATCATGTGCAGGAAGTAAAAGAAGTCCCTGCCTCCCTGCTGGAGAATACCATCACCTTCCTGATCGTCGGCACCTCCGCCCCGGAAAAGGAGGGGGAGGAACAGCGCCCCGCCGCGCAGGCCGTCATTACCATGACCATCAACCATAACCACAAACAGTGTTATTTCTGCAACTACAATGTCCATACCTACGTGGACATCCCGGGGGTCGGCAGCGGATCCCTCGCCAAGGTGTACGCCATCGGCGGCGGTCCGAAGATGTCCGAGACCATTCAGGCCAATTACGGCATCCCCATCGACCACTACGCCGCGATCAGCATGTCGGACGTAGCGGAAGTGATCAACATGCCCGAATTCGAGACGCTGGACGTGAGCACCCGCGGCCTGGACGTCGTAGCGGAGCTGATCTACCGGCTGGGCACCTTAAAGCCAACGCAGGTAGCCTCCTACATCGCCCGCGTCCTGCCCTTCGTCACCCACAACATGACCATGACCGACATCATGAAAATGGTCCTGCAGATCCCGGTGATCGTCCCCTATTACTCCGAGCGCTATCAGATCCCGCTGGAGGGAATGTACCGCAGGCTGGACGGGTACCTCGTGCCGGATATCGGGCCGATGTCCGCCAAAATGCAGCAGTGCATTTATATGACAGAGGACGGTTCTGTGTCAGCAGAGACTGACACGGGGACAGTCCTTGTAAAAGAAGAAAATTAACAACAACGGACAAATTCAAAAGGACCTTCAGCTTGGGCCGCCGCTGCAGAAAATGCGAGCATAGCGGACGCATTCGGAGCACTGTCTGAGCGTTCGTCAGAACGCGAGTTTGCGCAGAATGCGTCTGATAGGCGGCGCAGCATTTTCAAGAGCGGCAACTGGCTGAAGATCCTTTGAATTTGTCCGGTGTTGTTATTTTAATACTTCTGTCAGAATTGCAGTTCCTTCACATTCCGTATCCCGACCAGCCTCATGTTCTCCACCTTCCCGACGCTTTTCAGGTTCACCTGCGGCATGATCACGGTGTCGAAGCCGAGTTTCTTTGCCTCCATGACCCGCTGTTTGGCCATGCTCACGGCGCGGACTTCGCCGCCCAGGCCGACTTCGCCGAACGCGATGGTCTTGTCAGAGACGACCCGGTCGCGGGCGCCGGAGATCAGCGCCATCACGATAGCCAGATCAACGGAGGGCTCGCGTATGCGGATGCCGCCCGCGATATTGACATAGACATCCATCTCCGAAAAGGACATGTGCACGCGCTTGTCGAGCACTGCCAGCAGAAGGTTGACCCGGTTCAGGTCCGGCCCGTCCACGGTGCGGCGGGGGTAAGCCATGCCGCTGCGGGTCGCGAGCGCCTGGACTTCCACCAGCACGGGCCGGGTCCCTTCCATGGCGCAGGCGACCACCGATCCGGACGCGTTCTCCGGACGGCCGCTGAGCATGAACTCCGACGGGTTGGGCACTTCCTTCAGGCCCTCCTCCCCCATCTCGAACACGCCGATCTCGTTGGTGGAGCCGAAACGGTTCTTGACGCCGCGAAGGATCCGGTAAGAAGCATTGCGGTCTCCCTCAAAATACAGGACTGTGTCCACCATGTGCTCCAGCACGCGCGGGCCGGCGACCACGCCCTCCTTGGTGACGTGGCCCACGATAAAGATCGTGATTCCGCTTCCCTTGGCGATCTGCATCAGGATGCCCGTAGTCTCCCTCACCTGGGAGACGCTTCCCGGGGCGGAGGTGACCGCCTCGTTGTACATGGTCTGGATGGAGTCGACGACCACCGCGGCCGGTCGGACCGTCTCGATCGCCTCGCGTATGGTGTCGAGGTTTGTCTCGCAAAGCAGCAGGAGGTCATCTCCGAACGATCCCATGCGGTCCGCCCTCATGCGGATCTGCTGCAGCGACTCCTCACCGGAGACATAGAGGATCTTCTGGCCGCGCGCGCTCAGGTTCCGGCACACCTGCAGAAGCAGGGTGGATTTGCCGATGCCCGGATCGCCGCCCACCAGGATCAGCGAGCCGGCGACGAGACCACCGCCGAGCACGCGGTCGAGTTCGCCGATGCCTGTCCCGGTGCGCACCTTGTCTTCCGGGACCACCTTGGTCAGCTGGGTTGGAACGGCCGCGTTCGGATCGCGCCGGACGGCGGCGCCGCCCCGGGAGGGGCTGCTTTTGGCGACCGGTTCCTCCGCAAAGGTGTTCCATTCCCTGCAGGCGGGACACTGTCCCATCCATTTCGCGGATTCAAATCCGCAGTTCTGGCAGAAAAATACACTGTTTCTTGCTTTTGCCATATGATTATTTCTTCTCCGCAACAAAATGAGCCTTGCCGTCCTTTACCCGGACGCTCACCTTGTCATGCTCTTTGATATTTCCCTTCAGGATCTCCTCCGAGAGCGGATCCTCCACCATGGTCAGGACGGCGCGCCTAAGCGGCCTCGCCCCGTACTTCACGTCATAGCCCTTCTGAGCGATCAGGTCGCGCATCTGGCTGCTGATGCGGAGCGTGATATTCATCTGCTCTTTGCAGCGCTTCGCAAGGTTATCGCACAGCAGGCGCGTGATCTGGCCGATCTCATCCTTCGTCAGCGCGTGGAAGACGATGGTGTCATCGATACGGTTCAAAAACTCCGGTTTGAAGATCTCCCGGACCGCCTCGAGGACGCCTTCCTTCATCTTCTCATAGCTGTGGGTCTCGCTGCCGGAAAGGCCGAAGCCCAGGGCCCTGGGATTCTGCGCCGCAGCCGCTCCCGCGTTGGAGGTCATGATCAGGATGGTATTCTTGAAATCCACCCTCCTGCCCTGGGAGTCGGTGATATGGCCCTCGTCCAGTACCTGCAGCAGGATGTTGAACACAT
>DGTA01000146.1:1256-64015 GCA_002394165.1 Lachnospiraceae bacterium UBA4348 | reverse complement strand
GTGCTGCCCCGGCTGTGGCCGGAATGCTCGGCAATATAGCCCTGGGGGAAGAGGACATCCTTATCCAGTTCCGGATAGAAGTACTCTTTCATGCGGGTGTCGTCGGCATCCTGGGCCCAGTTCACAAAATTGGTCACAGCCTCCTGTGGACGGTAGGCATCGTAGATCTTCAGGCGATAGCCTTTTTCGATCACGTCATCGCTGACTTCCTTCAGGGCTGCGGCGGCTTCCTTCGTCAGGAAAGCCAGCGGCTCCTCGTAGCCGTCGATCCGGTCACCGACGAAATTGTAGGTGGAATAGTAGCGGATCTCCAGGATGGCATCGGGCACCGCTTCGCTTAAAAGTACGAAGTCAGACGCGTCATCCGACAGGTTCACATCTTCCGCTAAAGCCGGTACTGCAAAAAAGCAGAGCACCGCTGCAAGACACAGTCCCAAAAATCTTGTTTTTTTCATTCTTTCATTCCCCTTTGATCATGATCAGCTTTTTCCCGACGAAAAGAATACTGCGGATTCAGAACCACGTTCTGTCCTCCGGACACTTCCAGCACCGCCGCGTTTATATAGCTTGCAGCATATGAAGAAAGGCCGCCTGACAGCCAAACAGAGCTGATCCGAAACAGGCCCCAACCAGATAATCCAATTCTTCCTGAGTATACAGTTCACCTTTTCTCGCCCTGTTTGTGCCGACATTATTGATCCAGATATCCAGTCTTCCGCTTTCCCCTGCCGCGAGTCCGGCCAACTCATAACTGGCTTTTTCTTCCTACAGGTCAAAGGCATATCCGATCACTGCTTCCCGTCCCGTCTCCTCTTTCAGCCTTTTCACAGCCTTTTTCAGGCGCTCCTCATCTCTGGCACAGATCGTTACTTCGGCTCCTTCAAGCACCAGTTCCTTTGCGACTGCATAACCGATACCCATACTGGCACCGGTCACGACCGCTTTTTTTCCATCCAAATGCAGATTCATTTCTAATACCCTTATAAATCTCCAAGTCCGAACAGTTCCACCTATTCTTCTTTATCCATCTCTTCAGCCCAGCGTTTCATATGTTTCGGATCGATCTTAAGTTCCCCCTTATAGATACGGACCGTAATGGGGTCATCAAAGCCGCAGATCAGGGGCCAGTCCTCTCCCTCAAAATCATAGATGATCACTTTTTCCCGGTACGGATCCACGATCCAGTATTCCCGCACGCCTGCTTCCAGGTACTTTTTCAGTTTCAGGAAACTGTCTTTCATCTTTGTGGACGGCGAGATGACTTCCAGAACAAAATCCGGCGCGCCGAAAACATTCCTTCTGTTCTCTTTTTCCTTATCACAGACGATCAGCACATCCGGCTGGACCATGGTGCGGTCGTCACAGTCAAGCTGAACAGCCAGGGGGGCGATATAGACTGTACACGGACCGTTCCTGTCCATTATAAAATTGGCGATCTGGCGATAGATCTCCCCTGCGATGAGCTGATGAACACGGGTCGGCGCTCCCATATCATAGAAAACGCCATCGATCAGTTCCACCCGCTGATCATCCGGAAGCATATAATAATCTTCTACCGTATAACTGCCCTGCCGGGGGTATTTTTCATTATCCGTCCCCGGGGGGCCGGCCCGGTAAACACCTGTCCTGTCCCTCAAAACCGCCCTTTGGCTCATTTCAGGCCCCTGCAGCGCTTCCTCCAGCGCCCGCAGCGTATCATATCTTGGTGAGCGGGTCTCCCCGTGAAAGATCTTCTGGATAGTAGGGACAGGAATGCCGGACTTTTCCGAGAGCATCGCGTAGGTATATCCTCTCTCCTTCCGGACCTTTCTCATTTCTTCCAATGTCATAATCCGCCTCCGCTCCATGATATTTTTTCATTATCGTTACTGTCAGTATACATCAAAGCGGAGCCGAAATCAATCAATAATTATCGTTTACGGTGTCTTAAATATCTTTATTTATTTTTTATGGTATTTTTACGGTTCTTTTTCTTTTTGAGCAGTGCCAGTACATCCGTCCTGCTTGTTTTCCCTTTCCGGATCCCCAGGATGGAACTACCGTGAGAGAACACGGAAAGAACCGTCAGCACGGCGCCGATCACGGCCGCCTCCTTATCCCCCGCAGCCAGCATCCATACTGCAAAAGCGGCCGGAATGACAGGTCCGCCGATACACAGATATTTCGTCGCAAAGACGACCAGCATCCCTGCAATATTTGCAGTCAGTCCCGGCCAGAACGAATACAGAACGATCGCCATGGAGGTGGTCGCCACGCCTTTTCCGCCCCGAAAGCGCCTCCAGAACGGGAAATCATGACCAAGTGTGGCACCGAGCCCCGCATAGAGAACGACGATCCACCCGGCCTCCGGGAAAAGAACGCGGCAGATCAGGGCGGCCGCGATCACCTTCCCCAGATCGCCCGCCAGCGTAATGATCCCCGGCACAAAGCCGAGAGATGCCATGATATTCGCCATCCCGGGATTTCCGGTCTCGCCTAGATCAGCTGCCTTCTTTCCCGAAAAGCGGTGCGCCACCGCTTCGGCGGTCAGCAGGCAGCCGAAAGCATAGCCGATCAGGATACTGATCATTCTCGGATCTTTAAGTATTTCCAATTTCTTCGAGCCTCCTTAAGCCAGCATCCCCTGCCTCACAATAATTTCTGCATTTCTTCAGCAAACAGCCGCTGAAATTCTTCTTCCTCTTCTCTGACGATTTTTCGGTACCGTCCCACATCTTCCACCTTCCATGAGCCCAGCCACCGAAGCTGATCCGCCGCCTTTTCGCTCTTAAGCGCCGTCTGGATGTATACGGGTCCGATCATCAGGAGCCTGAGCGAAACCTCCCGGCTCAGCAGTCCGCTGGTGGTGATCCCGAAGGTATCGTAGATCGTATCGTTGGCTATGGGCCCGGTCACTACATCCGCCTCCAGGCCATCCTTTGCCCGGCGGTTATTGAAAATATAATCAAACCAGTCCTGATCCCGGGAGAATGTAAAAACCGAAAGCCCTGTCAGGTCCATCTCATACTCATTGATCACGGCTCCTTCCCTTGCCCATCGCAGGGCGAAGTCCCTGTCCGGCGTCAGGTAAAATCCCTGTCCGAAATCTGCGTTTTTCCGCCCCCGGTAAATATCCGGCTTCTCGATCGGCCGGTCGCTCGTGTGATATAACCTCATACTCTTTTATTCCTCATGCTTCCGGATCTTTGCAGACATCCACCCATCCTTCAAAATCGCAGCTCTTCTCAAGCTCATCGATCGTCAGGCGCACCGCGCTGTGATCCGTCCCGGCTGCCGGGTAGACCGTATCGTGCAGTTTAAGGCTCTCATCGAGGAAAACGGCAACGCCCTCATTGACGCCGAACGGACAGACTCCGCCCACATCATGGCCGACCAGCTCCTCCACCCGGTCGCCCGGGATCATTTTCGCCTTGCAGCCGAACCGGTCTTTGTATTTCCGGTTGTCGATCCTGGCCATGCCTTCCGCCAGGATGAGCACCGGCCTGTCATCCTGCAGAAAAGAAAGTGTCTTGGCGATCATGCCCGGCTCACAGCCCAGCGCCTGTGCGGCCTCAGCCACCGTAGCGCTGCTCTGCTCCGGAATGATGATGTGGCCGGCAAAGCCTCTCTTTTCAAGAAATGCTCTTGCTCTTTCAAGGGACATTATATGAAACCTCCTGTTGTAAAACTCTTTTTCAGCCGATCTCGAACCGTCGGCAGAACCCCAGGCTCTCATCATCGCGGCCTGCAAAGACGATGCCCTTATGCCCGGCCTTATTCCGGATGTACCGGATCACTTTCTCCCGAAGCTCCCTGTCCATTCCGCGAAACGGCTCATCCAGCAGGAGGATGTCCGACGGGATGATGCACGCGCGGATCATGACGACCAGTCTGCGCTCCACCTCGTCAAGCTCGCTCACAGGTACAAAAAGCCTGTTCGGAGCCAGAAACTTTGAAAGCTCTTCTCCGGCCACTTTCTCTGACAGCCGTTCATTCACCATCGCCACATTTTCGACAGCCGAAAACTGCTCACAAAGCCTGTCCTCCTGGAAGACAACGCCCGCATTGACCGTATCATATTTATAGTCTCCCAGCAGGTTCACCGAGCCCCTGTCCGGTTTCTCCAGTCCCAGTATGAGGCGCAGGAGCAGCGTCTTCCCGCTCCCGGCGGGGCCTGTCAGGAGAAAACAGTCATCCGATCCGATCTCCCAGTTGATGCCCCTCAGGATCTCATTTCCGGAGATCGATTTCCAAATATCCTGCAGCTGAATCGTCATTTCCCGCTCCCCCCTTTATCCTGTTTCGGGTTTCCCGAAGCCTTAGTGCTTTTGCCCGCACCGAAAACTCTGGAAAGGCCGGGTGCTTTTGCCGGCAGGATAATATACTTCATGACCGCTGCCTTCGGCACGTGAAAAACCTTTGCCATCTCAAGCAGTTTCGGATCCACTTCACTCATAATTTACTTCCTTTCTTTCTGACAGGGGACGGTTCTGGGTCATATTTTAACATAGAGACAGCATCTTTCCAATAAACAGCCAGATTTCAAGTTGCTTTTTTATGCAATCTGCATTAGAATGATTTAGAACTCTTTTTTACTAATCGGCGAGGTTTACAAAAGGAGAGGAGTAAACAATACAACCATGAAAGAGGTGAATGAACTTGGCTGAGAATTACATCCTGGAGTGCTCAGGCATCTCCAAAGCCTTCGGCGGTACCCAAGCCCTGAAGGATGTTCAGCTGCATGTCCGCCCCGGCGAAGTGCATGCTCTCCTCGGTGAGAACGGTGCCGGCAAGTCCACCCTGATGAAGATCGTCATCGGTCTTTACCAGCAGGACAGCGGGACCATGGTCTTCGACGGCAAGCCATACCAGGCTAAGGGACCGGTCGACGCGATCAAAAGCGGAATTTCCATGATCCATCAGGAGCTGAATCCCGAACCGCATCTGACGATCGCTGAAAGCATCTTCCTCAAGAGGGAAGATACCAACGGCATTTTCCTGAACAAACGCAAACAGAATGAGCGGACCCAGAAGATCCTGGACGATTTCGGGTTCCCGTATCCCGCCACCACGCTTATCCGTGAGCTGAAGCTGGCAGACGTTCAGATGGTCGAGATCATTCGCGCTGTCTCCACAAACGCCAAGATGATCATCATGGATGAGCCGACCTCCTCTCTTGACGAGCAGGAAACACAGCATCTGTTCCGCGTTATCCGTGACCTGAAGTCCAAGGGCGTTGCGATCATCTATATCTCCCACCGTATGGCGGAGATCTATGAGATCTGCGATACCGTCTCTGTCTTCAGGGATGGCCACTTTATCGGCACCAGTGCTCTGAAGGATGTCTCCAACGATGACCTGATCACCATGATGGTCGGCCGCAAAGTCGAGAACCAGTTCCCGAAGGTCGACTGCCCCATCGGCGATGTGGTCTTCAAGGCGGAGCACTTAAGCGGCAAAGGATTTGAAGACATCAGCTTCGAAGTGCACGCGGGCGAGATTCTCGGTTTCTCCGGGCTGGTCGGTTCCGGCCGAAGCGAGACCATGCGGGCCATCTTCGGCATGGATCCTCTCGACTCCGGCAAGATGTATCTGAACGGACAGGAATTTGTCCGGAAGCACGCAAGCGACTCCATCCGCCAAGGCGTATGTATGGTCAATGAAGACCGTAAGAATTTCGGTCTGTGCCTGTTCCGCTCCATTCGTGAGAACACTTCTCTTCCGAGCCTGCCCGAGCGGCAGAAGGGACTGTTTATCAATCAGTCCAGAGAAAAGCGCGAAGTGGAGGATGTCTCAAAGACGCTGCTGCTGAAAGCGGCAAGTATTGAGCACAATGCCTACTCTCTGTCCGGCGGCAATCAGCAGAAGGTCGTTATCGCCAAGTGGATCCTGGCCGCACCGAAGCTGCTGATCCTGGATGAGCCCACACGAGGCGTGGACGTCGGTGCGAAAGCGGAGATCTACTCCCTGATGAGCAAATTTGCTGCAGAAGGCATGGCGATCATCATGGTCTCCTCCGAACTTCCGGAGATCATGGGCATGAGCGACCGCGTGCTGGTCTATCATGAAGGACACATCAGCGGAGAGTATTTCAGAAAAGATATCTTGAGCGGCGAAGTGACTCAGGAGGTCATCCTGAGCAGTGCATTCGGCGTAGCATAAGGAGGATAATGATATGGCTTCTTCACCCAAGACTAAACGGGCGGCTTCCAATCAGGACAGGATCCGTTCCTTACTCGGGCAATATGGTATCGGTATCGTACTGATCATCATGATGATCGTGATCGCGATCATGGAACCGCGCTTCATGACGCCCGGAAATATCATCAATGTGGCAACACAGATCTCGATCAACGGTCTTCTCTGCTACGGCCTGTGCCTGTGCATCACCACCGGCGGTATCGACCTGACCGTCGGCGCACAGCTTGCTCTTACCAGCTGCATCATCGGCCAGACCATGACCAACATGCAGTGGCCGGCATTCCTTTCCATCCTTGCCGGTGTCGGCGTAGCTACTTTATTCGGTTTCATTGACGGTCTTCTGATCGCCAAATTCAACATGTTCCCGTTCGTCGTGACCCTTTCCATGCAGCTGGTCATCCGCGGACTTTCTCAGGTCATCACCGGCGGCCGCGCGGTCATGCTCACGAACGACTGGTTCACCGGGATCTACTCCAACAAGCTGATGGGCATCCCGATGCCGATCATCATCTTCGTTGTTGTAACGATCATCATGTACCTGATGCTCCACTGGACGAAATTCGGACGCTACATCTTCGCAGTCGGCGGCAACGTCAACGCGGCCATCGCATCCGGTGTCTCCCGCTTCTGGGTCATCGTCGGTGTGTACACCATCTCCGGCGTGCTGGCAGGTCTTGCTTCCATGATCTACACTTCGAAGACGGGTTCGGCCCAGTCCAACATCGGTGTCGGTTATGAGACAGACGCCATCGCGGCAGCAGTTCTGGGCGGCACCTCATTTGCCGGCGGCATCGCAACCATCCCGGGCTGCGTGCTCGGTATCTTCATCATCGGACTGATCTACAACGGCATGAACATGATCGGCGTCTCCAGTTACTATCAGTCCATCGTTAAAGGTCTTATTATCATCGGAGCAGTTATGCTTGATATGGTCATGAACCGCAACAAGCACTGATCCCTGATATTAGGATATAAATTGGTTTGTTTTGCACACAACACACAACCATTCAAAATTCTAGGAGGTTATCTATGAAAAAGACAGTTCTTATGGGCGTTCTTGGAGCAGCAATGGCTCTGATGATCTGCGGCAGCGCATTTGCTGAGGATACTACTGAGGTTCCTGCTGAGGGAGTTACTTATGAGGCTGACGTAAACGGCGACGGCAAGATCGTAGTCGGCTATATCTCCAAAAACTTCACCGATCCGTTCCATGCTCCGATCAATGCAAGAGCTCAGGAATATTTCGATCAGGCTGTTAAGGATGGCGTTATCGATGAGTGGACAGGCCTTCTTGATGGCGAGACCGATGCCAACAAACAGATCGACCGTGCTGCTGACTGTATCTCCAAACAGTGCGATATCGTAATCTTCCTGCCCGCTGAGGCTGAAGCTTCCGATCCCGCTCTTGTCCAGATGGCTGACGCAGGCATCCTGGTCATCGAGGTTAACTCCAAATCCGCAAGCTGCGACGAAAAGGCTATCGCCTATGTCGGTTCTGACGACGTAGAGGCAGGCAACATGCTTGCTCAGTGGGTCGTTGACAACTGCCCGGACGGCGGCAAATTCATCCACTGCAACGGTATCCTTGGAAACTCCGCTCAGATCCAGCGTACCGAAGGTATGCATGAGATCATGGATCAGCATCCCGAATTCGAGATGGTCGGCGACTTCGATACCAAGTGGGACGGCAACCTGGCTGCTGATGCTGCTTCCGACTCCATGTCCAAATACGGCGATGAGCTGGTTGCTATCATCTGCGATAACGACGGTATGTCCTCCGCTGCACAGAAGATGTGCAACGACAACGGCAGAGAAGACATCATCTGCATCGGCGTTGACGGCGTAGAAGTTCCCCTTCAGATGGTTCAGGACGGCAGCATGAAGGCTACTATCCTTCAGGACGGCGTTGGCCAGATCAACGGTGCTATCAGCATCGTCGAGTCCCTTGTTAAGGGCGAAGCTTTCGATCCGGCTCCGGTTATCCCGTTCGTTCTGGTTACCCAGGACAATGTTGCTGACTACATTCAGTAATCATTCCGGGTTCAGGCTCATCTGAAAAAGATGTAAGAAACTTCAATTGTTGTGTGCGGATATAAATCAGAAAGGGGCTGCCGCTTATGCGGCAGCCCTCTTTTTGTTCACGGCGCTGCGGCAGGATCAGCTCTCCGTATTGTGGAACACCACCCAGTACCGGTCCGTTCCGCCCGGCTCTTCGCGCATCATGCTGACCTGGTGACCGAACCACTGAGCATTTGCATTCGGATCAAGTTCGCGCATCAGTCTCTGTACGCCTTCGTAGTCTGTGTTGTTGGATGCTTCTTCCAGCATCTGCTGATAGAGGTCATTGTCTTCTCCGGATTCGACCCACAATACAGAAGAGACCGCGTTAAGCGTATTGGGGAACAGGGACCCCGCCGCCCAGTTGGTGCGCTCAGATTCATCCAGCTCAAAGGTATAGACATATGCGTAAACGTCCTTTCCGCCGTTCTGGTAAACAATATACAGATCATGGTTTGGACCCGTATACTTTTCCCAGGCCAGCTGTTCGTTGGCTGTACCTTTGCCCTCATAGGCGACATAGTGCTCATCCGAAGGCGCCTCATGGGAAAGCACTTCCGAGATAGCCACCTGATGATCGATCAGAAGCCCCTGGAACGGTGTGGTAAACCGGCTGATCGCCTCCGGGAACGGATTATCGTACGTAACCGGCGCCTCTGTCGCCGGTGCCTCCGTGGCGGGAGCTTCCGTCGCTGGCGCTTCCGTTGCCGGTGCCTCAGTTACAGGTGCTTCCGTCACAGGCTCCTGCGTAGCCGGAGCGCTTGTACCGGGTTTTGCCGCTCCGCATTCGATGCAGAAGTTTCCGGTGTTGCCTTCATGGCCGTTCTCACAGGTCCAGGCCTGCACAGGCCTTGGCGCCCCGCACTCTGTGCAGAAATTGCCCGTATTCCCCTCGTGCCCGTTCTCACAGGTCCATGTGTCCTCCACCGGCTTTGCAGCCCCGCATTCCACACAGAAGTTGCCTGTGTTCCCTTCATGACCGTTCTCACAGGTCCATGTGTCTGCAGCTTCCGCAAAGACTGCTGTACTCAGCGTCATCGCCAGCGCTGCTGCCAGAAATACACCCGCTCGTCTCATCTTCTCCTCTCCTTTCCCTCAGTAGCCGTCACCTGAAAATCTTTCTGATATTTCCTTTGTTTCCATAATAGCAAAAGCGCTCGATGATCCCTTCCGAAACGGCCATGTAACTGTTCTCACGGACAGCCAGATCATCGGCCGATACCGACCAGACAAAATTACCGTGCAATATTCTCATCGCCGACACCTCACTCAGGATTCAAATTCTTCCCGCAGCTTATCTTCCATGACCTTCAGCGGCGCTTCGCACCCGGTCCACAGGGTAAAGTTCCGGGCTCCCTGGCAGGCAAGCATCCCCAAGCCGCTGATCGTCTTTGCGCCGCGCGCGGCCGTTTCCTGCAGGAAAAGGGTGGATACCGGGTTGAAGACCACATCCGATACCACCATCCCTTTCGTTACCGTGTCATAATCGATATCCGGCCTCCACTGCGATTCGGGGGCAAATCCTATGGAGGTGGCATTGATCAGGATATCCGTTCCCTCCGGGACTTTCACCCCCGTCTCCCAGCCGAACGCTTCCGCCTGCGCCGGCGTCTCCTTCCGGATCAGCTTCGCCAGCTCCTCGGCCTTTGAAATCGTCCGGTTGATGATATTGATCCTGGCGGCTCCGCCCAGCGCACATTCCACGGCGATCGCCCTCGCGGCTCCGCCGGCTCCGAGTATAGTGATCACACGGCCTTCAGGCTTCTCCCCCTCATGGCCGAGGGCTTCCACAAAGCCCTTCCCGTCGGTATTCTCACCAAACAGAGTTCCATCTTCCCTGACCACCACCGTATTCACGGCTCCGATGATCCTTGCCGCTTCCGACAGCTCATCTAGGTAGGGCAGCACCGTGATCTTGTGCGGCATCGTCAGATTGACGCCCTTCATATGCAGCGCCCGGACCGCGCGCATGGCATCCGGGAAATCATCCGGCGTGACCTTCATGGTGATGTAGCGGAAATTAAGGTTCAAGGCCTCATAGGCGGCTTCCTCCATGACTCCCGTAGGATTGCCGTCCACAGGGTCGCCAAAAACGCCTGTCAGCTCGGCACGATAATTCTTCTCCATATCCATTCTCCTTTTCCTGCTTACAGATGCTTCCGCCGGCGATCATCACTCAAACAAATGTCCGTTATAAGCGCTTCCAAGATCGATCACTTCATTGATCACGCCGCTGAGATCCGTCATAAAATATTTACCCCTTATCGCGTTAAAAAGATTCGTTTTCTGCACTTCCATTTTCCCGTCCCGGTGGACGGCCACTGTATCGCAGATCCCGACATTCACCGGAAGAGAATCCCCGTAATAATTGGTCAGCATCATAAACTCAATAATATAATCAATGTCTTCGAGTTCTTCCACCGGAGCGTTATCCATTTGCACATTCACCGGTCTCCCGGCGATCTTGATGATCCGCGTGTTTTTGATGTCCACATAGGGTTTTGACATCATGTCGGGGTTCTGCTCCGCCTGGGCCATCCAGGCCTCCCTGATCAGCTCCAGCGCCTGAGTGACAGGCTCATCCCAGATGTTATCTGCATGCTCTGATCCCGTCTCCGTACCCGGTTCATAGACATCATCTTCCAGATAGCTTTCGCAGTAAGACCAGAAATCCCCCAGGTTCTCAAGCTTATACAGATATGTTTCGGAATCCGTATAGTATTCAAGGCTGTCCAGATTCAGGCTGATGAATGCCTCCGATCCGTCCGCCCACACCGCGCTGATCCAGTTATAGTTATCTGTCACCCACTCCTGGGTCTCTTCTCCGATCCTGATATTGCAGAGCAGAGCGACTGCCTGGTCGAGGGCCTCCCCCTCGCTAAACACAGCCGTTCGGCCGTAACCTCCCTGATCGACATGGAAAAGAAGCCTTACCGGCGGCTCATTCATAATATTCGCCAGCTTCTCATTGCCGAGCGCTTGATACAGGAAATCGCCGGTCACCAGCCTGGCAGCGGATTGTCCTTCGATATCCTCCAAAGAGGGTACGGTGCCTCCGGCTGCAAACCTGTTCTCAGACTTGTATGTATTGTATTCCTCAGCCTCCGCCAGTGTTACTTCAACCTGATCACAATAGGAGAACGCATCGTCGTTCATCTTCACTTCGCCGCAGAGAATAGCCGTTTCCAGATCATCAATGTACTCAAAGGCAGCCGCTTCCAGCACGACACCATCGCCGCAGATGACCCGGTCCAGATCCTCACAGTAACTGAAGGCCCGGCTCTTAAGCTCTGCCCCCGGCTCAACAGCCACTGTCTCCATTCCCTTGCAGTAGCTGAAAGCTGAATCCTCCGCCACAGCGCCGGCCGGGATCATCACCGCATCAGGAAGCAAAGCATAACCGAACGCGCCCTCCGCAATCGTCACGTTTTCAGGCAGCTGCAGCGATTCAGAAATTGTGCAGTACTCAAAAGCTCTCTCGCCAATACCCTGAATGCCATCGGGGATGAAAACACTTTTCAGATCCGCATAGCTGAAGGCCTCCTGCCCGATCCCCACAACCGGACAGCCGTCAATCTCCGCCGGAACCTCCGCCGACTCCGCCTCGCCATGATACTTCACAATAACTGCCTTATCTCCATTGACGATATAGTCATAATCCCCGGAGGTGGCAGGCACCTGTTCCCGGGAGGCCATCTCCTCAATAAACTTCAAAAACTCCAGATAACCATCACGGACACCGGCCAGGGCCGTAACCGAGATCATCCCGGCGACAGTAAGCGTTACCAGGACAGACCAGAATTTTCTCATTTGACATGCCTCCTTTTCTCCTGCGCAGAAAATCCGCTTTCTCTGTTTTTTCACTTCTTTCAGGAATGCCTCCCGCTTTCTGTCTCTATAATACTATGAAGCGATTGTTGAGACAACTTACATATTCACCGGCCCAAAACAAATCTGGACTCCGTAAAGAAAGGCAGACCTCCTTAAAGGAGATCTGCCTGAAGAATTCTTCTTTTTCTTAATAAGCCAAATCCTGCCTGTATTTATTTCAGCGCATCCTTCTGCGTGTCACCAGCAGGATGCCCGCGCCGATCACGAGGATCGCTCCGATGATGTAGAAGATGGTAGTACCGATGCCGCCGGTGGAGGGAAGAAGGCTTCCTTTTTTATTGATAACCTTCTTGGTCTGAGCCAAATTCGCTTCAGCTGCATTTGCATCACTGATCGTGACCGTAGTATCCTCCATTTTGTTATATCCATCAGGAACGGTGGTCTCTACAAGTGTATATGTTCCATTGGCAAGTCCGTAAAAGCCGTTCCCGGGGAGCGAACCGTCATCCCCTGTGAAAAACTCATCTGCCTGATCCTCTGCCACCCAGGTGACACCGGCAGCTGCATCGAACTTGTAAAACTTCCCCGCACTGTTCTTAAGCTTAAATCCGGCGCCCGCTAATGGATCTCCGGTTTCTGAATCGATCTTTTTCTCAACATTCACCTTTGCTGTCCATACTTTAGCCTTATCTTCCGACTTATTGGGGCTTGTCCCATAGGTCAGCACTGCGGTATTCGGATTGGCTTCATCGGCAACGGCTGCGTCTTTATCCAAGACCGCATCATACGTGATGACAAGTTTAGTTTCTGCGGTAATTGTATCAAGATAGCTCTGGGCAAGTTTAATGGTAAATTCTGAGGACTTATCCGTAATCGTCGTTCCGGAAGCATCAACTTTGCTGTTTGAGGCAACCGCCTCGCCACCAACCTTAAAACTGCTGGCTATGATTTTCAGGTTTGTCAGTGTATCCTTGATCACATAATTCTCACCGCCGGGATGGATCGTCACCGTCAGCTTATAGCTGACCGTATCACCGATCTGGGCGATAGCCTGCTCGTTAGTTCCTGCTCCCGTATCAGTCGTCTCAGAGGTTTCAGTTGCGGTAAATACGCTGCCGCTGTCTGTGCCGGTCGAATCCTTCACACCTGTAATCGATTTATCAAGATCAGGCGGGCTGTTCTTATCCTGAATCGTCACATCCGGATTGTCTGTATCTATTCCGATAAATGAACCGGTTGTCGTACTTACGAAATAATAGCCCCATGCCAGTCCGGTCCACTTTACATTGGCATCATTGTTGGAAGCTGCCTGTATCGGAGAGCCAACGGCCGATCCAAAGCTTTTGGCCCACTTGATCGCATTTGCATCCTTTGCCCAGTCAGTTGTAACGCCGGTATTCGCTTCCACATTTCCGTTATCGTTCAATTTAAACCATTGATGGGCAGTCCCCTCACCATCTGTATAAATCAGATCAGCTGCAGTTTTGCCGGACGGAAGCTGGTATGTGACAGCCTGCAGGGTCCCGTCATCTTTATAATCCATTTTGGCGTCGAACAGTTTATACAGCGTATATGTCTCAGACTTATAGTTCGGGTTCACCGTGACACTCCCGCTTGTCGGTGCTGCCGCCAAAGTAAAGGAGCTGATGCCGAGGATTGCTGCTACTGCCACCAGCAAAGCAACAAATGTTTTTGCTTTCTTCATGATCATTCTTCCTTTCTTGCAGATTGATTTATTTCTCTGTGCTTCATCCTGAAACTGTATATCAAAGCGGATATAAAGATTAAAAGGAGCCCGCTTAACGTATAGGGAAGTGCCCCGGCACCTCCGGTCATGGGAAGTTCTTTTCCCGGAACGTTGCTGACCGTGACCGTATAGATGGTATCGTAACCGCTGCCGGTGCTGGTAAGCTTTGCCGTCTTTTCAAATTCCCGGATCTCTTCATCCGTCATGGGGGTTCCGTCTTCCTTGATCAGCCTGACTTTCAGGTTCCTGTCGGCTTCCTCGTACACCTCAAAATAAATACTGTCCGTAAGGATGATATAGCCATCCGGGGCCTTCGTCTCGGTAAGTTTGTATTTCCCGACAGGAAGCATCCCCAGGTCAACGGGATTTTCCACCGCGGGTGTGGCGCCTGAAGCAGGCTCTCCGGGTTTGATCCCTGTTGTAATGTCCGTCCAGGAGGTGGTGAATTTTGAAAGATCAAATACGGATCCGCTTTTGACATTCCCGTTTTCATCAACCTTTTTCAGCTGAACGTCCATTGCCTTGCGTCTGTTGGTGAACGTCACTTTGGAATCCTTCCCCCATGCGATCGCCCCGAGGGAAGCCCCTGTTATCATAGTATCTGTCGGATAATCATAGATCGATGCATCCGGGATCTGAGAAGGATCTGCATCCTCAACGTTTCTATTAACCAGGATCCACTCGCTGTTCCCGATCAGAACATCATTTTCAGTCCCATTCAGCCTGACGCGGATCTCATCGACATAGAAATCCGTTCCGGCAACAAGATCCTGAATGACGACGGTATACTCCGGAGGGATCTGTGAAATGGTTCCGTAGTTGCCGGCCGTACACTTAAATGGCGTCTGTCCGTTCGGAACCAGTGTTCCGCCCTCGTACTTATAATAGGTACCTTCATCATCACGGATGTAATAGGCTCCCTGATAATAGGCCGACAGCACGCCGGCTGCATTTTCAAGCATCACCCGGAACTCAAAGGTGTCTCCGTTGTCCTCAAAGCCTTCCGACAGCCGCTTCGTGATCAGCAGTTCGTTGGAATTTTGCTCATCGCAATGGTTCGTATAGGTGACCCTGGCTCTGTTTCGCGGAGTAGCTTCTGATGACTTGTAGATCCCGTCTTCGATGATGACCTGCTCCCCTACGATCTGTACATCATTTACAAAGATCTTGTCATAATATTCCTCATCGATTCCGATCTCCTGCACATAATACAGTTCGTCCTCGATCATGTCGGAGAACACGGCCGCTTCACCCGGCTTTAGATAGAAGACATTGTCGTAGGTCTTGCCTTTAATAGTGACATTATTATAAAAAGTAAGCGGCGCCGGCGGATCTGTCCCTTCATAGACAGCCCCGGTCAGCGGATGATATGATCCATGCTCATCTTTCCTGAAAGCCTGGTAAGCAAAAGAAACATTCGCATACGCGGCCTGGGAAGTATTATCCAGCTGTTTCTCGACCGTCACTTTTCCCTTTTCGATGACCGGAAGGTTGAACCTTGTCAGCAGATTGGATGCCCCTGCGCCATGCTCCATATAAAACATGTTGAACTCGTGGCTGCCGTAGCTTACAAAAGTATTTCCGTTAAAGTATTCATCGACACGGCTCTCGTCCCACGGTGTGCCGTCAGGGAAAACACCTGCGTTCTTAAAACAGTCTTTAATAGTCCTTGCTCCTCCGGCTCCGCCGTTGCCGCCGGTGATCTCACCGGTCGCGAAATTAATGGAGCCTGGGAACGCATCGTGAACACCACCGATATCAAGGATCAGAACCCCGTCAATGTAGATCCACAGGTCATCGTCCCCATTGAACTCATACACCAGCGGCGTCCCTTTATCGTACCCGTCCTTCGGCATCAGGAAATTGAACTCCATGGTCATCCCGAAATAAAAATCCGCACTTTCGGAAAGTCCGTAAAGAGTACTGCCGTGATTCGGATTCTCATAGTCGATCAGCGTCCCGTCCCCCGTATAGATATTCTGCGCTGAGTTGTTCGTGTTCAGGCTGTTAAACGGGAAGAAATTTCCTCTCTTAAAATAGAAATTATTTGATGACGGGCTTGGTGTTCCTGTTTCCTGATAAACGGTGAATGTTCCGTTGTTTTTATTGTAGTGAGCGAAATTGTTGAAAGCGCTGTATTCATAATAACCTGTCGAATCATAGACGCTCTCCAGGAACAGGTGGTTGCCCGTTCCCTGATGGTAGGAGCTGGTCGGTGAAAACAGCGTTGATCCGTTATTGCCGTTTGTGAAAACAGGATAGCCATCCGCATTCAGCCTCGCCTGCACATGCTGGGCGGGAAGAACGCCGACTCCGTAGGAATCGCTCCCCGTAACGTTGGCAATCGTGGGCCTGTTGGGATAATTAAACATATGGATCGTGATCCCGGCAGCGGCGCTGTCGACCGTCGAAACTGTGTGCAGGCCGGCCTGCGATGTTTTTTTCTCCGCAAAAGAGAACGCCTGCGATTGGTCACCCGTTGCAGATGAAAGCACTACCTCGCCGTCCGTGGTAAACTGATAGCCATAGTAATCCATCGCCGAGCCGTCCCAGTATTCGATCGTCGATGTGTATTCTCCGCCTTCTCTGCCTTTAAGTGAGACACCGTCTGTCGTCGGCGAAGTCGCGGAATCATATTCCTTGACAAGCGTTCCGTTCGCCAGGGGATGCAGGATCAAACCGGTTTGTTCATTGCGGAAAATGTAATATCCGGTAGGCTGCCCGTTCCCGTCCGTTAAGATACTCAGCACCCACATCGGAGAAGTTTCGCTGTGCAGCGACAGTGAATCGCCCTGATCATACGCCCTGACCGGATTTCCGTTTCCGTCGATCACCCAGTCTTCATATTTCCCGGAGATCTCATTGTAGATGTTTTTATAGATTATATATTTCTGACCGTCAACAAGATTCTGGACGCTGATCTTTTCACCGCTGTAGATGGGATACTGGTTCGGGTTGAATTCTTCGATCTCGCACAATGTCAGATAGACAAAATTGGCCGTGTTGTCATTCCCGTTATAGAAGTACTGATTAGTATTTGCCGTTCTCGCTGCTGCCGCGCTTACGCTTGACTGCACCCTGCGGCTGCCGTTGGATATCCGCACTTTCCCGGCAGCGGTTCCGGTCCCTGCCGTAACCGTAAGTGCCTGCGGAGTGTTGGAAAGCCTCAGATTGTCATTTCCATCAAGATGCAAATACTGTCCGTTCGGCGCTTTAATATAATAGGTGTTGGCTCCTCCGGCCGATTCAAACTCCCATTCAACGATCTGGGTCGTTCCGCTCGTTACAATATTCAGGCCGCTTTCATGAGTCTCCACTTTTACCGTCGCTCCGGCCAGTCTGGTATTATTGTTCTGCGCCGTGGCAGTCAGGGCTCTCCCCTGGTAAACATTGTTATTTTCTATACTCTGCTCGGCCTGCGCCTGCGTATTCACCTGGACGATCGCAAATGATTTTCCGGCCAGATCCGCCGTTGCCCCATAGGATGTCACTGCGTAATAGGAAAATCCGGTCGCTTCGAAATTAACGGCCGATCCCTCAACATCCGGATCAATGACGACCGTCTCTTCTTCGCCAAAATGAACGATCTTTGTTTTTTCTCCTTCAGTGTCTTCTTCCTCTTTATCCAGTAGTCTGATCCGGACCTCTACCGGGGCCTGAATGATCACCTTCTCATCCCCATGCATGATGGAAATATCAAGGATCTTCAAATAATCAAGAGCATCCGGGGCTGTTCCGACGGCGTTGGCTGTCTGCTCCAGATAATCCTGATAATCTTCACTTTCCTGCATCAGCTCCGACACTTCCAGCACAGAGCCTGAAGGAATCCTGGCATCTGCGTTATAGGTGACGGTGACTTCATACGTGCTCCCGTCACCGGCAGTAAACGGAACCGTGATCACTTCCGCGCCTACCAGGATATAAACCGAGAACTCTCCCGCGTGGAAGACCAGCTCATCCTCGGAATATTCTTTTGTGTTCTCGACGACACTGGCGCTTCCTTTGTCATCCACATGGACGACCAGCGGTTTCTCCTCTTCCCGGATCAGCACGGACTGCATTTTAACATTCACGGGAAGGGCCGGCTCGATCTCATTTCCATCAGCATCCCTGAAGATGATATCCACAGCCACCATCCGGCTGATCCTGCCTTCTACCGCTTCGCCGACGGCATCGATGTATTCCTCCGCTTCAACCGGCACTACCTCCATGATGGTCCCGGCTGGGAATGTCCCGGCTGCCGCGTTCACGCTGACTTTCACATCCTGTGTCTGTGCCTCAAAAAGCATCGGACCGGTCAGCTCGGGCTGCTCCATTCCGGAAGTTTCGCTTTCTTCCTCCGGAAGTGACTCGGTTTCTTCCGGCTCTTCGAAAAGCGCTTCGGTGCCTTCCTCGAATTCCTCGAAAAGCTCCTCGGTGCCTTCCTCCGGTTCCCCGAAAAGTTCCTCGGTACCTTCCTCTGTTTCTTCCAAAAGCGCCTCCGTCTCTTCTTCCGGAAGCTTCACTTCCGCGAAAACAAGGGCGTCACAAACCAGGCTGTCCGCATGAAAATGCCAGCCGCGTATCTTCCCGTTTTCAATATCCAGGACGGTCTCCGGATCCGCGCTCTTCTTTTCCCGTACAGGATCGCGGTAAAGAAGGACCTGGTAAACCGTTTCCTCTTCTATTATCGGGGGCTCATCATAACGGACCTCCATCCTGGCCGCCCGGTCGATCCCGAATTTTTCTCCATCCGCCTCAAAAGTGAGGATCCATGCCGAAAAACCGGTCAGGTCTCCCAGTTCCCTGTTTCCGGCCCATTCCCCGGTTTTATCACAGGCATCTTTATACAGATATCTGTATTCTTCCTTTTCGTCCTCCTCCCTGATCTTTATCAGCTTCAGCTGAGTATCCTCAGGCAGATCTGTTATCTCCTGATCAAAGGTCACTTTCACCTTCATTCCGTTCTCGTGAAGAGTAAATTCCTTAAAGCGGTATACTTCTTCTGTCCCGGACTCAGACTCTGTCTCTTCCGTGGCAGCTTCCGTGACCGGTTCAGTTTCTCCCGCAGTCTCCGTTTCTGCCCGGGCCGGCGCCTGAGTCTCCGGTTCAGACGAGCTTGGCGGCTCCTCCCGGGCCGGCGCCTGGGTCTGCGCTTCCGTCGGAGCAGGCAGCGCTTCAGTTGCAGCCGGCATCGGCGCTTCGGTCGCAGCCGGCGTCGGCGCTTCGGTCACAGCCGGCGTCGGTGCTTCAGTCGGGACCGGCGTCGGTGCTTCAGTCGGAGCAGGCGTCGGTGCTTCGGTCTGTGGTTCAGGTTCCGGAGCCGGCTCCTGCGAGGGCGGTTCGGGCTGCGGAGCCGGTTCCTCCGCGGCAGGCTCCGGCTCAGGAGCCGGTTCCTCCACTACAGGTTCAGGCACCGGCGCCTCCTGTTCGAGAACGATGCCCGGTGTTTCCATGGCGACTTCTTCCTCCATGGTCAGGGCAGGCAGGATCAGGGCATAGGTAGTCACAAAAATCACCAGCGCGGCGATCACCGTTGTCGCCGTCAGCCAGGTCTTTTTTCTCCTGTGCTTATTGATCAGATCCAGTGTTTTTTCCAAAATTCTATTCATGGTATTTCAAGCCCTTTATATCTATGCGGACAAGGAGATATACATTCTTGTTAACAATGTCTCAATTGGATATATGGGTATAATAAAGGTAGTTTATTATACCGTGTTTTCACAGCCATTCACAATGAACATTTTGTTAACAGTTTTCTCTGATTTTTATGAATTTTCAAATGCCGTTTCCGGATGCGGCCACTCTTAAGCATCGAAAAAGTCCGGAATCAAAAAAGCCATCTCCTTAACCGGAAATGGCTCATCTTTTTTCTCCGCTCCAGGAAGCATGTCTCCTACACTCTGCCAAACCTCGTCAGCGGCCATACACAAAACACAACTTTTCCGACGATCTGCTCCTCCGCGACGCATCCCACCGCCGTATTCCTCGAATCGACAGAAACACTCCTGTTGTCGCCCATGACAAACAACTTCGATTCCGGGACCTGGTAGGGCAGCTTGATGTTGCAGTCTCCGAAGGCCCTGTCCTTTAAGTAGGGCTCGTCGATCATTTTGTTGTTCACGTAAACATTTCCATCCTCATCAATGTCGACCCACTCACCCGTATGAGCGATCACTCTCTTGATCAGGATCTTGTTGTTATAATAGAACGCGACGACATCACCGGTATTGAACCGGCTGCCCTTGAGCGAGATGACGATGTCCCCCTCGCTAAGTGTCGGGTACATGGAAGATCCGTAAATACGCAGCACGGGCAGGAGCAGGACCGCCACCAGGATGGCTGCGGCTGCAACGGTGATCAGCGCAAAGACCGTACTCCGAAGCGTGGCCGCGTAGCTGCGGCGGTAACGTTCTCTGGACAGCTCCGCTTTAAGCTCTCCGGTGGAAGGCAGTTTCCTTGCCGCCTCCTTTGTTTTGCCCATCTCACATTCTCCTGTTCTCGTTCTCTTTCAACCGGTCCAGTTCCGCCTTCTTATAGGCTTCCATCTTTCGGATGCTGTCGAGATAGATCTGGGCAGCATCCTCAGCCGCCTTCATCACACCGCTCAGTTTCACGGCAGCCTCCGCAAGAGAACCCGCTTCCCGGAATGCGATCTCCCTGGTGCTGAGCGCATCCTTTGCTCGGGCAAGCTCTGCCCTGAGAGCGTCGATCTCCTCGCTCTGGGCGACCAGCAGTTCCAGCAGCTCCGCCCGTCCGAGTCTGCGCAGTTCCTTCTCTCTCTTCCTGATTTCCTGTTCCTGTCCTTTTTCTTTCTGCATTTTCATTTCCTACTCCCGGATCCGCACGCAGCGCACCGCATATCTTGCGGTGCCTCCCAGATTACAGGTAAAAAGTGTCAAGTCCCACCATCTTTCCTCTGTCTCACCGTCCGGACCGTTCTGTATCATCTCATCGATCGCCTCCGGCCCCACCGTCTGGATATTGTCGGCAATATAGTGGATCTTCCATCCTTCAGGATTGGTGAAATAGACATCCGCGCCCATGGAGATCCCCCTTAAGGGACTGAAGTGGCGGGCATAGTTATGACCGCAGATCACCAGGTCATTTGTAAAGTAACTGCCGCTGTAGCGGCACGGAGCCGTCCGGAGCCTTTCATAGTCCCAGTCTTTCATCACCGGGAGAGACAGCGAAAGCGAGGGAATCTCAAGAAGACCGATGTACTCAGATCCATCGATCATCATCGTCGGCATCTCGCGGAAAGTCTGTTCTTCCCGGGGGATGTCCTCCTCATTCGTTTCATCAGGTGCCTGCTCTAATTCTTCCCTGATCTTTTCCGCCGCCTTTCCGGCCGCCTCACCTGCTCTGAGGCCATCCCACCAGTTATAGGCCGCCAGTCCCGCCGCGCCGAGAATACACAGTATCCCCAGAAAGATCAGCAGCGCCCCGATCGGATTCGCTCTTCTTTTCCTTCTGTTACCGGCCATATTTGCAGTTAATTCCCCGAAAAAATGTTTATTTTTAAAGGATTATACAGGGAAAACACGTTTTTTTCAACCAAAGAAAGATGGCGCCGGGGCGTCATCTTTCTTCATCATTTTATATGGAATACTCGTAGTCCTTCCGCAGGACTCTTCTTAAAAACTGCTCTGTGCGCGGATCCTCCGGCTTCGAATAGATCTTGCGCGGCGTTCCCCGTTCCACGATGACGCCGTCCTCCATGTACACGACCTCGGTGGCCACATCCTGGGCGAAGCTCATCTCATGGGTGACCACGATCATGGTGGTCCCGTCTTTCGCCAGTTTTTTCATGACCTGGAGGACCTCCCCGACCAGCTCGGGATCGAGGGCCGAAGTGGGTTCATCAAACAAAACCACCTCCGGGTCCGCTGCGATCGCCCGTGCGATCCCTACGCGCTGCTGCTGCCCGCCGGAGAGCTGAGACGGATAATAATCATAACGATCGGAAAGCCCTACCTTATCCAGTGCCTCTTTCCCTGTCTTAATGGCCTGCTCCTTCGGGATCTTCCTGGCAACGATCAGTCCCTCCGTCACGTTCTCCAGCGCGGTCTTGTTCGCGAAAAGATTGTAATTCTGAAAGACAAATCCCGTCCTTTTGCGGATTGAGTTGATCTGGTGCCTGGACGCGGTCTTCATCGGCGTCCGGATCTCATCGAAGACGATCTCTCCCTGATCCGCCCTCTCCAGGAAATTGATGCAGCGAAGCAGGGTCGTCTTTCCCGATCCGCTCGGCCCGAGGATGACGATGATATCGCCTTTGTTCACGGACAGATCGACGCCCTTGAGTATATGGTTTTTTCCGAACGATTTATGGATGTTTTTCAATTCAAGCATGCTGCTAATTCCTCCGCCTGTCCGGGTGATATCAGGCCAGCCTCCTGCGGTAAGCCGACAAGGAGCCTTCCAGTGCCCTGAAGATCAGCTGGACGATCGTGCACAGAGCGATATAGATCACCAGGACGACCAGGTAAGCTTCTATGTAGTTGTAACCGAAAGCCGCCTCTTTTTTCGCGACAGCCATGATGTCCTGTACGGTCATCAGGTAAGCGAGCGATGTGCTCTTCAGGACATTGACCACCGTGCTGCAGATATTCGGGAGAGCCACGACCAGTGCCTGCGGAATGATGATCCGCCGGTATGCCTGGGCGCCGGTCAGTCCCGAGGCGAGCGCCGCCTCCAGCTGTCCTGCCCCGACGGACATGAGCGCCGACCGGAAGACCTCCGAGAGCACCGCCGCGGTATTAAGAGTAAAGACCGCGACCGCATACAGGATCGGATCAATATCCCAGATATTCAGGTCCCATCCCAGCAGGACATTAAAAAAATAGTTCAGGAGCGTCGGCAGCAGGCTGTAGAAAAACAGGATCTGCAAAACGATGGGCGTTCCTCTGATGAAGGAAATATAGAACCTGACAAGCTTTGCCTTCTCATTTCCCTTCGTGATCCTGCGAAGCGCCATCCAGAACGCCAGCGGGGCGGAAAGCAGCATGGTCAGGATGGTGATCTCCAGCGTTACCGGAACGCCGGCCAGCGCTTTTACCAGCGTCTGCGCCATAAAATCTATTTTCAGCTTCATGCTCTGATCCTCTGCTTTCCTCTGCTCAGGATTTCCTCGAGTTTCCCGAACCCTTTTTCAAGCACGATGGTCAGGCACCAGTAGATGACTGCCAGCGCGATGTATGTCTCCAGACTGAAAGACCCGTGGTTAAGTCCGATCATCAGCTGGCCCTTCCCCATGACGTCGATCATGCCGATCGTGTAGGACAGCGAGCCCTCCTTCATGAGGTTGACCAGCATGTTGGCGAAATTGGGAAGCGCCGTGACCGCCGCCTGGGGCAGGATGATCCGGAAAAACGCTTCCGCCCCGGTCATCCCGACCGAGAGCGCCGCCTCACGCTGTCCCGGATCGACCGCCAGGTAAGCGCTTCTGAACACTTCTGCCATCGGAGCGGAAAACAGAATGGAAAAGGTGACGATGACAAAAAACCATTTCCCGATCTCGTTGATATTGATCCCAACCGACATCAACAGTTCCGGCAGCCCGTAATATACGATAAACAGCATCACGATGGGCGGTACACATCGAACAATATAGATATATGCATTCGCGACGGCGTTCCCGAGCTTTCTTTGCCGGATCATGGCAAAAGCGAGAAGCGCACCGATCAGTCCGCCAAAGATCACTGTCCCGGCCATTGTCGCGAGGGTCACCCAGATATACGGGGCGATACTGACAAGCGCCTCCAGGATGAATGCCGGATGAAATGGTCTCATGAAAGCCTCCTGTTACTGAATGCGGATCTTGGGTGCCGTCCCGATACCGGCGTATTCCTTTGCCGCCTCCCTGACCCATTCCAGATGGGCAAAGGGAGTATCGGACGGGATAGTGCAGTCGGCGCCGAGGATGATCCCCACCGTGCCGGCATCATCCAGCAGGCGTTTCGTCTCCGCCTTGATCGCCGCCTCATCCCCCGTGTAAAGCAGGTCGTTCTTCGTATTACCAAACCCCCCCAGGATGGTCCGCCCGCCGAAGATCTCCTTTGCCTTCTTAAGCGGGACTTTCTCCACGACCGCCGCGTAATTGACCGCCTTCGCCGGATAATCCTCATAAACCGTCAGGTCATTGACCGCCCCTTCATATCCGCAGATATGAAGAATATTGTAATCGCCCGCCCGGTTGGCTGCCTCGAGCACCGCGAGCTCACTCGGCGCGATATACTTCAGATACTCATCCTTCGTAAGGCTGGCATCCTGGATATTCTGGAAGCTGAAATAGATCCCGTCGGCTCCGCCCTCCGTGATCACCGCCTCCGCCAGCTGCGCGATATCCCTGCCGATCTCGTTAAGCGCCTCCGCCACGGCCTGAGCATCCTCCCGGATCAGGTCGCCCAGGGCGACGCCCTCCTGCTCCAGCTGCCACTTCAGATAAGTGGCGGGGCAGAAAACATTGTAAAACAGTGCGATCGCATGGTCATCAAACCGGCGCGCCACTTCCTTCACAAGCGCCACCTGCTTGCCGATCCACTCCACCGGACCGATCGCCTTGATCTCCTTCAGGTCAGCCGCTCTGCGCACCTTCGCGATCACCGGATTCGGATAAGTAAAATACCCGTCACTCATGATCTTCACAAAATCCGGATGAAAACCATCATAAAAGCGCTGATGCCCCTCAAGATTCTTCTTCAGCACCTCCGGACTGTCCACATACAGCTCATCAAACGCAAAATGATACCAGAAGCCCACCGGCACCCTCTCCACCTTTTTCTGATCCAGTGCATCCAGCACAAACTGTCTCCTGCTCATAATCTCCTCCTGCTCTTCTCCCCCCAAAAAGTGCCTGACCCTTTTCGTAATTTAAAACGTTACTTTGCGAAAAGGGTCAGACCCCTTAATGTGACCCCTTAATGTGTTTAAAGCTGATCTCCCTGCTGATAGCCTTCCGGCACATAATCGAACAGGCTGTAGCCGAAATACTGCTGCGAGAGTTCCTCCAACGTGCCGTTTTCCTTCAGCTGCGCGATCGCCTCGTCGTACGCGTCCGCCAGCTCCTGGTTATTGATGTTGAACAGCGGCCAGGTCGGAATGCCTTCGTAGGGGACATAAGCGAGTTCATCCGCAATATCGTGATACTCTCCGTCTTCATTCACCACATTGCTCTCGAAGCTTGTCCGGATATCAAAGTATGCATCGTACCGTCCTTCTCTCACCCACTGGTAGGCATCCGAAGCGACAAACTGATCGGAGGCCAGCAGCTCGATGGGCGTATCGGGATGGTTGGCGTTAAAGTTTTCGATGATATTGTACTGGGCGTTCTGGGGTGCGATCGGAACCAGTTTTCCCTCCGCAGCCGCGAAGTCTTCCAGGGATTTGTATTTTTCGGCATCCTCAGCTCTGAAGACGATTCCGATGATGCTCGCTCCGATGTAATTTTTCGGAAATACGTAGGTCTCGGACCTGGCCTGCGTCCACCACACGCCTTTGGTTCCCACATCGTACTTGCCGGACTCGACGCCGATCAGCAGGTCATCATCGGTCGTAGGATTAAACACAAATTCGTACTGAGGAAGCAGCTCATCGACCGCCCGCAGCACGGCCACTTCATATCCGTCGGATTCGCCGTCCTCTGTTTCAAAATCATAAGGGATGTAATAATTGGTATGGGCCACCTGGATTGTCCTGACCTCCTCACCGGCGAATGCGGCTGTCCCGGGAACAGCGGCTGCGATCACGCCTGCGCTGACAATAACGGAGATGATGCTGTTTATATTCTTTTTCATGATATTGTTCCTTTCTGTATTCAATTCATTTCTTTTATATCAATGACGATCCGTTCTTCTCATGAACATCGTATTAAACCGCCCATGGCGACTCCTTTCTCTTAATGCCGACTTATCTTATATGTATTATATGTTTTGTTGAGACGTATATTATCACGAGTTTTCCTATATGTCAACTATGTTTTAAGAATAATTTTAAAGGAGGCGCTCCTGCGCCCCCTTTCAGCTTTTTACCAGTTATCTTTCTGTGTCCGTTTTTCCCTTGTAGTGCACGCAGAGCATCGTCAGGTCATCGAACTGCGCCTCGCCTTCCACGAAGCGGTCCACATCTTCCTTCACTTCCTCCAGTATCTTCCGGGGATCGACCTGACCGCCCCTGTTGAGAGCCTCGACCAGCCTGTCCGTCCCGTACAGTTCCTGCTCCCTGTTCGTGGCTTCGGGAACACCGTCCGTGTACAGGAAAAGCACAGATCCCGGCGTGAGAGTGAATGTGTACTCCTGGTAAGGAATACCATCCATCGCGCCGATCACAAGATCGTGGTGATCATGCATCAGTTCAAACTGACCGTTCCCCTGGCGGACCACAGGATACTCATGACCCGCATTGCCGGCCATCACGATGCCGGTCTTCAGGTCGAGGATGCCCAGCCACACCGACACAAACATATCGAACGGGTTCGATGCACAGATCTTTTCATTCGCCCTTCTGAGGGCCTCCGACGGTGACAGACCCAGCGTCGCAAAGTCGTTGAGGATGATCTTGGAGAACATCATAAACAGCGCGGCCGGGACGCCTTTTCCGGATACGTCCGCGATGACCAGCGCCAGGTGATCCTCATCGATCAGGAAGAAATCGTAGAAATCACCGCCAACCTCCCTGGCGGGAGCCATCGAGGCATAGATCTCAAATTCTTCTTTTCCCGGGAAGGGAGGAAACTTTGAAGGCAGCATGCTGCCCTGGATATTGGCCGCCAGGTTCAGTTCCGTCTGGATCCTCTCGCTCTCCGCCGTGGCCTTCATCAGGTCCGTCTCATATTTACCCAGGTCTTTTTCCATGCCGGCCATGACCTCAGTCAGCTCCTGCAGTTCATCCCTGGTGCGGATGTTGAGCACCTCAAAATGGTTGCTGGTAAGGCTGTCCCCGCTCAGCCTGTCGGAAGCATAGTTTTCAGCAGCCCGGCTGATCTTCCGGATCGGCCGGACGATCCTTCCCGAAACATAAACACGGCCGATAATAAGAACAATGATCGTGATGACCGCAAGGGCGATCAGATAGACGATCACGATAAATCCTGCCGTTATCTGGGCAAACAGAACCGGGATATCCACAAGAACAAATCCATAGACCTCACCGTTGGCGCCGAAAAGCCGCACACCGCCGGTGATCATCGATCCGTATTTTTCCGTCCGTCCCTCATAAGAGAGCGTGATCTCATTCTCAGGTTCGGGCCGGTAGCTTTGTGTCTGAGCAGCCGCATCTTCCCCATCCGGTACAGGAGAGCTGATCAGGTCTTCTGCGTCCGGATGCAGAAAAGCATTGATCTCCTCCTCCGAAACAGTTTCCCATTCTCCCGGAAGGCACTGATGCTCGTCCAGGGTCCCGATGCGGGAATCCGCAAGATAAACGACCGCCGATGTCTTTTCATCATACATGGCCATATAGGCGGTCTCGAGCAGCAGGCCGGTCTGTGCATCCGACAGGATATCGACCAGCTGCGAATAGATCTCACTCCTTTCAGACTCCGCAAAATAAGCCCTGTATTCCTCGCTCTCTCCCCTGCTGCGGATATCCTCCGGCATGTTCCTGTAGATATCCATTATATTCCGGCAGTATTCCTCCAGCCCGTCGATCCGGTTCACCTGCCTGTAGGTGATCTTGGATATTCCCCGGCCGCTCATTCCAAGGACGCTGCGGATCTCGTAGGAAGACAGAATAAAGTTGATCCCGAGAGCCGACAAAAAAACCATCAGCGTGACCAGAAGCACCAGCCTGCGCACCGCCCTGGAGAGCGATCTGCGCTTTTTCCTGCGGGGCTTCCCGGCTTTCGAATTCTGTGGATCCTTTTTAAATAACGACATATTTACTGCTCCGATACACTAATTAATGACATGCAGCAGGAATAACGAGCCTCTGCCCTGTCTCAGATGATTAGATTATCCGATGAATACCGGAGCCTGTCAAGAAAAGAGGTCTGGCCGATTTCGCACTGTGAAGTGCGAAAAGGGTCAGACCCCTTTAGCGCTGTGAAGTACGAAAAGGGTCAGACCCCTTTGTCATTCTTCCGGCATGATGACCGCGGCCAGGAAGTACAGCAGCAGGCCGCTTCCGCCGGTCACTCCCAGGACAACGGCCACAAGGCGGACCAGTGTCACATCGATGTTGAAATATTCCGCGATCCCTCCGCATACTCCGCAGATCATTTTCTGAGTGTTGCTTTTGCACAGTTTTTTCATTTTTATTTTCCTCCGTTCGATCTGTTTGTCTGGTTTTGATCTGTAAACAGGGTAATCCCGGAAAATTAAAGAAACCACGCGGCGAACATTAAAAAAGCATTAACACCGGGAAGATCATGAAAAATGCTTTTCCATCTCCTCGAGAAGCCGGATCTGCGTCCTGGCGCGGTCCAGGTTGTGGTTCTCTCTGGCTGTCTTATAGTAAACATCCCCGTTCAGATAGTCCCCCAGAAAACGCAGGGCCTGTTCGTAGGTGATCACCATGGCGCCGTCACTGAGCATCGATACCTCGAGGTCGGTGAGTGAACCGCCGCAGCCTTCCAGGTAGCCTTTGCGATAGATCTCATACAGGTGTGTGTCGAAATGAACCTTGTCAAGATCGGGCTCATCCTCAGCTCCCGTCGATGCGCCGAACCGGATGGCATCGCCGAAATCCGTCGCCGACAGGCCCGGCATCACCGTGTCAAGGTCGAGCACGCACAGCCATTTACCGGTCTGCGCGTCCATGAGGACATTGTTCAGCTTGGTATCGTTGTGCGTCACGCGAAGGGGCAGGAGGCCTTTCTGCGCTGCCCCGGCCAGGCGCTTTGACAGCTGCTCCCGCTCCAGAAGGAACAATATCTCCGCCCTCGCAGACTGCGCCCTGCCGGCTTCATCCTTCTCGGCGGCATGCTTAAACTGGAGGAAGCGCATCGGCGTATTGTGAAAACCCGGGATCGTCTCATGCAGATCCTGCACCGGATAATCGCTCAAAAGCCGCTGGAAATTGCCGAACGCCACCGCGCTTTCGTAAAAGACATCCTCCGTCTCGGGCCGCTCATAGCAGACAGCCCCGGTCACCAAGCGGCAGGCCCGCCAGTATTCTCCCCCCTCATCCACCGCGAAGGCGGCTCCGTCAACGGTGCGGATGACATGCAGCACGCGGCGCGCCGGGTCGATCCCGTCCGCCTCCATTTTCTTTTTGATCCACTCCGTAACGCCCACCAGGTTTTCCATCACCTGGTCGGGCCTTGCAAAAACATGACGGTTGATCTTCTGGAGAATAAAGGCATCGTCCTTTGTGCATACCTTGTAGGTATCGTTAATATGTCCGTTCCCATAGGGCTCGCACGATAAGATGTGCCCGTCAGGGACAAACAAGCGGGCAATCTGTTCCGTTCTCATCACCATTCATCATCCTTTCACACCGCCGCTGGTCAGACCGCTTGTAAGATGCTTCTCGATCGCCATAAACAGGATCACCACCGGGATGGTAGCCAGCAGCGATGCTGCGAACAGGTACTGCCACTCGATCATGTTGAACGACGAGAACTGTGTTATTCCGACCGTGATCGGTCGTTTCGAAGCCGTGGAGATCAGCACGGTAGAGATCGTGTATTCGTTCCATGCATTGATGAACACAAAGATCAATGTCGTCACGATGCCCGGAGCGGCCATGGGCAGCAGCACCCTCGTCAGCGACCCGAAGGTCGTGCAGCCGTCGATCTTGGCCGCCTGCTCCATCTCCGGGGAGATCGCCACAAAGGTGCCCCGCAGCAGCCAGATCGCGAACGCCTGGTTAAACGCTGCGTTGATCAGGACCAGCCCCAGGATGGTATCATTCAGGTGCAGGATATTCATCAGCTGGGAGATCCCGATCAGCAGCACGACCGGCGAGAACATCTGGCTCATGATCACAAAGCCCAGGAAGATCTTTTTTCCTCTAAACCTCATCCTGGCCATGGCGAACGCCGCCGGGATCCCGCACAGCATGGCCAGCACCGTGGCGCCGCCCGCCACCATCACGGAGTTCGCCAGGAACCGCGGCACGCCGCGCCGGATGATATCGGTCAGGTTGCTCCAGATCCATTTTGTCGGGAGCATGTTGAGGAAATACATGTCAAGCGTCTCGGCGTTGGACCGGAATGCAGTAATAAGCATGACATAGTACGGGTACAGCGTCACAATACATACCGCAGCCACAAAAACATAGAGCAGTACCCTAAGGAATGTCTTTTTGACCGCTCCGAAACGGATCTGCACGGCGCCGAGCGCCGCCAGGGCAAATAAAAGCATCAATCCCCAGACCAGCGGGCTGTGATCTGCGGACAGGTTCTTAAGCGCCGCGTCGATCCCGTCTCCCAGGCTGCCTCCAAACAGGAACCGGTCCAGTTTCCCGAAAAATGCCTCTTTTCCGTCTGTGATCAGCTCGCTGTTGTAGAGACCGAGTTTTCTCCAGAAGGTATGGTTGTTCATCAGGATAAAGACCGGCGTGAGGATCACATCCAGCCCGAAAAGCACACAAGCGGCTCCCCGGAGCACTCTTTTCGGACGCGAAAGGGTCTTCGGGACCTGTCCCAGGCAGAACGCGCTTCCGGCCAGCGTGCAGACAACACCCAGCAGAGCGCAAAGGAGCATGATCTGCAGCACCCGGCACGAGGGCAGATCTCCATTCAGGAAAGACCAGATGTTTTTCCGGAAGGTCTCCTGGATGGAAAACGCCACCAGCGATGTGGTCTTCCCCTTGGAATTGGTGCGCTCGGTCACCGTCTCGTCGATCGTGACCGCCATGCCCTTCTCTTCATAGGCCTTCGCCTCGGCCTCGACCTCGGCGCGCACTTCCTTATATTTATCATCCCCAACGAAGGTGTTCGCAGACTTTTTGGTGTATACCGATGCCGTAAAGGAATAAAGAGGCAGGCTCATCAAAGCCGCTGCCAGTGCGAGGGCCGCCGAGATCACAAGCAGCGCGATCCGCCCGCGGGGAAGGAGCTTTTCCGTTTTCATGACTCCGAATCCTCCTTCCTCATCACGGTCATCATGTAGATGCCGGCGCAGATGCACAGGATCACAAATCCGATCACCGAGAGCGCGATCGCCGGTCCTTTCCTGCGGTCATAGAAGCTGAGCATATACAGGTATGTGATCATCGTGTCAGTCTTGTTCGCCGGGGCCCCTTTCGTCATCGTGTAAACGATCGGGAACGAATTGAAAACATAGATAATGTTAAGGACCGTGCTCACCGAGAGCGCCGGCCGCACCAGGGGCAGCGTGATCTTAAAGAGCTTGTCCCAGAAGCCTGCCCCGTCCACAATGGCGGACTCATAGAGCGATTCATCGATGGACTGCAGACCGGAGAGCACACAGAATGCGACGAACGGAATCGTGACGAAAATGCCGACCCCGCACTCCCAGATAAACTCGATCTGATATGAAGAGCGCCAGTTGACTGCGTTTTTGATGATCCCAAGGTTGAGCAGCACATTGTTCAGGCTTCCGTACTCGTATTTGATGATGTAATTCCACACCGAGGCCTGGATGACAAGGGATGTCGCCCACGGGAAGATCAGGATCGAGCGGGCGATCTTACGTCCCGCAAACTCCTGGTTCAGGACCAGCGCGATGATAAAGCCCAGCAGTGTGGACAGTCCCACCACCGACAGCACCCACCAGAAAGTATTCTTCATCACCGTCCCGAAGGCGGGAAGTGAGACGGCATCCTTATAGTTTTTCAGTCCGATGAAACCGCCGATCACGCCGGATTTGGAGATCTCACTGAAAGACATCCGAAACACGATCACGATCGGGAACACCACAAAGATTCCGATCAGCAGAATGCTCGGGAGCAGCCACAGATACGGTGTCAGAGTATTTTTACGCGAGCCGGCATTCAATTTCCATCCCTCCTTCGTCCCTTTTTCAAGGCACGGTTAATTGCTTTTCCAAAAAGATCGAACCTGACTTTATCATGTCAGGTCCGATCTGCTCTTCTGTCTCAAAACGTCAATGCTGCACTCTTCCGGACGGATCAGCCGGCCAGCTGCGCCTGCAGAGCATCCAGCTCTTCTTTGATGTCAGAACCGGTCAGTGCATTCTGCTCAGCAGCGATAACGCCCTGCTTCACCTGATCCCATTCGGCCTTTGCGGTCGGATAGAACTGGCAGCCGCCAAGGACATCCAGCCATGCCTCGAAGGTCGGATCCGCCTCGACCAGTGCCTCAACAGCGGAGTTGACAGCCGGCAGGAAGCCTTCCATGCTGACCCAGCCGACATAATTCTCGGGATCATAGAAGAATTTCAGGAATTTGCCGATGGCTTCGTTGCGGGCATCCTGATCCTCAGCCGTATCATCCTTGAAGGCCATTACGCGGTCCATAACGCCGACGGAGGAAGAAGCCTTGCCGTCAGCCGCCGGGATGTTCACGGTCACCATGTTGATGTCGCCGCCCTTGTCAGCCACATAGGTGGGCAGCTGGTTCGGGGCGATCAGCATGGCCAGCTTGCCGGCAGCGAACATATCCTGCAGGTCATAGCGGGTCTGGGTCGCGGGATTGGGATTGGTAAATCCGTTCTCCACAAGGCTCAGCGCAAAGTTGATTGCTTCCACGTTCTCATCGGAGTTTACGGCCCACTCACCGTTCTCATCGACAAAGCCGCCGCCGTTGCCCCAGGTATAGTAGGCAAATGCCGCCTGGCCTTCATCCGTCGTCATATCAACGCCCCAGGGATAGATCTCTCCGTCATAGAAATCGATGATCGCCTGGCAGGCATCCTCAAGCTCGGACCAGGTGGTGGGATATTCGATCCCGACTTCCTCAAAGATATCAGCGTTGCAGAAGAGCGCACGCGCGGAAGCCAGATCCGGGACAGCCCAGACCGTATCATCGATCACAGACTGATCAATGAAGGACGGGAAGAAATCACTGTACAGATCCTCCGGGCAGTAGTCAGAGACCGGAAGAAGGAGACCGTCATTCGCATAATTGGCGAATACGTCGATGTTGAGGATATCCGGCGCATTATTGTTGGCGATACGGGTATCCACCTCCGTATAAACATCATTCCAGGAAACCACATCCAGATTCAGCTTGATGTCAGGATTCTCGGCCTCAAATTTCTCGACGAAATTAGAACCGTCCATGCCTGAACCCAGGAACCACTCATTCGTGTTCGGACCATACTGGCAGATGATCACATCGAGCTCCACTTCAGCATGAGCCGCCATCGCCATGCCGGCCGTCATGGCTGCCGCTGCCGCAAAGATCATCATGTTGCGCATCATTTTTTTCATACCGATACCATCTCCTTTTCGAATGATTTTTGTCAGAAACCAACAAAAATATTATAGAAAATTGCGACATCTTTGTCAAGGTTTCTATGACAGGGGAACAGTCCTTGCCTTCGCCTCTCCGTTCACCGGCGAACACTCACTGTGATCGAAATGATACCTGACGGGGCCGCTTCCGAAATCGAAGGTCTCCTCCAGCTGCATCCGGCGGCTGGGATGGATATGAAGCGCCTGATCAAAACGGATCATCTCCCTGATCCCCTCCAGGTCTGTACCAGCGCCTGCGCCCGCCGGCGCATCCGCTTCTTTTCCCGCTCCGGCCGCTTTCGCGGCGAAATCCGCCAGGATCTCGTAGCGCTTCTTTCCGGACGGTCTGTTCCTGTCGTACCCGTTCTCCCGATAATACTCCGCCAGGGCTTCAAACAGCGAAAAAGGATCAGGAAACAGCTTTTCTACCAGCGGAAGGGAGCGGCGGAAACCCTGTGAATTCACATACTCCTCCACCCGGTCGCTGATGCGGTGCAGCAGCTCCAGTTCCCCGTAGGAGAGCCATTTCGTTTTCAGCACTTCGTAAGGGGCGTCCTGTGAGCAGACCAGACCGTACTCCTCCCGCCGGTCATACAGCTCCGTCCCCTTAAGCAGCTTCAGGAAGCCCAGCTGGAGCTGGTTGGGCTTCATATCGTAGACCGCCTTGAAAGACTCGCGGAAACTGTCCAGTCCCTCATAGGGAAGGCCCGCAATGAGGTCCAGATGAAGATTGATATTCTGATTTGGCTCCAGCACGCTCATCACCCGGCGGATCCGGTCCAGCTGCGGAAAACGATGTACGCTCCGAAGCGTCTCCGGGTTGGCCGACTGCACCCCGATCTCCATCTGGATCAGCCCCGGCCGGAAGGATGAGACCAGCTCAAGTTCCTCGTCGGTCATCCGGTCCGCCTCGATCTCGAAATGAAAGTTCGTGATCCCATTGTCATGGTCCCGGATATACGTCCAGATCTCCATCGCAAACGCCGGATCCGCATTGAACGTCCTGTCCACGAACTTGACCTGTTTTACCCGCTGATCAAGAAAAAACTGCAGTTCCTCCCTGACCGTTCTAAGACTGCGGTATCTGGTTCCTCTCTCCCGCCCGGACAGGCAGTAAGCGCACGCGAACGGGCAGCCGCGGCTGGCCTCGTAATAAATGATACGGTTTTCAAAAAGAGACAGGTCCCTATATAAAAACGGGATCTGGTCCAGATCAGCCGGCTGTGCCGTTCCGGTCCTCACGATCTTGCCGCCGCGCAGGAAAGACAGTCCGGCCAACCCTTCCGGATAATCCTCCGGACCGATCAGCGCCTCTTTTTGCGCGGTGCATCTCACAAGTTCCGAAAAAACGACTTCGCCCTCTCCCGTCAAGCAAAGATCCGCGCCGTCCTCTGTAAGCATCCTGTCGGGATACCATCCCGCTTCCGGTCCGCCTGCCCAGATCCTCACCATATCGCCCCGAATGCACCGGATATCCCTGACCAGCCGCCTCACACGGTCCACATTCCAGATATAAGTTGAAAAACCGATGATATCCGCTTCATAAGCCATAATCCCTGCCAGGACATCCTGATAGTTGTCATTGATCGTATATTCAGCGGTCTCGATCGTCACCCTCCCGGCCATTTCCGGCACGCAGGACTGTGCAAAGGCCTTCAGGCTGTATATTGCGGGACAGGTATGTATATATTTGGCATTGACTGCCGCCAGCAGTATCTTCATCATCCCAGGTTCTCTCAAAGTGCAAAGACTTTCTTCGCAAGCCGTTTTCCGGTCTCAGTCTTCATTACCTTTTCCATAAAGTTTACGATGTTTTCCCTGCTGTAAGCACTTTCAACCGCATTCACGATATAATCTGCCTCAACCAGTATCTGCCAGTCCACTCCGTCGACACTGTTGTACTTTTCTCTGCACAGCGGACAGGCAATATCATGAATAATGGCTGCCGTCTCCAGAATGAACTGCCTCTCCTCGTCCAGCCCTTCCAACTCGCCGATTGTTTTTGAGTATGTCCAAACTTTCATCATATGCTCAATATCACGGACATTTCCGCTCAGAAAGTCGATCATCTTTTCCATTATCTCAGAAATATTCATTTTCCACCTCTGGGCCCGGCTTTTCATATCGTTGTATCTTATTACGGCACTCTGCTCTCAAAGCAGGTTTTCCTGTTTTTTATTATAACAGCTGAACCATGTTTGTAAACCAACTGAAAAAACCGGAAGCTTCCGCTCCCGGCCTGTATCCCCTTATTATTCATATCTGCGGTGACCGGCTTTACTTACCCTGGTCATAGACGTCCTGCAAAAGAGCTTTCATAAACGCCTCTTCCTCCTCCGATGTCTCCGGCTGCGGTTCCCACAGGTTCTTTCTCCTGAACTGGGCGTTCCTGACAGAATTGATCATCAGCCAGTCAAGGGCACCGGCCAGAAAGAACAAGCCCCCCGCCGCGCTCAGGTCCGCGCCTGAGAAAAAGGCCAGAAATCCGGCTGCCACCGCACTGACCGGGATCAGGACCGCCGCGCACCTGGCTGCGGGACTAAGATCCTTCAGCCTCCGCATTTTCCCTTTCTTTCCTGTGAGATTGCTCCCTTTGGCTGTTTCTTGCCCTTTAAGACGATCCTGTGCGTCCGCCTCAGAGCCTGAGGCTGCCGCCCTTTCCGGCCCTCCTGCCTCCCGGTCCAGGGAGCGCAGACTGGCTCTCGGAACCTGGGCCGCCGGGTCGCTCATCTCCCTCAGGGCATCACTAAGAAGCGCTCCCGGGGCGCTTATCTCCCGGTAAAAGTCATACCCGACCGAGACCGCATCACCGTCAGCATGATCCAGCCGCTTTAAGATATACTCTGCCAGTATCAGCCCATCGGGTTTGACCGGCTGAGGTCTGTCCGGCACGCAGCAAAAGCAAGCCGCGCCGGTCCCGGGATCAACGTAGATAAATGACGGATCAAAAAGGATATCGCCCGGTTCCAGGAAATAGCGCTCGGCTTCCCGGACTGCGCTTCTCATATCCTGAAAAAGATGCCTTATCATGGATCCCGATGTTCCGGAAGCCCATCTCGAATATGTCATTATCAACATATTTATAGGGGTTATTACATAAATAAAGGGTTTTCAAAGGTGTCAACCTTCGTAATTATGATCATTTTTAAGATATAGCGGAGTACCCGGCCACAAAAAAAGACCCACGGCTTAAAACCGTGGGTTTTATTCATCTCTGGAAATATCGTATCTTCCTTCATTTTAATGGCTTACGCACACTCTCCGTTCCGTCCCATCCAGAAAACGGACCGTGAATACCCTTTTATCATGAACGATCACTCTTTCCAGGACCATTCTTGTAAGTTCCGGCAGCGGTTTTCTTAATGGGCCTTCATTGGTAAGCTCGATCATCTGCTTTGCCCGCAGCTTCTCTAGCGGATTCCCTTCTTTCTTCATAGCTTCCCATGTGGCAAGAAGCTCATCTCTGTCTTTAACCACACTGTTCCAGGCAATAATAAAAGCCTGATTTATAACCTCTTCTTTCACCCGATCATTATGACAAGTTACTGGCTGCCCTCTCCTATACCGGTTTCTGCATATCCATGTAATAACGAGTCTCTGATTATTTTTTATTCTGTAGTACAAAGTCCCACAAGAACCACATATTACCTTAGAAATAAAAGGCGTGCCCGCTGAAGAATTCCCAAAATATCTGATTCCTACCTCTTTGCAATAACGTTCTCTTCGCTCTACTTCCAACTGTGCAGCATTCCACTCTTCTTTGGAAACGATGGCCTCATGAGAATTCTCCACATAATACTGTTCTACTTCACCCCTGTTCTTCACTGCCTTCTTTGTCAGGTAATCTGATATATAAGTCTTTTGAAGCCTGGTGTCTCCTATATATTTTTCATTTTGAAGCATGTATAAAATGGGGGTTCCTTCCCATGCGATATTACCTTTGGGGCCGACGACCTTGTCTTCGTTCAAATGCTTCGCTATTTCATTGACCGTCCACCCTTCCAAAAACTCCCGGTAAAGACGTTTCACTGTCTTTGCCTGCTCCGGATTGATTACCCATTTTCCATTCTCGTCAGTGTCATATCCCAGGAAGTACCTCGTACTCTGCTTTATGATTCCGTTTCGGTAATTGTGACGTATCCCGAACTTACAGTTTTCAGATATGTTGCGGGATTCTTCCTGGGCCAGCGAGCTTAAGATTGTAAATAACAGCTCACCGTTTGCATCCAGAGTGCTAATATTCTCCTTTTCAAAAATGATCCCGATCCCTAAGCTCTTAAGCTTTCTGGAATATTGAAGGCAGTCTTGCGTATTCCTGGCAAACCGTGAGATCGATTTGGTAATCACAAGATCAATCTTCCCAGCTTCGCAATCAGCAATCATCCGGTTGAACCCTTCCCTTTTTCTGGTGTTTGTTCCGGTGATGCCTTCATCTGTGTAGATATCAACCATTTCGTAATTTTGATTCTTTTGAATATACTTCGTATAGTAGTCCACCTGGTTTTCAAAGGAGCTGAGCTGATCCTCATGATCCGACGACACCCGGCAGTACGCCGCTACTCTCAGTTTCCTCTGATCGGACAAACTTTTTTCGCTCGGGTACTTCTTTTTGGCAGGAATAACGGTAATTCTTTTTTCCATCAATCTTCTCCTCCATTAATAAAAAATAGCCATCTTTTTTAGGTAGCCGCTGCATCACTTTCAGTGGGATCGTCACGCCTTTACAAAAGGCTTTTTTATGCTTAGCATTGCCTCCGCACACAAAGATATCTCTCCCTACGTAGGTTTTACGTCTGTATAATGGCCATCCACAGCTGGCACAGAAAATCCGTTTGTAAAACCAGAAGTTTTCCTGCGTGTAGGGAACTCTTTCGAGATAACCCGATTTCTTGTTCTCTTTGAGCCATTCCTTTTCGGTGCAATAGGTGAATTGTTCATGTACCGGTTTATCCGGGTCTTTTTTGATATAGATGTTTTCAGTTATTTCTGGCCAGGATTCGACCACTCTTTGCGGGATATATAATCCGGGGCACCGTCCCTGATCAGCTTTGATCTTTCTGGGGCAGAAGAAACCAAGTGGTCCTTCGTTTGGCCAGCGGTAAGTGTAATGCATCTTTTCTCCGCAGTATCCGCAGTGCAATTTGTTCTTATAAGGATAGTTTTCTTCTGTTATGGGATAGCGCGGATACTTCATATTTTTTTCTTCCATTCGCTTTTTATAAACGTCGTTAGCTTCTTCCCACAGCTCTCTGGAAACAATGGCCGGATGATGATTCTCAACATAATACTTGGGTAACTGTCCAGTGTTTACCCGGGAAAGGCCATCCTCATTTATAAAGGTTTTCTGCATGATGTAATCGCCCTTGTAGCTGACATTATGGAGCATCCTGGCAATATCCTGGTAAGCGAAATCCTTCCCTCCCCGCTTCTTATAGCCTGCTTTTTGACACATCCTTAAAATGGTATTTGTATCATAATCGTCACGCAACCATTCAAAGATCTGGCGGACAATCTTAGCTTCTTTAGGGACAATCTCTACAGTCCTTTTCTTTTTCCCCGCGCGGAATCCATAAACTCGCTCCAAACACGTAGGGGGATTGCCTTCAGAAAAATATCTCTTCCATGTCATCTTCGCTAATTCAGCGTTAGATTCACTCTCACCCTGAGCAAAAGCTGCGTAGATGGTCATTAAAAGTTCGCCTTCCTGTGAAAGCGTATTCATGTTTTGGAGCTCAAAAAAAACACCGATCCCAAGTTCCTTAAGCTCTCTGGTAGCTTTCAGAACGGTCTCGGTGTTTCTGGCAAACCGGGTGATCGACTTCGTCATGATCAGATCCATCTTTCCTTCCCTGGCAGCCTCCATCATCTTCTCGAAGCCCGGACGTTTCTTCTTGTACCCGGAAACTCCATGATCATAATAGATCCCGGCGAAGTCGTAATCTGGATTTTCCTGGATCAGATTTTGGTAATAGTCGATCTGGTTTTCGATGGACGTTTCCTGATCCGCATGGTCAGTAGACACCCGGCAGTAGGCAGCCACTCTAAGTCGCTCTTTCTGTACGACTTTGGGCTTGATTACCGTTACATTCATGTTTCTCCCTCCCTTCTGGTAGTGAGGTATATTAAATCGAAACCCCGTCAAAAGCAAGAACAATACGCCTTTAATTTAAAGAAAATCGCGAAAAAAGGTCAAAAGAAAAGCCCGCAGGAGTTATCCCACGGGCAATCATTAAATGAATGTATGAATTGTTTTATTTCCACCAGACGATCTCGACCGAACCATTCCTACTATAATCTGGTATTATGCCAATATAATATATTCCAGGTTTCAGTTTTTCATAAGAACCATATGTGTATCCATCAGCATAATTATTTGACTCTACCCTTACACTCTTATGTTTCGCATCAAGCATGACAGCATGATCTGCCCCCCAGATATAAACCCTTTTCTTCTTGGTTAGTTTGATTTTATACCATCTGGGGTAAGAATGGCCAGGCAGCTGGACGATCGCCAGTTTTTTATTTGCATTCCAGTTAAGAGCTTTACTGGATTTGTAATTCGGTTTATTGACATATTTGTAGAGTTTGTACTTGAATGCTAAATTTTTATCATTATAACCTTGTCCAAAATAATAAGTTCCCTTCGGCAGAGCGATCTTATAAGTCTTAACACTTGAATCAGCATAATAATATTCATAGTAATCGGCTTTAAGTGCTTTATATAAGCCCAAAGGATTATAGCCGTTATTTCTTACAGTCAATGTCAAGTAATAATTTGCTGGAACAGTTACCTTGTATCTGTAGGATGTATATGTATAAACCCACTCGCTCCCGTTATAATTATTGCTTATCAATTCATTACTCTTAACCTTATACCACGTATTCTGCTTTGTCGTGATCGCCTTGTACTTATAAATCTCCTTCGCCTGAGCGACAGTTCCTAACGTCATGACGATCAGAATACTTAGCAAAAGTGTCCTTAATACTCTCTTCATTTTTCTCTCCCTCCTCGTTTTCCTTTCACACTAAGTAAACCATATGCAACTATGTTTAAAAAGTTACATATAGCCTATCACCCCCCCCTGATTGCGTCAATGTGCATCTCTTCCATACGCACAAAAAAAGCCTGTAGTAAGCATAAATAATACCCACAAGCAATATTTCATCATATAGGTTTCACATCATCAAGTGCGATCCAACCAGCACCGGACTTAAGCCTTCCCCAGCCAAGGAAAGGCCCAGGACCGCTTCTGATCTCCATGATCGTGAAGATCCCCGCGCCGGTAGTCAGACCGGTCTTCGGAAAGTTTGTCCCCGGACCGGTATAGATCTCCGTTCCATCCGTGCCGACCTTTACCATAAACGGCGGATCCGGAAGATCGTCATCCACAGGCGGCGTATACACCTTCTTTCCGCTGTGATCAAACACGCTGTACCCCGGATTGGCATCCGCAGCATCTTTGGCATTCGCCAGAATCGTAAAGGCGCCGATCTGGGAGTCCTTATCTTCCCAGCTCTTTCGGACGCGGTACCAGTTTTCTGCCAGATCATACTGCGAAAGGTTCCACCGCTCAATGATGCTGCAAAGCTTCGAGACATACTTCGTATCGGTGGCATAGCCCCCATCCTTGATGATATGGATCGCTTTTCGGTAATCCGTGCAGCCTTTCAAACCCTCATACCGCATTCTCGTACCGTTCTTCGCACCAAGCAGATAGGCACTGTGATCAGCGATCGAATCTTCGATACACGGATACTTCCTGAAATCGGCCTTCTCGGTATAAAGCTTTCCGGTTCCATCGTCTTCCTTTGTCTTTTTCGTATAGATGCTCTTTCCATCCCATGTCGATCCCGGCCAGGTATTTGAGGAAAGAACCTTCTTCATCCCAAAGCAATTATTGGCTTCCCTGGCAAGATCCGTACTGCCATAACCCGATTCCAGGATGAACTGCGCCATAGACACACTGGCAAGGATGCCGGACCGTTTCTGGTCAGCTGTAAAAAGGCCTCCCACTCTCCTCACCACTTCAGCTTCAGAAAGGCCTTTAAGTTCCAAAGCCTGCATGCCGCCTCTTCCACCAAGCTGCGCCGTCACCTTACTGGCCAGATCTCCCATCCTGGCCATCAACCACTCTCCCGGACAGGCTTTGTTGGCAAACCACCGATGAACCGTCAGGACCATCTCATCGCTCTTCGGATTGTAACTGAGCGTTCTCTCCTTATCTCCCAGCCACAGAAGCTTTTTCTTTCCGTTTCGCTTGCAGATGTCTACGCAGAGAGTGATCAGTTTCTGGTAAACGTTGTCCCTGAAAGCATACGGCTCTTTTGTATCGGAAGCGCACTCGATGGTGACGGCTCTGTGATCGTTAGCGCTGCTGGAAGAACACCAGCTGCGGTTCTTCTCCTCCACGTACATCCCGACGCGGCCATCCTTATCGATCCCATAGTTGCAGGATGCCTGGGTAGAGCGCATCGCCATCCATTCACCCAGGCCCTGTGCGCTGCACTGGCCGACGACGCAGTGAGGCGTGATCCGGTCGATGCTGTGAGTGCGCTGACCGGAGTGGTTAGGACTTAAGCGTGTATAGGTAACCAGCTTACTGTTTGTATAAGTCATCACTGATCACCGCCCTTCTCAGATCGGTCGTGGAGCTGCTCTAATACCGCCTTTAACCTTTCCGGAATGGGAAGGCCCAGGTGTCCGGCATTCTCCAGAAGGGATACGCCTTCATTGGACAGATAAAAGAAGATAATCGCGGTCCGAAGTGCGCTGCCGGTCCCGATGATCTGCTCATCCAGGACATGGCCTACTCCCACAAAAGCAAAAATGAGAACCTTCCGAAAGATCCCCTTAAACCCAATCTCACTCGATAAGCTCTGATCGATGATGGCACACATGATGCCGGTCATGTAGTCGAGCACTACAAAAATGATGAGAGCATATAACAGACCGTCTATGCCTCCGAAAAAATAACCCAGATAGCCTCCAAAAGCGGTGAAGGCAAGCTGCATTCCTCCCCATAACTCTTTCATTCGAATTCCCCCTTTACATAAAAGAGCCGCCATTACCGGCAGCCCTGTTTTGATGGTCATATTAAATTCCGCAGGATGCACTCCTTAGCTCCTGCAGCTGTTTGTTTAGCTCCTGGATAGCTTTAACAAGGTAACCTTCCAGGTAAAACGGATCGACGGACTTAAGGTTCATGATTCCGTCTTCTTCATATCCGCCTCCGAGCGAAAGAAGCGGATCGATCGTTTCCAGTTCATCCGCTATCATTCCAATTGGTTGAAATATTCCTTCTTTTTTGAATTCTCTGACTTTGATACGCATAATGGCATCCAGTGCATTCAGGCGGCAGTCGGCGATATCTGTCTTGATCCGGATATCCGATCCGGACCATGCGAAGGTTTTAGCCGCAAAGCTCGATCCTCCCCATTCACCTCTTACTTTCATTCCGCCCGATTCTGCAGAAACACATCCAACTCTTGCTTTTGCTGTGGCCACCGACTGTATCGGTACGCGCTGAGTCGTCCCGTCATATCCGGCGCAGTAGAACACCTGCGGAGTATACACACCACCATTTTTACTCTCATAAATAACCCATTTCGCTCCCGTGTTATTGTATAAGCCGAAATTCCCGTCTGAAGTCATGCGCAAAAACCCTTGTTTTACTTTGTTCTTAAGCCACAGCGTGATGTGGCCGGTATTGGATGTATCACCCATATTTATCGTTGTGGCATTTACCGTTCCGGCATTAACCGTGATCGCATTAGCCGTTCCGTTATATGACAAAGATATTCCCGTGCCTGTGCCGCCTACATATATGTTGCCGTCGGTAACCACTCCGTTTGCCCCGCCAAGATGAATAGCCGAAAAGCCATCCCCTATGGACAAAGATGATCCAAAGCTGCTGTCCGGCGCTGTCATAGCTACCTTCTTGACGCCAGAAGAGCTATGGATGTAATAGGTGTTCTTTGCCGTGAGCGTGGTGGCCGTGATACTTCCTGTGATCGTTGCGCTGGTGGCTATGAAATCCCCCTTATGATTGACCCGGAAAGGAGCCGTCACCCAGCTTGAGGCGTCCGTGGCTCCCACTGCAATCGCCCAGACCCCGCTTCCCGGCCACTGGAGGCCGGTTGTGCGGTTAACGTTTCCGGTGTTGGCATTATTCGCCGTCGCGGAGATGGAACTGGAATTCAATGTCCAGTTTCCAAGCTTTCCGGAGGTAGCCGTGATCACACCGGTGATCGTCGCCTTCGTGGCAGTAAAAGAGCCATCTGCATGAACGTGGAAAGGATAGCTATAAGAGCCAGAAGTCCCTGTCCTGACAATCAGAACATCTTTGTTCGCATTTGATCCGTTGGTCAGCGTTACATAGTCGCCGTCCGAATTGGTTACACTTAAGTTTGTCGAGCCGATCGTCCAACCACCAATGGTTCCCGCTGTTGCCTTTAGTGACCCATTATTGGCCACACTAAAAACTTTGGTGTTTGTGCTCCAGGCAGCGCCTTTAGCTATCCGGCCGATATAAAAGGCCAGGTTGCCTGAGCTGCCACTGTCACCTTTCATTCCCACTTCGTATTCGTAAGTGCTGTCCGAGCAATGGACGTAGAAGGAAGTACCATAGCAGTGTCCGCCGTTTTCCGTTGTATCGGTATTCGCTTCGTTTCTTACCAGGGTAAATCCGGCGATGTTACCGGCATTGGCCCTGATCGTACCACTGATGCTTAAGGTCGATCCGTCCCATGTAAGTTTGTCTGTCCCATACGCGAAGGTCCCGGAAGCCAAGTTGATCCAGCCGTTGGTACCGACCAGGTTCTGCGTCGTGATCTCCTCAGCGGTGATTGTGTGAGCCAGGATCTCCAAAGCGGTGATCGTATGGGAAGCGATCTCACTGGCCGTGATCGACTTTGCCACGAGCTTGTCCGCATTGACGGTTCGCTCGGTCAGGATGTACCCGTCCAGGGTGTCCACCTGCGTACTTTCGATCTCACCATAATTATTGAGGGCATACACCAGTGCGTTCGTATCTCCCCGTATCGCAATCCTGTCTGCCACCAGGGTTCCGGCTGTGATGCTGGCTGCGTTAATCGAAACGGCATCGAGGTACCCGGTGATCCTGGCTCCGTCGATGATGGCATCGCGGATCAGGCCGACCCTTACAAATAAGTCCTTCACCTTCGCGGTTGTAATATTCGCGGTATCTAGGTTGGCCATGGTGGCCTTAAGATACGTCGTTTCCACGGTTCCAACCCTCAGGTCGATGGCGCTGATATCTCCCTGAACGGTGCTAATCGCGCTATTCAGATTCGTTTCGGTGATCGTACCGTCCACGTCAACCTGGACTTTCACCACATCCCCGGCCTGAACCCCGTGGACATACACCCCGTTGATGGATCCGTCCGCATTGGACACCTCCTCCCAGGCAGCCGCAGCGGCTGAGAGCCTGGCCTGATATTCCTCCCAGGAGAGCGTCATGTTGGAGAGTTCTACGCTGTTTTTCTCCGGATCATCGGGATACTCTGTGATCGAAACGATGCGCTGCTTATCCCGGATCCCGCTGATCTCATCGGTGATGGTAACCGTATCTCCAAGGTCATAGTCTAAGATGGCATATTCTAAAGAGAGCTTTGCCAGGTCTCGTACGCTCACCTGGTAGGACCGTTTCGGCCTGCTAAGATCGGCCAGCTTCGCGATCGCATCTTCCTTCAGGGCCTTGGCATCCGTGTAGGAGGTATCTTCCCAGTAAAGAGTGCGCACCTTTGAGCTGTATCCGAAGTTTTCCACATAAGCCTTCCCCTGATTGACCGCCTCGATACCCAGGCCATTTTCGCCGATCGGAATAAGCCTCGTGTAAAAATCATAGCTGTCCATCGTCAGGGAAACATCGACAAGATTAAGCTCCGGCCTCAGGTATACTCCCCGGTCCGATCCGAAAGACTTAGCAAAAAACACCGTCCTGGTTTTGGAGTCGAAACGGATCTCACACATAAATGCGTCCCGGATCTTTAACAGAAGTTCATAAGGCGTTTTTGAAAACTGCTGTACGCTTCTTACTTTCGCTGCTATATCCGGATCTACTGTGCAAGTCCATCCCGTCCCGACAAGGGCTGCGTTTGCTGCCATCTGCAGCGTTTTCTCTTTGGCTGTGAACTGCCTGAGCGTTCCTGCCTCCAAAGGCTCGATGTCCAGTTCGCACCGGCACTCACACTCTTCTCCTCTTGGATTCAGCTCTTTGATCACGTACCGGTCTTTCTCGGTTTCGATATAACCCTCTAACGAAAGATCTGTATATTTCCCAAGGTAAGTAAAGCTTAGTTTCTGATCCCCGTCGGTGAGGGTGCGGACAAGCTGGAGGTTTGTGTATTCCAGAGGGGAAAGGAGCCGGACAAATGCTCCGCTCTGGTCATACAGCTTCAGCATGAATTAATCGCCTCCCCCTTTTAAAAGCATAAACTGCATAGCGCTGATCTCATCCGCTGTAACCGCATCATACCGGCTGGAAGTATCAATGCTCTCTAAAATGCCCTCCGGCACGCTGCGAACATTCAGATGAATCTCTTCCTCCATCAGCTTGTTGATCTCCATTGTCAGCGCCTCCAGGTCCTCGATTTCAAATCGATCATCATGAATAACAGCCTCTCCCCGGTCATCCTTTTTCGCATATTTCCGGCATAAATCGATCCGCTGCTTTTCCACCTTCTCGATCCAGCGGTTTAACTCTTCTATGTTGACGGAAATGGCAAACCCAAGCTTTACGGGCATCTTCTTTTTGGAAAGCTCTGATAATACACTGGCAATCTGCCTGATCTGATAGATTTTCATCCTCTCTTCCTTTCTTATCCGATAAGCGGATATACAATGATGTGTATGTTTACATAGGTGCTGTCACAGGTCACTCTCGTTTTCCCCGGCAAAAAGGAAGGCAGCGTCCAGGCATCGATATCCCTGGCTGACCCGCCCTGGGTGATCAGACCTGTCACGCCATCAATCACGATCGGAGTATTCGCCTCCATGTCCTCAATCGTGACAGGAAGGTCGGATCCCAGATAATGATCATGGCAAAGCCCGGTAAGCCGCACCGGGTTTACTCTGACTTCGCTTGTCAGGGTGACGATCGCCGGTGATTCGAGCGTTCCCGGATTGTTCACTTCTACCTCGCCGGTACCGGAGATAACCACCGGAGTCAGATATTCATACCCGTCAAAGTCCAGTGTGAGGGTATGCCACTTCTTTCGGGACCGCTCCTCTCTGGTAGGCGCAGCGGAAAGCACTCCAACGAAGGTCGTTTGAAACCCGTCAAGCTCAAGCTTTGTCTTTCCCTGGATTAACGAAAGGATCCTGGAACAATTCAGTTTGATCTCCTCCCGGCCTTCCCCTTTCACCATCAAAACCACCTGGAACCGTTTAAATCCGTACTGGTTAGGGGCAAAATAAGGGACTCCCGATCCGGGAGCCCATGAATGACTGTTTTTTATCTCCTGATGGCCGATGGTAACGCGTAGCTGCCTGGCCTGATACAGTGCGATATCCGTTCCGTTTATTCTCATGACCGCCTCCTTTTTGCCTTCATCGCAAAATCATGGCTCATGGCCATGGAAGTTCCACCTACCAAAGCGCCGGTATCGAGATAGATCTCCTTCCCCTCTTTAAGGAGAGAGACCATCTCCCTCATCAGGCCTACCACCGAGCGATCGTCATATCCGGAAGAGGACATGCCAGGCGCTCCGTAACCTTCCGAGAGCCGCCCGTTAAGAGCCGCCATGCTGATCGATGCCGATACCGATCTTAGGTAGGACTGGAGCGCCGCCTGCTGCGTTGCCAGTGCCTGGGGACTGATCCTTGACCAATCATAAAGGTTTTCCACGTTAGCGGCCGGAATGATCGCATCCCCGGCTTTAGCCAGCGTATTAAGCATGGCCTGGTCTGATTTTCGAACGAGGTACTCTAAGTTCCCCCTCTCATCCATCCATGCAAAGTTGGTGGAGAGTCTTCTGGTTCCGGAGGCGTGACCGGCTGCCTTTCTAACGTTAGCGTTTACCGATCCGGCCGCTCCGCTTTTTAACCCGCTAAGGCTCCGCAGCTGGGATACCACCTTCGATACCTCATCCGATGCCGTGGACCGTATATTCTTGGCCAGGTTTAAGATATCCTTGTTGATATCCTTACTAAGAGCCTTCCGCTCACTTTGATAGGTTTTCTTTAGGTTATTAAGCTCTGTGGTCGTTGCCTTTTTAAGGGCATTGATCTCATTGTTGGTCGATTTCTTATGAGCGTTGATCTCCTTGGCAGCGTCCTTTCGAAGCTGCTCGATCGTTTTGCTCGTCTCCTTCTGGGCTTTCTGGATTTCTGCGGCCGCGCTCTGCTTAAGGGCGTTTCTCTCAGTGGTCGCGCTTGCCCGAAGAGAGGCGATCTCCGCCTTCACTTCCTGCTTTAAATCCGCATTCTCGGATACGGCCTGTCTCTGGGCAAAGGAAAGTTTCTCCGTGTACGCTCGGTTATAGGATTTCAGTTCCTCGTCCGATAACATTGATAGCGCATGGATAGCAGCGGACTGCTGCGGTCCCTGTGCGGAAAGCTCCTTCATCAGATCGTCGCTGAGCAGCCCGCGCTTTCCAAGCTTTTCCAAGGTTTTGGACCAGTCTTTTAACCCCGCCACCTGAGACTGAAGATTAAAAAGAAGCTGCTCACCCTTTTCGGACTTCGATTCAAAAGCTTCGAAAATCCCAAAGGAGCTGATAAGCTCATCACGCCGTTTTTCAACAGCGCTCGTATACCGGTCATTGGCCGCCTGAATGTCAGAAGCGAGTTTTTCCTCGATCTTTTTTAGGTCTTTCGCCAGCTGATCATTGATGGATTTACGTTCCTTTGCCAGCGATTTCTGCTCATCGGCGATATCCTTTGAAAGCTGCTCATTGATCTTTTTGATCTCGCTGGCCAGATCATTTTGCAGGTCTTTGATCTTTTCATTCCGGTCCGCTATGATCCGGCTCCGCTCCTGGCTGTACTGGCTGGTTAAATCCGTCAGCTGTTTTTCATAATTCCCCCTCGCCTTTAAATATTCCTGATCCGCCTTAAGACGGTCTGCCGTTCCCTTGGCATAGTGTCTTCGAACTTCCATCCAGTACTGCATGGAGGCCTTGGCCGATAAATCATAATAGGTTGTTACCGCGTCATAAAGCTCCCCGGCCACTGCCTCGGATCCGATTTGGGACCGGAGCTCTTTTATCTTCTTACTGGCGTCGTACCATGCCTGGGTCCCTTTTCCGACAGATGCCCTTACCGTCTCCCAGTACTTTAAGGTGGATTTTTCCGACACCTCATACATGGAAGCGACATTGGAAAGGTAGGCCTCCGCTGCCTGCATGATCTCTCCGGAATAGGTCGTGGCATCCTTTTTGACCGTTTTTCCGTTATCATCCTTCGTAAACTGTGAGATGCCAAATCGGTTTCTTATCTGCTGGTTGGCAAGCCGTCTCCATCCGTAGGTGATATCTTCTGCCCACTGATTTCCCAGCGATCCGATCCTCTTTTTATTCCTGGCCATCCATAAGGCATAGGCATAGAGAGTCCGGTTCATCTGTGTCTGGGCCGCATCGGTCGCCAGGGAAGTGCTTTGTTTGATACCAAAGGCAAGACCGGCACCTAACTGTTTACCAACCTTATCCCGCATCACGCGTGACGGTGACTTGATCTGCGCCGCATCCTGGGCCGCCTTCACAGCCCGCTTTACCGTAGCGGAGGCTGTATTGGCGATCATGTTGGCCGTGGATTGCAGACCGCTGTTGATACCGGCGCCCATCTGATAACCAACGCTGTAAAAACTGTTTGTCCAGCTGGCCGCTGCTGATTTAGCCCGGCTGGCGATGGTACTGCCTGCACTGGCAGCGGATCCGTTTTGGCTCGATAATCCGGTGACAAAGTTGGAACCGGCGCTCGTACCGGCCTCTGAAAACTTCGAAGCTCCCTCACCAGCCGAGGTGGCAGAGTTCGTTACCAGGGCCTTGGCAGCTAGCTGCGCCACTCCCTGGTAGTCGATGATCCCCGTGACATAAGAGCGGCCTGCTGTAAGACCGGCATCGCTCATCGCCTCGGCTGCCTGATCGGCCGCTTCAACGGCTGCGTCCGTAACACCTGAGGCCGCATCTTCTACGGTCTGGGAGCTGTCCGTGATACCGGTAGCTACCCCGCTTCCGAGGTCTTCACCGGTACCGGAAGCATCGTCTTTTACCGTGGAGGTATCCGAGCTGGTGATATAGTTTAGAAGCTCCATGTAGGCCCTCTGGGCTCCCGGTCCACCAGCTTTGATCTTTGTAGCGATCGAGCCCGGGATATCCACTCCCAGCTCACCGGCGCTCTTTAAAAGGGCCTCCCCCTGACTTTTGACCGCCGCGTTAAGCTGGGCAGTGGCAAGCCGGACCGCTTCCTCCGGGTTATCACTTTCCTTTATCGAATCGGCAAGGCCCTCCGGGATCTTCGCACCGGCATCGATGGCGGCCTGCCTGGCTGTTTCAAATTCGGAAAGAACCTCCTCGGATACATCCTCTCCAAGACCTTCCAGTGCTCCATTTACCGCCTCGGATAACCCGTCCCACTCATCCAGTGTAGAACCAAGTTCTCCAAGGCCCAACTTAATAGCCACCTCATTCATGGCCATCGCAGACGAGACCTTATCCTGGATATCCATGGCCTCGCTGTACTTTTCCATGATCTGGACGACCTTTTCCGGATTGGCATCCTCCCCCTCCAGAGAAGAAGCCAGCTGCTGGGCCACCAGGGCTCCTTCGGTTCCAAGGTCCTGTAAGTACTGGAGAAACTCCGGTGTCACTTCCTGCCCGACATGCCTGGTGATCGTCTGAAGATTGGCTGCATAATTTTCAAACCCCTGGATCTGACTTTCAAAGGCTTCAAGCATCGCCTGCATGCCTTTTTCCGGATCAACGCTCCACTCCTCGAAAGGGTTAATGGAGAAGGCACTTTTTGCACTTTCCTTGGCCCCATCAAAGGCTTCTTTAATACGGGTTCCCGCTTCCTCGGATGCTTTTGCGACGGCCTCTATACCGGCCGCGTCCAGGCTCTCGATCGTTTCCTCAAGCTCCTGCATGGCCTCGTCCGAATCATCCGCCGCTTCGATCACAGTCCCCAGGGCTGTGGTCATACTCGCTGCGCTTTTCTGGACGTTCTCCTGTTCCTCGCTTTGATCAGAAAGAGCGTCGCGTACCGCCCCAGCGGCCTCTTCCTGCTCTCTCATCTGTTCGTTTGCCCGGCTGGCCGCCTCTTCATAGGCATGCATGTTCTCCGAAGCGGATGTCACCTGCTCATCGGCTTTAATAAGGGCCTGGTTGGCCTCCCCGGCCGCAATCACCTGATCCCAGGTCACCGAATTTAAAAGAGCCATGGCATCGGCATCGGTTACTGAAGAAGCGCTGGCCTGATCATAGGCATCGGAAAGCTCTTTAAAAGTCGTAAAGTTCGTACCGGCGCTTTCGTTGATTTCCCCCAGCTGTGCATTTAAGGCGTCCTGCGCCATCGTCTGCTCAACGGTAGCCGCTGCCCAGGCCTCCGTTGCCGTCGCCGATGCTTTGACATAGGCCTGCTGGCGGATGGCGAGTTTTTCGGAGTCGATTAAGGTATCAAATTGCTCTTTGGTCATGGAAAGCTTTCCAGAGGTTTCATCCCAGGCTGCACCAATCTCCGGAATCACGCTGGCAAGCTCTGAAATGGCATTTTTTACCTTAAAGGAGGTAAAGCTGTCCATCCCCTCGGATACTTCCTTTTGACTTACCAGCACGTTTTCAAGGGCACCGGTGATGCCTTCGGTATTGATCTGGCTCCCCGCAAAATCGGCAATCCCCTGGGCAGCATCGCTGGCACCCTTTTTGATTTTATCGAGGAAGCCCTCGCCTTCTCCGGTAAGCTTCTTACTTACCTCTCCAACACTGGTTGCCAGACCGGAGGCATCCGCCTGTCCAAGACCGTCAACGGCATCGACCGTCTCATCCGCAGACTTTTTTATCTTTCCAAGGCTTCCTTCCTCTCCGGATACCTTTCCTTCCAGATCGGTAAGGCTTGTATCAAGCCCGGACGCATCAGCGCTTCCTATTCCCTCTACCGCTTCTTTCGTCTCCTCGGCGGCTTTCCCTATCTCCGATAAGGATCCTCCCTCACCGGTGACCTGGCCGCTAAGGGTCCCAAGTGTGGTCCCAAGGGCCGAAGGATCTGCCCCGGCAAGGCCCATAATCCCTTCTTTTACCGTCCCTGCGACCGTTTTGATCTTTTTCAGGAACCCGCCAGGACCGGCGATCTTATTGGCTTCGCTTTTGGTGGAGGATGATAAATCAGATAGGCTCTCCCCATTAAGAGCATCGAGCCCCTGGGCTGCACCCTCGGCTCCTTTGCCGATCTTACTTAGAGATCCGTCTTCCCCGGCCATCTCACCAGCCGCATCGGCAGTCTTTTTCACCACCGCAGAAGGATCCTTCCCGATGAAGATCCCATACTTTGTATCGGCATCGGAGATCACACCGGCAAGAGCGGATATTTTTGCTGCGTCCGCTTCCCCGGCGCTCGCCGTATCGGAGGCGTCCTTCAGGCTTTTTTGTACCTCCTTATGCATCGCCTCAATCTGGCTGTTGAACTCCTCCATTTCCGTTTTCTGGGGAGACAGGAAAGAGGTGATCTTACTGATCGCTCCGGTGGCAAATGAAACAATGCCGCTAAGCGGTCCAGACAGATAATCATAGAGAGCAACGGCCAGGCCCTCCAGAGCCGAATTCATCTCCGTCACTCGTCCGGATAAGTTATCCTGCATGGTTTCGGCCATGGATGCGGCTGCGCCGTCACACCCTTCCAGCTCTTGTTTATACCCAGAAATGGCCCCCATGCCCTCCCCAAGGGCCAGGTTCACACCCTGCAGGGATTTTCGCTGAAAGATGGCGGACAATGCTTCCGCTCTCTCCGTCTCGGACATATCCGCCGTTGCTGCTTCCACGTCGATCATGATGTCGGTCAAATCACGGAAGTTCCCTTCCGAATCGGCCACCGCGATGGCGGTATCTCCGATCGTGATCTGGCCGTTTTTCATGTGCTTAACCATATCGGCCATCATGGCGTTTAGAGCCACACCGGCCCGGCTTCCCTTTAAGCCCTGGTTTGCAAAGGCCTCCAGAAAGGCCGTGGTAGTCTCTACGCTCTGTCCGTTAGCCTTCGCACTGGCCGCGCACCCGGAGAAGGCTTCCCCAAGCTGCGAGGTGGTGGTATTACTGTTGGCCTGGGCGAAGGCTAGTTCATCGACAAGTTTTCCGGCGTCCTTAGCTTCCAGGCCAAAGGCGGAGAGGTAATCGGTCACCAAATCTGAAGCCTCGGCCAGGTCCATATCGGAGGCGGCCGCCAGATTTACCACGCCATCGATCGCTTCAATCGACTGGGTGGCATCATACCCGGCAAGAGCCATGTAGGAAAAGGCCTCGCCCACCTGGACCGCTGAAAACTTGGTCGCTGCTCCCAGCTTCTTTGCCTTGGTTCCCATGGCATCTACTTCAGAGGCCGACGCTCCCGAGAGGGCTTCCACCTTGGACATGACCGCTTCGAATTCGGATCCGGTGGTGACGACCTCTTTGGCCGCATCTGCCGCTGCCATGCCAAGGCGTGAAAGAACGGAGGCTCCCAGATCCACGATCTTATTCTTGATCATGGAGGCGAGGGAAATATTCATCTCATCTGTGCTTCCCTTTGCCTCATCCACTTCCCGGCCAAACCGGTCAATGGAGGTAGCCACACCGTTTGCGCTGCCTTTCGCTTCCTCCAGGTACTGGGTATTCTTTTCCAGTGCCCGGCTGTTGGCTTTCAAATCACCCTCGGCTTTACTGATCTGTGTATTCCAGGAAGTAACGTTCCCCTGTGCTTTCTGGTACTCCAGAGACTGGGCGCTTACCTTCTTTCGAAGATCCTCGACCGCCTTTTGCTGATCCTTGTAAGCTTTGGACGAGGTATCCCCCGTCCTTTCCATCTGCTTAAGTTCCCGCTCGGCCTGCTCTAATTCCTTCTGGTATTTCTCCAGTGCCTTCGCCGTCAGTTCATAATTTTTCTTCGCATGCTCCTGGCCGCTTTTCGCCTCATTGACCACGCGGGTTAAGGCTTCCTGCTTGGACTTAAGGGCCTCCTCCTTCTTGGTGAGCGCTTCGATACTGTTGGCATTGGAGTCATATTCACGCTGGAGGTTTTTCAGTCCCTGTTCACAAAGCTTCGCACTTTTTTGCGCATTCTTCAGGGCATTTGAAAAAGCCTTCTCGCCATCAAGCGCGATCACTATGCCAATCTTTCCAGCTCCTGCCATAGCCATCACTCCTTCCTGGCAAGAAAACATCTATCTTTATGGCAGCGCATCGATGCTGTTTTCCATCGGCTTTTTATAGCCTTTAAGCTCTAAGAACTGCTCATAAAGCAAAAAGAACTTCCGAGGCGTCATGGAAAGCACTTCGCTTTCCCGAAAGCCCAGGAAGTTCATTCCAACAAAAAGGAGCCACGGGATGTTTAATTTCTCGGGCTCCTCTCCGCGTTTGGGTCATCATCCTCATCTGCCTGTGGCATCGAAAGGCCATAGGAAACCAGGATGATGCCGGTGAGTTTATTGACCGATGGCACGTCAAGAAGGTCTTTAAGCTGATCGGCAGTAGGTACCTGCCGCTCTAATCCTTCCCGGCGCACTTCATCGGCCATAAGTACAGTTAACAGATACACGCAGGTGTCGTACCGCTCTCTCTCATCGAAGAGCTGATCCATCACCTGTTGCAGCGGAAGATCATAGTGATCCTGGATGATGTCCGCCGCTGCAATGCTCATATACAGGTACCAGACCTGCCCGGCGATTTCGACATCGATCCCCTTTGGCTGGACATCACTCATAAGCTGACCCTCCCTTTATGCTCACGGAGTGGTCGTAATCCCGACCAGACCGTTAAGATACGTCTTGGCGGCTTCGAGCGTATCGAACTCCTTCTCCTGCTTCCAGGTGCCGTCGTCAAGCGGAACGGCCTCGCCCTCCAGCGTGATGTGGCCGAAGGTGGTCGATTCCTGCTTGGTCGTGTTCTCATCATTGGGCTCACTAAAGAGCACCTTTTTATAGAACTTGGCCCTCCATTTTTTACCAGAAACTCCCACCGCTCCGACACCGACATACGGCGCTTCATCATCGGTCGAGTAAACCAGCTCTCCCTCCGTCAGCGTATGCCCAAGAAGCATCGCGAAAATCTCCAGATCATCGTTGGTCAGTTCCACCGAGAGCGCGGCTCCTAAGGTCTCATTCGAAACCTCCGTGCAGCGGTCATCACCATAATCCTTCACACTCGACTTATTGGGCGTGCCGTTAAAGGCCGCGACCGGCGCTAAATACTTACCTCCGGTATAACTTCCATTGTCACCGAGCAAACCAAACACCGCATAGCGGATTCCCTTTTTTGCCATGTATTACTCCTCCTCTTTGTAAACCGTCTCTACATAGCCACACTCAAAAACGATGTGGCGCGTTAATGTGTCATTCTCCTCCAAAACGACCACCTCCGGCCAGGTAAACCCGGCCAGGAAAAGCTGATAGCGGATCCTATTCTTTTCCTTTTGGAAGTTCTCTTTCAGAGGCAGAAAAAAATGAACCTGGATGGTAACTTCATTGCATCCGGGTTCATCATCTCCAAAGTCCGCTCCGTGATCCGAAGCGTAGTTATAAGTGAAATATTTCTTCTCGTTTCCTTCATAGCGCCTTGGCACTTTCGGGTAGGGAAAGTGTGACAGGGCAATAAGGACAGCCTCCAGTGCGCTCATCCCTTCACCCCCAGTTCCTCAAACAATACTTCCTGCATGGTTTGTTTCACCGAGCCTTCCACTACCGCCGCTGCGCTTGCCCGTACCGGATGGGCTGCCTGTCCCCGGCTGGTGCCATATTCCAGGTAGGCGAGCTTTTCAGCGTTTCGAACGCCTTTAGAGTCCGTGCCTTTCGGTCCAACCACGGCAAACACACCCCTCTCGTTTTTCCGGGCCTTTAAAGATCCGATGCTTCCGGCAAGTTCTCCGGAAGCATAGCCTCGGCTGGCCGCACCGGCTATCTTTGAGCTTAAAGAGCTCTCCAATAATGGCGCAGCCTGATCGACTGCCCTCTTGGCGATCTGGTCGATCCTTTTTCCCTTCTCAAACAGCGCCTCCAGCTGATCAAACCCTGTGATCTTCATTCCCATCAGACCAATTCACTCCTTTCGGTCCAAATCTCTGTAAACTTATGGTTATCGCCATAGGTATTGACGAGCACGATGGGGTATGTCTCCCCGGCATACTCGACCACCATATCGGTATCGATGGAGACATTCGTATGCCGGATGAGAAAGCGCTTCTTCGTCTTAGAAAACTCAGCGCCGGATTTAATAAGCTCTGTTCCGCTTGTTTCGGAGACCTGTGCCCAGCATGACCAGATCTGCCTCCACGTCTCCCCTAAATCAAATCCTTCCTCATCAACCCCGCCCTCCTCCAGTTTCAGGATCCGGATCCGTTTCTTTAATTTCCCTATATTCATCCATGCCCCTCTTAAAACACGACCTTTCGAAGGCCAAATAAAAGAGAACGCAGCGTCAAAGTCAGTGCTTTATAAGCTGCGTTCTCCCGGTTCTCATAAAGGTACGCCACCGCATACAAAATGGCGATCCGGACCGTAGCACTCTCCTGGTCAAATTCCTCATTAGAAAGCCTGGAGATATCCTTAACCAGGTCGGTGGCTGTGTTAATCAGCCCCTGGATAAGATCATCCTCCTCGTCCGAATCGACTCTCAGATACAGCTTTGCCTCTTCAAGTGTTACGGTCATTTCTCATCTTCCCTTCTTATGAGCCGGAACTTGCCGTTCCGCTTCCAAGGGCCATGACCTGCATCGCCTCCGGAAGGATGAGCTTACCATCCACCCTCTGGGTGCCGATAAAACCTACCTGGTCGGTGACCGCATACAGCTCATTGAGACGTTTGAAGGTCCTGCTGGTGCGGTCGGCAATCCAGTAGTAATTGAAATCACCAAAAAGCAGTACCTTCTTGTTCTTATCCTGCGTCGCATTGCCTGTGATCGCAGGCATGAAGCTGCTGGTATGGATAGGACGACCCAGGATGGTGTCGGGCTTAGCGATATCCAGGCTCGGCTTCCAGATGTAGTTGTCGTTTTTATCCTTGATCAGCATCAGCTGCAGAAGGAGCGTCTCATTACAAAGGAACGCAGCCTTGCTCCGATACGGGCTCTTCAGGCTATAGTAAAGCTTGAAGATGTTATCAAAATGCACCGTCTGGGCATTGGCCGTGGTGTTCCCTGCCGAAGGCGTCACACTGTTAAGGATACCCGTGGGCATACTCGGAGTCGTCTGCGGATTGGTGGACGGACCGGTGCCGTTGATAAAGGCATCCTCCTCCGCATTACCAAAGCGCACCCCAAAGCGCTGTGCAATATACCCTGCGATATCAAAGGCAGAATCATGCAAAAGCTCATTGCTGACCTTGATCATGCAGCCAAGCTTATAGGCGGAGAGCGTCTCTACCGAGAAGGACAGATCCGATTCCTGAATAGCCGCGCCTTCCTCGATCCAGGAAGCCGACCCTGTATCCATCGCGATCGGAATGGTCCTGGTGCCGGACTGCGTGGTAATCGTTCGAGCCAGCCTTCTAAAGATGTTATTCTCTTCCAGCCCCTGGATAAGCTGACGATGGAATTCATCGGGAACGGTATAGCCGCCGTTCTGGTCAACGCCTACCGAAAGGGCATCCCTTACTTCCAGGCTGCTATCCCCGCGCATCATATCCCAGAAGGCCTTCGAATACTCCTCGGTTGCCGTCGGTCTGACCGGCGTTTTCTTCGGCTCCGCCTTCGGATCGGCATGAACCGGCATCGAGGTGGCTTTGGAGAGCCTCGCATCCATTTCCATCTGCTCTTCCAGGCGCTTGATTTCATCTCCAAAAGCGCGGACGTCGGATGCCATTTTGTTGTACTGCTCAACGGCGTCGGCTTTTACCAGGCCGCTTTCATCCCTGTTCTTTTCCAGAAACTCTTTCGTCTGTTCCCACAGGGCGTTTCGCTTATTGCGAAGTTCCATAATAGTCGTCATAGTCATTTCCTCCCAATAAAAAAAGCCGGAACCCTATCTAAGGCATTCCAGCTTATCTTTAAGTATCTCGTAGGGCATGGCCCCGTCTTCAGTTCTTCCATCCAGGCCGATCCGGATTGGATCAGGCTTCTCTCTCTTATCAGGTTCCTCTACGGAAGGCGGCTTATTTTCACAAAGCCGGTTTAAAATGGTAAGGCACATCCTCTTTGTTGAATAGAGCCGATCTTCCACCTCCAGCTCCTTTTCATCATCCGCTTCTGTTTCCTCCGCCTCGGCCTTCCCTTCATAGAGCACCACGTCTGCAAAGCCAAGTTCTACGGCCTTTTTGGCATTCATCCAGGTTTCATTGCTCATCAGATCCGCGATCTTGTTATGGCGAAGACCGGTCTTAGCCGCATACGCATTGATGATCGCTTCTTTGACCTCATTAAGCGTATCGATCGCCCGCTCCATATCCTTCGTATTCCCCATGGCGATCGTAGACGGATCGTGGATCATTAAAAGCGCTGTGGGTGACATCTCTACCCGATCTCCCGCCATCGCTACCACGGAAGCGGCCGAAGCTGCAATGGAAGCGATCCTTACGGTCACAGCGCCGGGATAATCACGAAGCATCGTATAAATCTCAGCCGCTGCGAAAACGTTCCCTCCAGGGGAATTAATCCAGACGGTGATATCCCCTTCGTCCGATTCAAGTTCCGATCGGAAAGCGGCCGGAGTAATCTCATCTCCCCAAAACGACTCCTCATCGATCGGCCCTTCCAGGCGAAGCACTCTCCCGTCTGTTTCATCCCTTATCCAGTTCCAAAATTTCTTCATTTTTCCTCACTTTCCGGCACGATCGTCTCGTGCGCATATCTGCCTGCATCCTCCAGTTTCACGTAGCCGCCGTTCAAGTAAAAGTCATCTCCGCCCTTTTCCGGATCAATCAGATCCATGTTTTCCAGCCGTCTTACGTCATTGGGCGATAAGAAGCCGTTACTGATACCGGTCGCGTATCCGCTCATCCGGCTAAGGTAATCACCCCGAAGCAGACCGTCCACGTTGAACTTCGGGAAATAGATCTCCTGCTCCGGCTCCAGAAGAAGATCCTTGACAATCGCCTGCTCAATCCGGGTAAGCCACGGCCCTACGGAGTAACAAAGATAATCAATCGCCTGATGCTCGATGTTCGAGAAAGTGGCGTGCTCTAAGTCCTGAACCAGGTGAGGCGGGACCCTGAAGATCCGGCAAATCTCCTGCACACTAAATTGCCTGGTGGAAAGAAACTGAGAATCCTCCGGAGGCAGGGAGATCGCCTTATAGCTCATCCCCTCCTCCAACACCGCAATCTTGTGAGCATTATTGGCTCCGCCATACACATTCATCCAATTTTCCCTGATTTTGGACGGATCTTTGAGTACCCCCGGATGCTCCAGCACACCGGATGGCTGCGCTCCGTTTTTAAAGAAAGAGCTACCGTACTTTTCAACGGCAAGCGTCGCTCCCAGGGCGTTCTTCATCATGGCGATCGGAGAAAACCCGACCAGTCCGTTAAAGCCCAGGCCCGGCACATGGAATACCTCGTCATACCGAAGGAAGATATCCTTGTTATTCTTCCCCGGCACCTCATCGGTATAGGCGTGGTAGATGTAATAAATCTGTCCTTGCTCGTTTCGGTCCACCTCCACCAGATCCGGCTGAAGCGGATACAGGCCCAAGACGTTATTCTTTCCATCCCGGATCACCTGAGCGTAGGCATTACCCCAAAGGAGCAGGTGCGTCATCATCGTTTCGCGGAAGGTAAAGGACGTCATCTCCGGATTTGGCTGCCGGTAAAGGATCTTATAGAGCGGATGCTCCCTGGCCTTTTCCTTTCCGTTTTCCCTCTCACTCGTAAACTTAAAAAGCTGCAGGGGAAGGCCTGCCACTGTTTCAGCTAGTAACCTTACACAGGCGTACACCGCTGCGATCTGCATAGCGCTCTTTTCATCGACCTTTTCTCCCGAGTCAGCCCTGCCAAAGACAAAGGTCTGGCCCGAGTCGCGGACATCATCTCGAATGTCCGGCGCCTTCGGAGCATCCCTCGGACTTAGTCCCAACCATTTGAGTAATCCCATTTTTCCTCCTTAAAAAACTAAAAGGCCGCGCTCATCATAAACGCTGCCTCTCGTCTCATTTCTTATGGCCCGGTCAAGCGCCATCACGCTGGCCACCGCCACGTCAATTTTCTCCGTGCTTTTCTCTTTATCCATCTTGATGTTGCCGGCCGGATCTTTCCGGACATACACGTTGTCCATGCACCAGCGAAGGACAGGATGCCCTCCGTGTGCGATCCGTTTTTCCAGCACCAGTTTCATCAGTTCTTTTGTTGGCGGGGACATATCTTTGTACCCTTGGCCAAAGGGAACCACTTTAAATCCCATCCCCTCTAAGTCCTGAACCATCTGGGTAGCTCCCCACCGGTCAAAAGCAATCTCCAGGATGTGATACTTTTCTCCAAGTTTTTCAATAAACTCCTCAATAAAACCATAGTGGATGACATTCCCTTCCGTCGTTAGAAGATCACCGGTTTTCTCCCAAGCATCATACGGAACATGGTCCCGTCGGATACGGATCCGCATGTTGTCTTCCGGGATCCAGCAATAGGGAAGGATGATGTATTTCTCCTCTTCCGTTCTGGGTGGAAAGACCAGAACAAAAGCTGTTAGGTCAGAAGTGGAGGAAAGATCCAATCCTCCATAGCACTCCCGGCCGATAAGATCCTCCGGATCTACGTCAAAAGCGCACGCATCCCATTTATCCATAGGCATCCAGCGCACATCTTGTTTCGTCCATTGATTAAGGCGAAGCTGCCTGAACAAGTTCTCCTCCACAGGGTTTTCTTTCGCCGACTGATAAGCTGCCTTAACCTTATCAAGTGTGATCGTGTGATCCAGTGAAGGATTGGCCAAATACCAGTTTTTCTCATCGCCCCAATCCGCGTCTTCCGGGATCCCGTAAATCACGGGATAATATGTCGGATCTACCAGTCGGCCTTCGAGGAGTGACTTGGCTTTTACGTGCTGTTCGTAGCAGACTGATCCCCTATCCGAACCGGCCGTAGTGATCAAAAAGAAAAGGGGCTGTGTTCTCGCATCCCCTGATCCCTTGGTCATTACATCGAATAATTCCCTACTAGGCGTCGAATGCAATTCATCGTAGACGACCCCGTGGCAGTTGAGACCATGCTTTGTATAGGCTTCTGCAGACAGCACCTGATAATAGGAATTAGTCGGCAAATACACGAGTCTTTTCACCGAAAGAATCGGTTTGATCCTCTTCTTTAGGGCCGGACACTGATCCACCATGTCAACCGCCACATCGAAAACAATCGATGCTTGCTGACGATCAGAAGCACAGCCGTATACTTCAGCCGCCCATTCCCCGTCACCACAGGTAAGATACAGGGCTATCCCGGCGGCCAGAGCGCTCTTCCCATTTTTTTTGGGCACTTCACAGTAGCAGGTGTTATATTGCCGGTATCCGTTTTCTTTGACGGTACCAAAGAGGGTGGATACAAGTTCTTCCTGCCAAGGCAGCAATTTGAACGGCTCACCGTGCCACCGGCCCTTTGTGTGCTTTAGGTTCTCAATAAAGGTGATCGCCCGCTTTGCTTTTGCCTCATCAAACATCAGGCGCCTCCCATCAGGATATATTCCATCTCATCCATCTGGGCTTCTTTGGCATCCCCTGCGATCATCCGGCTCCTGGCAGAAGGCGTCAGGCCAAACTCTGCAGCGGCCTGCATCATGATCTTCTGGTTGGAATGGGCGATGGATACCTGCGGAACTTGCTGCCAGTATCCGGTCTTGGTCTTAACAATGGATCCGTGCTTTGTAATAAATTCCTCCGCTTCTTTCCACCTGGCATAGGCCTGGCAGTAGGAAGCAAAAGCAGCCACGTCCAGATCCGTTAAAAGGCCCATTTCATACAGGTTCTTGGCCAGACGCTTCCATTCAGCCTTCGCTTCCTCCTCCAGCCAGTCAGGACACGCGGGAGGTTTCTTTTGTGATACCTGCGGTTCATTCAGGTTTAGTTTTCTTTTTCCGGGGTTCCCCTCCAGGACTTTTAATCCCGTCGGTTTCGGTTTCCGGCCTTTGATCGCCATAGGTATCGCCTCCTTTCCTTATGGCATAAAAAAAGGACCGCCAGTTTAGCGATCCTCTCAGTCATCTTAGTTAAATCCTTACTGGTTCATCGCCCAGGCGATCGCGTGGCCGTCGTCTTCAAATTCAACCTCGCTGGCGGCTCTCAGTCCGATCGTGCCTTCGCAGGAAAGGTCGTCGTCCAGGTGCTCGTAAACCGCTCCAAAGTAGGAGGACTTTCCTTTTCCGTTGTAGTAGTATCCGGCAAGGAGAACCTTGTCTCCAAAGTTCAGGATCTTGCTCCAGCGGCATTCGAGGTCTTCCGGGGTGGTGGGGTTCGGCAGTCTGTAGGTTCTCATCGCGTCGTTGATCGTCATAGCCTTTTCCCTCCTTATTTCCTTACCAGGTTGAAATCCGTGATGCTGTAGCCGTTTTCTTTTACGTAGGTGCAAAGCCAGTTGTCAGCGTCTGCGGGGTTGTCAAATCTTTTAATCTCCTGCCATCCGGTTTTGTATCCGGTGTAGGCTTTTACGATCCAGGTTGCTTTTGTGTTCTTCATTTTGGTTCCCTCCGTTTGTTGTTTTCCTGCCTTGCAAGTGTATTAATCACTCTAAACCGAATAAATAGCAACACATATACACATAAAAAAACGAACAAAAACCGGACGATAAATTGTATGTATTTATACATGGCAAAAGGCCCCTGGAAGGGCTTTTATTCGTTTAGCAGGTACCGGTAAGTTCCTGCCGGATCCTGGGTGGTCTGCTCATCATCCAGGAGTCTTAAGGTGGCGTCGAACCGGCGCTTCAGTTCCCGTTTGATCAGGCGCTGCGTCTCTTCCCGACTCCTTTGATCCTTTCGGCCTGCTTCGAAAGCGTAAGCCTCGATCAGTTCCTGGGTAGTCCAAAGCCTGTAGTCGCAAATCCCCTCAAGTCTTGCTCTGCTTGCCATGTGCTTGTCCTCCTCATTCAAATGGTAAGGGCTCGTCGTCCCACTCGCTGCCTTCGTACTCCTGCTCCATCCTCTCCAGATCCTCTTCATCCGGCTGTGGCTCCCAAAACCTGCTCGGAAGGTCATGCTTCTCGCCAACCCCCATGTCTCGTCTCTGCTCTGTCATGTCTGCGTCCTCCTCATGCTCTTTCTACTTCGACCAGCCAGCCGGCTTCCGGGTGCTTCTCGCCGGTAGCCTTCTCGGTGATCAGGCGCTCTTCGTCGATGTAGCAAAGGTGCTTTCCGACCTTGATCAGTCTGACCACTTCGTAGCCCGGGAGGTTGGTGCGGATCACCTTGGCGTTTCTGCTTTCTCCGTCGTAGCTCTTGCCATCCCAGCCGTTGAAGGTGAAGCGGATGCTCTCCTTTGTCTTGATGAAGTGTGCTTCAAAAGTCTCGCGGGTGATGCTGGTGTTGTAG
>DGTA01000146.1:0-1176 GCA_002394165.1 Lachnospiraceae bacterium UBA4348 | reverse complement strand
CAGGTTTCTCATTGCGTATGCGTTCGTCATCTCTTTGTCCTCCCTTGCGCGTTTTCCTTATCTGACCTTTCCGGTTCTGACTACCCGAAGCTTGTAAAGCTCTTCGTAGATGGCTCCGGCAAGGTCGATCCCGAAGGCAAGTTCGATCGCGTCCCTGGCTTCGATCGGGTTCTTTGCGTTTGAGAAGTATCTCTGTCCGTCTTTGATGAAGGTGAAGGTCGTATGTTTCATGGTGTTCTCCTTTCTGGCTTGGGGGTGTTCCCTCCTGGTAGTGTATTAATCACTCTGAAGCCGAAATATAGCAACAAAAACACACGAAAAATGTAGACAAACAGATGCGCCGAAAACTGTGTATTATTCTACTTCCCCTGTCAGGATAAAATGGCTGTACTGCTTCCGGTGATCAATCAGGAAAAGGACCAGTTCATGGTACCCCATCTCACTTGCCAGGCGCTGAACCATCGGTACATCAAACATGTTCGTTTTACCCGTCTCCCGAATAGCCAGGATCTGGTCCCGGACCGTCTGGGTAAACTCCCCGACCAGGATCCGGCACCGGTCTTCGCCGTAGACAAGTGACAGCGTGCTTCCATTGTCCCAATTCACCAGAATGCTTCCGGCATCGTCGACTCCCTTAACAGTTCCTTTGGTCCCGACAGGCGGGGCCTGAGAGTCCTCCATCCGCACCAGTTCTACCCTGGTTCCTTCCGGATACTGCTCCTTGAGCTGCCTTAGGCTCTTTTCACTTGCAAAAATCATGCTTTGCTCTCCTTTCTTAAGGGTACTCCCCTCTACCACCTTAAGCCCGCCTAAGCGGGCCGGTGGGCTTATCTTGCTTCCTTAGGCGGCTCTGCCGGAGCGGAAGGCCGCGTCTCCGGGAAGGTTCCGGGTTAAGATCTCCCTGGCGGTTTCGAATTCCTCTCCGATGAAGCCGAGCCTGAGCAGCCAGGTTCTCATCGCGTAACGCGGGTTTTCAACCTGCGGCTGTTTGGGGCTTGCCTTGGCGGACAGTTTCGCCTGTGCGCTAAGGGCCAGGCAAAGCTGAATGTAGCTTTTAAGCTCCCCTGCGTGAAGGCCGCCTCTGCGTCCGTTTCCGGGGTTGGAAAACTGGAAGAGCCGAAACTCGATCGTGCCTTTGGTGAAGGTAGCGTGCAGGTTCAGCATGTGGTAGCGGCT
>DGTA01000128.1 GCA_002394165.1 Lachnospiraceae bacterium UBA4348 | reverse complement strand
CCTTCGCAAAGACCCAGGCGATCGCGTCATCATGTCCCGGATCTCCGTCCAGGATCACTGGTATCTTGTTCATATTATGTCCTTTCATATGGTCGCCAAAAGAAAATCCCTGACAGGCGGCGGACCTTCTATTCGGGCCGTGGGTGTCAGGGATGATCTTTAAAATGCCTTCAGGCGGTTACGGTTACGAAAGCGCGCGTTCGTGGCGTCTCTTCTCGTTGGAACGCTGGATGAGCGCGAATACGATCAGCGCCAGGATCGTAACGATGTACGGGATCGGAGCCACCAGGTTGGAGTCGACACCGGTAGCGGACACCTTGATGCCGAGCGCCTGGGCAAAACCGAAGATCAGCGCCGCGAACATGGAGCCGAGCGGTTCGCCGCCGCCCATGGACTGAGCCGCCAGAGCGATAAAGCCGCGGCCGGCAACCATATCCAGTGACCAGCCCATCGCGTAGTACATGGACATGTACGCGCCGCCGAGGCCTGCCAGGACACCGCCGATGCCGATGGTGATGAAGCGGATCTTATCTACGCTGACACCGACAGAGGAAGCCGCATTGGGGTTCTCACCCACGGAGCGGATATTGAGTCCGAGCGGTGTCTTGTAGAGCAGGACCGCCGTCAACCACACCAGCAGGAATGCGATGTAGGTCAGGATGGAATGACCGGAGATCACTTTTCCGATAACGGGAATATCCTTGATCAGCGGGATATTCCAGCTGGGGATCTGATGGATCTTGGTGATCAGTCCCGTCGTGGAAGCAAAGGATTTGCCTTCGGTGGCATTCGTGATGACCTTGACCAGGAACAGGGTGCCGCCCGATCCGATCATGTTGACCGCAGTACCGGTCAGGATGATATCCGTCTTGAGGCGGAAAGCGAAAAAGCCCATCATCAGTGCCTCGAGGCAGCCGACAGCCATGGCGCACAGGACGCCGACCCACCACTGGCCTGTCCAGTAAGCCGTTAGAGATCCGAACAGGGCGCTCATCATCATGATACCTTCAAGACCGATGTTGGACACCCCGCCCTTTTCACCGATCACGGCCGCCAGCGTAGCGAGCAGGATCGGAGTCGCGATACGGAAGATCGAGAAGAAGAAAGCAGTTGTAAAAATATTCATACTTATGCGTCACTCCTTTCTCCGGATGCCTTGGCTTTGGCAGCCAGCTCTTCCTGAGCACTCTTGATGACCAGCTTCTGACGATAACCGGACAGGAACTGCTGCGCCGCGAAGAACAGGAAGATCACCGCCTGGATGATGTCGATCAGCTGGGCGGGAACGTTCGCGTTCGTGGACATCAGTGAGCATCCCTTTGTCAGATAGGACATGAAAAATGCCGCCAGCGGAACAAAGATCGGGTTGTTGCCGGCCAGGATGGCGACCGTGATACCGGTCCACCCGTATCCGGGAAGCGCCGACCAGTTGTAATACTCATAGCGGCCCAGCATCTCGATGCCGCCGCCCATACCGGCCAGGAAACCGCCGATGACCTGGCACAGGATGATGATCAGGGGGACATTCATGCCGGAATACATGACGAACGGCTGGTTGATGCCGGTCATCCTGATCCCGTAGCCCCATCTGGTCCTGTACATGAAGAACCAGCATACGATCACCGCAATAATGCCGATCGCCCAGCCCCACGAGAAACGGGAGCCGTTATCGATGATCTGCGGAAGGATCGCGTTCTTGCGGAACGCGTAGGTCTGGGTGATACCCTTGCTTCTGTCAGCCAGATAGCTGTTCATCAGGAAGTTCAGGATATACATGATCACATAGTTCATCATCAGTGAGTTGACCATCTCACTCACGCCCAGTTTTGCTTTCAGTACCGATGGGATCAGCATCACGATGGCAACGGCCAGGCCGCCTGCCAGGATGGCGACGATCGGGAGAAGCGGACCGGGCAGCGGGCAGTAGATCGCCACCACAGCTGTGATAAAGGCACCGAGCATGATGCCGCCCTCTGCGCCCAGGTTGAACTGGTTCGCCGCGAACATGATGCAGGTGGCCAGGCCGGTGAACATGATCGGGATCATGCCCGCCAGGATATCGCAGAAATTCTTGGAAGCAAATTTACCGCTCTTTTTGAACAGCGGCCTGACCAGCATCTGCTGCAGGGCTGAGAGCGAATTGGAAAGCTTTGCGCCGAACGTGGCGCCATCCGCGCTGACAAAGATCAGAAGGAACGCAACCGCCAAAGCGATGCCCAGAGCTGCCACGGCACGGACAATACTGAATTTCAGACTGTTCTTTTTACTCATGGCACACCCTCCTGATCTCTTCCGGTGACTGGTGATCGATACCGAGCATGTACCGGCCCATCTGCTCATCAGTCAGCGATTCGGTATCTTCGAAATACGCGGCGATCTTTCCGCCGTGCATAATGATCAGACTGTCAGACAGCTCCATGACCTCGTTCAGGTCAGCCGAGATCAGCAGCACCGCGATCCCGGACCTGGACAGTTCGACCAGTTTTTTCCGGATGAACTCGGTGGCGCCCACATCGATGCCTCGCGTGGGCTGGTCGGCGATGATGAGGACGGGATCATTCGAGAATTCCCTGGCAACGACGACCTTCTGGATATTGCCGCCGGAAAGGGAGCCGACCGTCTGCTGGGCGGATTTGCACAGCACCGTGTAATCCTTCACCAGCTGTTCGCTCTCCTTATGGATAGCGCTCATGTTAAAGAGAGGACCGTTGTTGAAACGCGGATCTCCCGCGCGGTCGCTGATCATATTCTCCTCGATCGTGGCCGTACCGGCAATTCCGTAAAGCATGCGGTCTTCCGGAACCAGTGAGATATGGTGCTCACGCAGCTGCCGCTGGTTCATGCCGATCGTGGAAACGCCCTGCACTTCGATGGTCCCGGCATTGGGAACTGCGAAGCCGAACAGAGAGTCGACCAGTTCCTTCTGGCCGTTGCCCTCAACGCCGGCGATTCCGAGGATCTCGCCCTTCCTGACGGAAAGGGAGACTTTGTCGAGCATCTTCTTGCCCCACTCATTGACGAATTCAACGTCTCTGACCCTCAGCACTTCCTCTCCGGGCTCAGCCTTCGGTTTGTCCACCTTCAGGATAACGTCGCGTCCGACCATCAGTCTCGAGATCTCCTGCGGCGTAACATTCTTGGTCTCATGGATGCCCATGGACCGGCCGCCGCGCAGGATAGTCATTCTGTCCGTGATCTCCATGATCTCATTGAGCTTGTGGGAGATGAAGATCAGCGTATAGCCCTGCTGCTTCAGGTTCTTAAGCTCAGCGAACAGCTCGGTCGTCTCCTGCGTGGTCAGCACGGCCGTCGGCTCATCCAGGATCAGGATCCTGGCACCACGCACAAGCGCTTTCAGGATCTCTACCTTCTGCTTCATGCCCACAGGGATATCCATCACCTTTGCGTTGGCATCCACCGGCAGGTTGAAGCGCTTGGAATACTCCTCCGTGATCTGTACCGCATGGTCATAATCGATCAGCATGCCGCTCTTCGTGGGCACCATGCCAAGTACCATGTTCTCGGCAACTGTCAGGGAAGGAACAAGCATAAAGTGCTGGTGCACCATGCCGATCCCTTTTGAGATGGCCACTGTCGGCGACGACAGCTTTACGGATTCTCCGTTGACCAGTATCTCGCCCTCGGTCGGCTGTTCCAGACCGAAGAGCATCTTCATGAGCGTTGATTTACCGGCGCCGTTCTCTCCCATAAGGGCATGGATCTCACCCTTTCTGACGTTGAAGTTCACGTCCTGGTTGGCCACGGTACCGTTGGGATATACTTTCGTGATACCCTTCATCTGAATGGCGTATTCTTCGCTCATTCAAACACCGCCCCCCTTCCATTCTTCTCTTGTAATCCTAAATATCAAATCCGGCGGCTTTTGCGCCGCCGGTTTACTTATTGATCCTTGTGATTTAGTCTTGCTTCGCTTCGATTACGGGCGAACCTCATCGCGCAGAGCCTGGGCAGCCTCATTGCCGCCTTCGTCGAATGCGGAGGGAACGGTAATCTCGCCGCTGGAGACGGCATCGATGGCAGCCTGAACAGCAGCCTTGGTGTCGTCGCTCGCATATTTGTCAAAGTTCTTATCGGTCACGATGCCGACGCCGCCTTCAACAATACCAAGGGAAACCTTCTGGCCGTACAGCTCTTCACCGGCATCAAGCTGATCAAAGAACCAGATCAGGGAGTTGCCTACGTTCTTCAGGCCGGAGGTCAGGGTGATCGCTGCAAGGTCTTCGGAAAGAGTCAGCTCCTGGTCGGAGTCAACGCCGATGAACCAGCCGCCGTTGGTCTCAAGGATAGCTTCAGCTGCGCCGTTTCCTGCATTGCCGGCCACGCCCCAGATGATGTCGCACTTGGAATCATTGACCATGGACATGCCGTACTCTTTAGCCTTTGCGGTATCAACATAGTCGGATGTGTAGCGGACATCGACTTTGATCTCGGGATCGACCGCCTGGGCGCCGGAGATATAGCCGACCATGAAGTCATTGATAACGGGGCTGTCATAGCCGCCGACGAAGCCAAGGACCTTGTCCTCGTTGATCTTCTCAACAGAAGTATCCTCAGTCATGCAGCCTGCGAAGGTGCCGACGATGTAGCCAAGGTCATTCTGCTTGAAGACGATATTGGCCACGTTCTCATTTTCTCCGGCATAGGTATCATCATCAAAGATAACGAATTTCTGGTCCGGATACTGGGTGGCAACTTCCTTCAGATAGTCAGGCATCTGATAGGTACCGCAGACGATCACATCATACTCTTCGGAGTCAGCGACTTCATACAGGGTGGAAAGCCATTTGGGCTGGTCAGCATCGGTGCCGCCCATTTCAACATAAGAAAGGTTGATGCGTCCGTCTTCCTGCAGCTGTTCAAGTCCGGCCATAGCGGAGTCGAAGAAAGATTTGTCACCCAGGTTGCCGTTTACAAGATACATTACGTTATAAACATCACCCGATGTAGTCTTCTCAGCCTGCTCTGTCTCAGCCTTCGGTGCTTCTGTCTCTTTTTTCTTGGAGCATCCGACCATAGAAAATGCCATTACACAGGTCAGACCAATGATAAGTGCTTTTTTCATATTGTTTCTCCTCTCAAGTAAATATAAATAGTATCGGAATGATACTCATTCCCTGCTCCAGGCCGTCCTTTACAGGCAGACGGCTGCTTCAAGCGCCACGGTCATCATGTTCGTAAAGCTGTTCTGCCTATCCTCCGCAGACATCTCTTTCTTTGAGACCATGGAGTCTGAAACGGTAAAGATTCCGAGAGCCCTGACGTCTTTTCCCGCTCTCGCGGCGTTGCAGTAAAGAGCGTAGCTTTCCATCTCCGCTGCGAGGACTCCCATTTTCGCCCACTGTTCCCATTCAGGTGTGTCACCGTAGAAACAGTCTGAGGACAGTACATTACCCACTGTGAAGCGGCATCCGAGCTTTCTGGCGCTCTCCACCGCTTTTTCAAGCAGCTCATAGTCCGCACCGGCACTGTACGTTCCGGGCAGGTGATACTGGTGGCCGTAATTGGAATCCGTGCTTGCACTGACCGCCATCACGATGTCTCCCAGTTCCAGTTCCGGCTGCATGGCGCCGCACGATCCGATCCGGATCAGGTTCTTTACCCCGTAGAAATGGATCAGTTCATAGGTATAGATCCCTATGGACGGACATCCCATGCCGGTACCCATGACGGAGACTTCTTTTCCCCTGTACTTTCCGGTAAAGCCGAACATATTGCGGACCTGATTGAACTGGACAGGATCCTCCAGGAAATTCTCGGCAATGAACTTAGCCCGCAGAGGATCTCCCGGCAGCAGGATGGTTTTCGCGATCTCGCCTTCAGCCGCCTGATTATGTGGTGTAGGCAAATGTCTCACTTCCTTTCCCCATTATTGTTTCGAGTTTAGTGAACCGTACTCACAATACCAAGAACAATATACCACATACTGCACTAAAATTCTACTACAAACAGCCCGGATGTTCACAAATTCATGCAAAAAACAGGTCATTTTGCGGCTCATGCGTGTAATTCTCCCCACAAAAAAGAACAGGCCCTACACCGCCGCGGCGGATACAGGGTCTGTTCCGGAAATTCATTATTTAGCGTAATCAAAAACGCGGGACTCTCTGATCAGACTTACTTTGATCTGGCCCGGATATTCAAGTTCATCCTCGATCTTATTAGCGATATTTCTCGCCATAAGAACCATCTCATCGTCACTGACCTGGTCAGGAACCACCATGATGCGGATCTCTCTTCCTGCCTGAATGGCATAGGATTTCTCAACACCTTTGAACGAGTTCGTAATATCTTCTAACTGTTTTAATCTCTTGGTATAAGTCTCCAGTGTCTCGCGCCGTGCCCCGGGTCTGGCAGCCGAGATCGCATCTGCCGCCTGGACAAGACATGCGATCAGCGATTCGGGCTCCACGTCGCCGTGGTGGGCTTCGACCGCATTGATCACCGTCTGAGACTCTTTATATTTCCTGCAGAGATCCGCACCGATCTGTACATGCGAACCTTCCACCTCATGATCGATCGACTTGCCGATATCATGAAGCAGGCCTGCTCTCTTTGCCATTCGAATATCAACACCGACCTCTCCGGCAAGGAAACCGGCCAGATAGGCAACTTCAATTGAATGCTTCAGCGCATTCTGTCCGTAACTGGTCCTGTACTTCATGCGGCCCAGCAGGCGGACAAGCTCAGGATGAATCCCATGGACTCCCACTTCAAGACATGCGGACTCACCTTCCTCACGGATGATGGCATCCACTTCCTTCTGTGCCTTGTCAACCATCTCTTCGATCCTCGCCGGATGGATACGTCCGTCGACGATCAGCTTCTCAAGCGCTATTCTTGCGACCTCACGCCTGATCGGATCAAAACCTGAAAGGATAACAGCCTCGGGAGTATCATCGATGATCAGGTCAACGCCTGTCATGGTCTCGATCGTCCGTATATTGCGTCCCTCGCGGCCGATGATCCTTCCCTTCATCTCATCATTGGGAAGCTGTACCACAGAGATCGTGGTCTCTGCGACATAGTCGGCGGCACATCGCTGAATGGCTGTGACAATGTACTCTTTCGCCTTCTTGCCGGCTTCCTCTTTCGCCCTGCCCTCAAGTTCCTTGTAGAGCTTGGCGGTATCGATCTTTACTTCGTCTTCAACAGTTTTTAAAAGATATTCCTTAGCCTGTTCGGAGGTGAAACCCGAGATCTTCTCCAGTTCCTGTACTCTCTGTCCCAGAAGCTTGTCCGCTTCCGCGCGCTTCTTTTTCAGCTCTTCTTCCTTTGCTGTCAGCTTGGTCTCGCGGTTTTCGAGAGCGTCCGCTTTCTTGTCCACACTTTCTTCCTTGGCCAAGACGCGCTTCTCGTAGCGCTGTACCTCGTTGCGGCGTTCCCTGGTCTCCCTTTCGGACTCGTTCTTCATCCGAAGGGCTTCCTCCTTCGCCTCAATCAGGGCTTCGCGCTTCTTTGTCTCTGCTGTCCTTAATGCGTCATCAATGATCTGACGGGCTTTTTCCTGGGCATTCCCGATCGTCTCATTGTTGATCTTTTCCTGTCTTTTTACGGCAAAAAATGCACTTAAGGGAACTGCGATGACCAGTGTGATGACAACGGCAATAACAGCTGTGATCATGACACAGGAGCACCTCCTTATTCAGTTTTCACGGTTAAAAAACCAAAAAATATTCTACACGTTCAGGAAAAAGAAGTCAATGCTTTCTTGATCTGGCTGTAGGAAAAACCCTTGCCGGCAAGAAACCGGATCATCTTCTGTCTGCCCTCCTCATCCGTTTCCGGATCATAGCGTTTTTTCCGGAGAAGTTCCAGAATCAGGGCCGTCTCATCCGGTTCGCCCTCCTCTTCAAAAGCCTGTTCGATCACTTCGGCAGCCACCCCTCTCTGCATCAGCTGCTGCGTCAGTTTCCGGCGGTTTTCCCTCTCCCTGCGCAGCGAAATAAAAGTGCAGGCATAGCGCAGGTCATCCACATAACGGTGCCCGATCAGATATTTCATGGCAGCTTCCACCGCCTCGCGGGGAAACTCATCTTTCTTCAGCTGTTCGATCATCTGGGCGCAGGTCCTGTCCCTGGATGCGAGAATATCGACGGCCCGCTGACAGGCTCTTTTTGTGAGGATAGTATCCGTGATCAGAGCCAGCTGCTTATCGGACAGTTCGCCGCCTTCAAATAAAGCCAGCTCCTGCACCTCCTGTTCGGTCAGCGCAAAAGCAGGCTCGTCATTCAACCAGATCCGGCACTTGCCGCGCCGGACCTTTTCAATGGATGTGATCTTCATCATTCATCCTCATTCTTCATCTCACTGTCAGCCGCCGTCTCATCCTCTTTCGGAATAAGACCGTATTCCATGCGGACTTTCTTCTCGATCTCCTCAAACACCTCCGGATGGGTGCTCAGGTAGAGCTTGGCGTTCTCTCGGCCCTGGCCGATCTTCTCTCCCTGATAGGCATACCAGGCTCCGCTCTTGTTGACCACATTCACGTTGGAAGCCAGGTCGAGCACATCGCCTTCTCTTGAGATGCCTTTGCCGAACATGATATCGAACTCCGCCTCTCTGAAGGGCGGTGCGATCTTGTTTTTGACCACTTTGATCCTGGTCCTGTTTCCGATCACCTCACCGGACTGCTTGAGGGATTCGATCCGGCGTACATCCATGCGGATGGAGGAATAGAACTTCAGCGCTCTTCCGCCTGTCGTCGTCTCGGGATTGCCGAACATGATCCCGACTTTCTCACGCAGCTGGTTGATAAAGATGACGGTGCAGTTGGATTTGCTGATCACGCCGGTCAACTTGCGCAGGGCCTGGGACATCAGCCTCGCCTGAAGACCCACGTGGGAATCACCCATGTCGCCGTCGATCTCAGCCCTGGGAACCAGTGCTGCCACGGAGTCGACGATAATGATATCCACCGCGCCGGAGCGCACCATGGTCTCGGTGATCTCCAGAGCCTGCTCACCGTTGTCCGGCTGTGAAATATAGAGATTGTCGATATCCACGCCGATATTGGCCGCATAAACCGGGTCGAGCGCATGCTCCGCATCGATAAAGCCCGCAATGCCTCCCCTCTTCTGGACCTCGGCGACCATATGCAGCGCAACCGTAGTCTTGCCGCTGGACTCGGGACCGTAGATCTCCACGATCCTTCCCTTGGGAATGCCGCCAAGGCCGAGCGCAATATCCAGGCTGAGGGATCCGGTCGGCACCGTCTCCACATTCATGTGGGCTCCCTTATCGCCCAGCTTCATGACCGAGCCCTTGCCGAACTGTTTCTCTATCTGTGAAAGTGCCGCATCAAGTGCTTTCTGTTTTTCTTCGTTTGCCATGCTGATGTTTCTCCTTTATTCGAACATCTGTTCGTTATTCGTTCTAATCCTATCTCATTTCAGATCCGTTGTCAAGACACAAATCCGGATCAAAAAAGCCATCCCAGACATGTTATCACACATTGTCTGAAATGGCAAATCCGTTTACAAAAGCCTCCTGACATCGTTGACCATGACGATCACCATCAGGATCATCAGCAGAGCGAACCCCGCGAAATGAATATAGGCCTCTTTATCAGGATCCATCTTCTTTCCCCTGACGGCCTCCGCCAGCAGGAGCAGAAGCCGGCCGCCGTCCAGGGCCGGGATCGGAAGGAGGTTGACAACGCCCAGATTGGCGCTTAAAAGAACGGCGATGTTGATCATATTGATGATCACATAGAAGATCCCGTCCGTCCGCGTCTCCTCGTAAGTATCGCTGATGGTGCTGACGATCCCCACGGGCCCTGACAGATCGCCTACGGATGCCTGCCCCTTAAAGAGCATTCCAAGGCTTTCAAAGACCAGGTGGATCCAGTACCGTACCTGGACGCCTCCATAGAACACGGTTCCGGGCAGGCCGGTCTTTTCGCGCAGCGAGGAGCTTCCCCTTATTCCGAAGATGTAACGCCCGTCCTCACTCTTTTCCGCCCGTATCAGCGCGCTCCTCTTCTCTCCCTCATGGGTCCAGGTCACCGGGATCTCCTTCTGCGCCATGGCATCCTGGTGAAAGAAGACAAAATCCGATATCTCCGAGTACAGGTATACTCTGCGTCCGTTGACCGAAGTGATCAGGTCACCTTCCTCTATCCCCGCCCGGGCTGCCGGCATATCCTCCGTCACGGAGAGGACCCGGGGCGGATCGTAGCCGGCCATCCCCACAAGGATCATCGCGAGGATCTGGGCCATCAGGAAATTAAACAGCGGCCCCATGGCGATGATCAGCGCCCGCTGCCAGACGCTCTTGCTCTGGAAGTTTCCTTCGCCTTCCTCATCGTCCAGTTCCCCGAGCATCATGCACGAGCCTCCCAGGGGAAGCAGCTTCAGTGAATAGAGCGTCTCCCCTTTCCGGAAAGAAAACAGCCTCGGCCCCATGCCCAGTGAAAATTCGGTTACGGTCACGCCGCAGCGCCTGGCTGCCAGGAAATGGCCCCATTCATGGAAAAGGATCAGTGCGCTGAAGATCACCAGCGCGATCAGGATGCTCATCTTACCACCTGCTTTCCACGAAAGCGCCGACCTCCTCCTGTACGCGCAGGATGGTCTCCGCATCGGGATCCGGGATCAGGCTGTGCCGCTCCATCGAAGAAGAGATGATCTCATAGATATCTGTAAAACCGATCTTCCTGTCCAGGAAAGCGGCGACAGCATACTCGTTGGCCGCGTTGAATACCGTGGGCATGGAACCGCCTGTGCGGGCCGCCTCAAATGCAAGCTTCAGTCCGCGGAATGTTTCCGGGTCCGGCTCCTCAAATGTGATCTGCCCAAGCCCGGCAAAGTCAAGCCTCTCTCCCGAAAGCGGGACCCTGTCCGGATAAGACAGTGCATACTGGATGGGCAGCCTCATATCGGGCGTACCGAGCTGGGCGATCACGGCACCGTCGGTAAATTCGACCATGGAATGGATGATGCTCTGTGGCTGGATCACCACGCGTATGCGGTCAAGATCAGTGTCGAAGAGCCATCTGGCCTCCATCACCTCAAGTCCCTTATTCACCATGCTCGCCGAGTCGATGGTGATCTTGTTTCCCATGCTCCAGTTTGGATGTTTCAGGGCATCCTCGGGGCGTTTTGTTTTCAGCTGCTCATAGGTCATTCCCCTGAAAGGACCGCCTGAGGCGGTCAGCCAGATCCTTGCGATCCGGGATCGGTTTTCTCCGTTCAGGCACTGGAAGATCGCGCTGTGTTCGCTGTCCACCGGAAGTATGCTCACATGATGTTTTTTTGCCAGGGGCATGATCAGGTGGCCGGCGCATACCAGCGTCTCTTTATTCGCCAGTGCGATGTCCTTGCCGGCCTCGATCGCGGCGATGGTCGGGCGTATGCCGATCATGCCGACGATGGCTGTCACCAGCACGCTGCTCTTCTCTTCCCTAGCAATCTCAAGAAGTCCTTCCATCCCGGAAAGGATCTTCACATCCAGATCCGCCGTCCTGGTCCGCAGGTCAGCCGCATCCGCCTCATCCCATACGGCAGCCAGGCATGGCCTGAATTCCCGGATCTGCTGTTCAAGGAGGCGGACATTGCGCCCCGCCGAAAGCGCGCTCACGCGCAGGGACGGATTGGCTCTGACAACATCCAACGTCTGCGTACCGATGGAACCGGTAGAACCCAGGATAGCGATCGTCTTATTCATACTCAATCGTCTGTACCTCGTTTATAATTTAGTCATTTATCCCAACATCAGCACAGCCAGAAGCCAGATGGCCGGTGCGGTAAAGATCACGCTGTCGAAACGGTCCAGGATCCCTCCGTGGCCCGGGATCAGCTTTCCGTAATCCTTGATCTTATGGTCCCTCTTGATCGCGGAAGCCGCCAGATCGCCCACCATGGACACCAGCGCTCCGACTGCGCAGATCAGTGCATATTCAAAGAGCTTCAGAGGAGCGCCGGTCATTTTGTACGTTACGAAAGAAAGGATCATTCCAAGCACGGCCGCACCGATCACGCCGCCCACGGCTCCTTCCACGGATTTTTTCGGGCTGAGCCTGGGCGCCATCTTATGCCGGCCAAAGAGCATCCCCGCGCAGTAGGCGAAGGTATCGCTTCCCCAGGAGCATGCGAAAACAAGCCAGACAATGAACTGACCGTTCTCCATCAGGCGGATCCGGTAAATAAATGAAAGAGAAAGCGCGACGTATACCAGGCCGAACATTGCCGCCATGACCTGATCGGAACGGAAAACCGGCCATGTAAATACGTAGACCGCCAGGATCAGGATCAGGCAGGCGCTGATCACCCCGATCATGATCCTGTCATATCCCAGATACATTAAAAGGTAAAGCGCGGCTGCCCCCGCAAAGGCGGCGGCGGTCAGAAGGTTCGGGCCGCCCTTCTGCGTTCCCGCGGCCCTGTAAAGCTCAGACATCCCGATCACGGAGATGACGAACAGTCCCGCCGCAAGCACCGGTCCTCCCAGGACAAGCAGCACCACTGCCGCCGCCACAAGAAAAATACCGCTGATCAGTCTTGTCCTGAACATGCCTATTCCTCCTTAACACCGCCGAACCGGCGGTCCCTGTTGTTGAATTTCTCAATGGCCATCTCCAGATCCTTCTTGTGAAAATCAGGCCATGGTATTTCCGTAAAGTAGAATTCCGTGTAGGCCAGCTGCCACATCAGGTAATTGGAGAGACGCTGTTCGCCTCCGGTCCTGATCAGAAGATCCGGATCGGGAAGATCCCCGGTATCCAGGCTTTGGCTGATCATCTCCTCCGAGATGCTCTCCGGATCAAGGGATCCGTCCGCACAGCGCGCTGCCAGCTTTCTGACCGCCCTGGTGATCTCATCCCGGCTTCCGTAGTTCATCGCCAGTTGGAAATGCAGCCCCGTATAATCCTTCGAAGAATCCACGAGCTTCCGGATGCTTTCCTGAAGATCAGGTGCGAAAGCGGAGATCTCACCGATAACGCTTACCTTCATGTTGTTGTCGGCGGCTCTCTTGATACTGGTCTTCATATAGCGGCGGAAAAGCTCCATCAGCGCCGACACCTCGGCCTTCGACCTTTTCCAGTTCTCCGTCGAGAACAGATAGACGGTCAGGTATTTGATCCCCAGGTCCCAGGCATCCTCGCAGATCTGTTCCAGGTTTTTCGCGCCGGCGATATGTCCGTAATTGCGCGGCATTCCTCTCTTTTTCGCCCATCTTCCGTTTCCGTCAAGGATAATGGCGACATGTTTGGGTATGATCAGTTTGTCATCCATCTGATTTTCCTCATATGCAAAGCGACCTGCCCCGGGCAGGTCGTCTTTTCTTTTTCAGATCGGCAAAGCATGCAGACAGTCAGAGCGATCAAACTGTCAGGATCTCCTTCGATTTCTCCTCAACAGCCTTATCGATGTCCTTGATATGCTTGTCCGTTTCCTTCTGGATCTCATCCTCCAGGTCTTTGATCTCATCCTCGGAGACATCGCCCTTTCCGAGCTTCTTCAGATAGTCATTGGCATCCCTGCGGATATTGCGGACCGCGACCTTGGCTCCCTCGCCTTTTTTGCGGATATCCTTGACGAGGTCTTTTCTTCTTTCCTCGTTCAGCTCCGGGAACACCAGGCGGATCACCTTGCCGTCGTTGGTCGGATTGATCCCCAGATCGGACATATTGATCGCGCGCTCAACGGCTTTGACCATGGAGGCCTCCCAAGGCTGGATCTGCAGGATGCGGGCCTCGGGAACCGTCACATTGCCCACCTGGGGAATGGGGGTCATGGTCCCGTAGTAATCCACCATGATCTTGGAAAGCACTTTCGGATTGGCTCTGCCCGCACGGATGGAAGCGAATTCCTCCAGCATGTTGTTATAGGACTTGTCCATCTTTTCCACATAGATACTTAATCTTTCATCCATTTTTAACCCCTCCCTGACCGGTTAATATATATAACTGCGCACCGTTCTCAGACGGTGATCATGGTTCCCGAACAATTTCCCCTGGCCGCATTGATAATGCTGTCTTTCTCCTCGAGCGCGAACAGCTGCATCGGGAGCTTATGGTCCCTGCACAGGATCGCGGCAGCCGGATCGATGACCTGAAGGTCGCGGCGGATGATCTCGTCAATGCTGATCCTGTCAAATCTCACCGCGTCCGGATTGACGGCCGGGTCGCTGTCATAGACGGCGTCCACCGACTTTGCCATCAGCAGGATATCCGCCTCGATCTCGATCCCGCGAAGGACGATCCCGGTGTCCGTCGAGAAATACGGATGGCCGGTCCCGCCGGCGAAGAAAACGACCTTGCCCGACTCCAGCGCTTCCAGCGCAGCGTCTTTTGAGAAAAGCTGCGTGAAAGCCCCGCAGACGAAGGGGGTCATCACAGCGGTCTTCATTCCGTGGTTACGGAATATCTCCGACACAAAAATGCAGTTCATGACTGTCGCGAGCATGCCGATGGAATCGGCTTTCGTGCGGTCAATGCTGCGGACGGCCCGGCCCCTCATGATGTTTCCTCCGCCGGTCACCACCGCCACCTGCATTCCCATATCCAGAAGTGCCGCTACCTGATCGGCGATCTTTCCTATTGTCTCCTCATCAAAGAGCTTCGTCTCTTCCCCGCTTCCGGAGTTCTTTTCCCCTGCCAGGGCTTCCCCGCTCAGTTTCAGCAGTATCCTTTTCATATCATTCTCTCCTGCATTCGCTTTATGCGCCCGGTTTGACTTTGCTGACGATCATTCTCAGTTTCCCGTTGGGATCGGGCGGGATCGCATCCAGCCATTCAAACTCGAACTCAAACGGTTTTTTGAATATCTTGTTCAGATTGCTGCTCACGTAGGTCTCGATCTCTTCGCGGGACATCTTCGCGTTTTCGTCGCGCACGATCTGCACATGGATCAGGTCGTAGGTCTCCTCGATGAAACGGATCTGCAGGATATCGCTGCAGTGGGCGATCACAGGCGTCACCTCAAAGAAGCTGGTCACTTCGCCGTTCTCATAATAGAAATAATCATTGAGCCTGCCCTTGATATCTTTCACATAGCGAAGTCCGTTCTTCTCGGAGCATACCGCGCTGTCACCGATCTGGTAATTGATCAGCGGCAGATCCGTCTTATAAAGCGGTGTGATCACGAGCCGGCCCTCATCGGCCAGATTGCCTTCATCATCGATCACATTGACCACGAAGGAATCGTAGTGGATGATATAATTCTTCTTGCCCCTGAGCCTGAGAAGGCACGATCCGGTCTCGGCGCTGCCGTAGGCATCGATCAGCCCCGGGCCGAGCACCTCCTTGAACAGCCTGCGGTCATTCTCAGTAACCTTCTCGGAGATCGGGTCATAGAATCTGGGATGCCATACCCTTGTGCCTGTCCTCTTGCAGTAAAGCACGAGGCGCATCAGCTCGGATTTGTTCAGGTAGAGGAAATCCGGCCGGTAGGCATTGATCTGCCTGATCATTTCCTCCTCGGGAGCATACTGGTCAAGATAGGCTCTTCGAAGGATCCCGAGTCTCTGCAGGAAGGTGTCCCGGCTGCCCACATTTTCATCATGGGCATTGATACGGCTCATCGTTTTTCCTGTAAACGGATTGTATCCGGCCACCAGCATCACCCGAAGCCAGTTGGCTTTCATATAGGCCTTCTCCCTCGGAGACATCATGATGGACAGCGGTTTTCCGGTGGATCCGCTGGTCGTATCCACGATATAATCACGGTATTTCGGTTTTTCGATCTCCGAAGCCATCCATTCCCTGAGTTCATCCTTCGTGAGAACGGGAAGCTTTGCCAGGTCATCCCCCGTAACGATATCCTCCGGGCGGACGCCGGCCTTGTCAAAACGCTCACGGTAGAACGGGATCTGATACGCTTTCCTCACCAGGCGGTGCAGTCTTTTCTGCTGCAGATCCACCCCTTCGGTAAAATAATCGCGAAGATGGATCTTCATCCTGAAAAGGTCTGCGAACAGATAAACGTTCATCAGCTTCTTCTGCAGTTTTACAAACATATGATTCCTTTCTCAGTCGGCATCGACTGTAAAAGTGATCTTCTTTTCGGCTTTTTCAAGTGTTTCCTGCGCCTGGGCAAGGGTCCTGCCCCTGGCGATGATCTGTCCGATCCTGTCCGGTCCGACGCGGAACCTGTTCACGTGGTCACCCGGCCCGTAATCGAGCACCGTCTCGACGATATCCGGATCATCCCCGCAAAGGTTCTTCACCGACCGGACCGTTCCTGAGACATCGGAACGAAGGAGCCTGGCCGCCCCCGCGTATCCGGAGACCGTTTCCGGAAAATCCGGATCCTCTCCCAGCGCGGTCAGAATGATCTTCTCATACAGATCATACCCCAGGTAGACGGAGTCGAGCTCTGTCAGCCCGGTCGCGCCCGATCTTCCGGTCAGCTCCACGATATAGGTCCTGTCCCCGCAAAGGATCAGGTCACAGTTCACGGCGCAGTTGTCAAGCCCCATCGCCAGGATGGCGCGGCTGACCATCTCCTCAAGATCCTTTTCTGCCACCGCGCTCATGGCGAAGGGGACATAATGGCCCGCCGGGACGCCGGTATCACCGAAAAACATATAATTCCCGTGGGGAAGGATAAAGCGGATTTTTCCGCCGCTCACGAATGCCTGCGCCCCGAAGTCGGTGCCGGTAATAAACTCTTCGATCAGGTAATAGGGCTTTCTGGTCACTCTCCTGACCGATTCGACCGCATCCGGGATCTGCTCGGGTCCGTCCACGCGCGTAATGCCGCGGCTGCCCGAAGAATCCACCGTCTTGACGATCAGGGGATACTTCATCCCGGCGATCTTCGGCATCGGGTCTTCATCCAGCATGATCCTGCGGAACAGGGCTGTCCTGACGCCGGCCTTCTCAAAGCATTCCTTCATCAGGGATTTATCGGTGGCGATCCTGGCCGCCTCGAGTGAAAGCCCGGGCAGCGAAAGCTCATCACATACACGCCCGATCGTGATCACCGCCACATCCGTTCCCACCGTGACGATCCCGTCGATCTTCTTTTCCCTGGCTGCCTTCAGGACAGCCTCCTGGTCGACGGTATTAATATAACACACCTCATTGGCACATTCAAACCCGGGATAATCCCCGGGAATGCTCACGGCGATGGTCCACAGTCCCATCTCCCTCGCTTTTTTGATCAGGGGCACCTGATAGATCCCTGCCCCCATGATCATCAGTTTTTTCATTGATCCGCCTCTTTCAAAGACTCCTTCTGTCCGGTCTTCTCCCTCAGCTCATATACGGTCCCGTCGGATGAGATGAAATACGGAGCGCGTCCGTGCTCATCGATCCTGCGGACGACAAACTGCGGGTTATTGCTCACCCCGAGGAAGATCCTTCCGATGTACTCTCCGATTAGGCCAAGGAACATAAGGTTAAGACCCGCGAAAAAGCACAGGGCCGCCATGATGGAGGGCCATCCCATCGGAGTCCTGGGATGGATGATCTTGCTGATCACAGCATAGAGCGCCAGAATCACGCCGAGGGCCGAAAACGCGTAGCCGAACTTCGTGGCGATCCTCAGGGGAACCACCGAGAACCCCATGATATTGGACCAGAGCGAATACAGCTTGGAGAAGGTATAATTGGAAGACCCTACCTCTCTCTCCCAGTGTTCGATCGGAACACAGCTGATGTTTCTCGTGATCCGAAGGAACAGTCCCTGAAGATGAGTGAACTCGCTCGGATACTGCACGGCGTAGTCCCTCACATACCGCCTGATCGCCCAGAAGCTGGAGGTGCGCAGTCCCTTCGGCTTTTTCAGCAGAACGCGCACCGTAATGTAGTTCATCCAGGTGCCGAAATTGCGCCACCAGCTGTGCTTTTTGTGCGGATAGTACCCGTAAACAATGTCATAACCCTTATCCAGCTCATCGAGGATCTTCGGGATCTCGGATGGACGGGTCTGCATATCATCGTCCATGGCCATGATCACGTCTCCGTGCGCAAAATTGAGTCCGGCCATCACGGCATTATGCTGTCCTCCGTTCTTGGCCAGCTCGATGACCCTGACACAGGAATATTCCTTTACAAGGGAGCGAAGTACCTCTACGGTCCTGCCCCCATCCGGGGAACAGTCATCCACCAGGACGAACTCTACATCACCCCGGTCCATTTTCTTAAACTGTTCGATCGTTGTTTCCACCACCGTGCGGATCGTCTGATCGGAACGATAGCACGGAATCACTACTGAATACAGCATAAAAAGCCTCCCTCACCTGACTGGCCGCTCCGCGGCCTTTAAACATCATCCTATCCGCAGAGCATACCGCCGTAATATTATCATAAGTAGAAATAACGGTCAAATTCACAGCGCTGTCTTGACATAGATTTCTTCTTTTTTTATACTTTTTTATATACATTGATAAATTTGTTATTGAATTAATACATTGATAGGAGAGATGCACATGAAACGACGTTCGACAGCCCTGAGGATCCTTATACTCTTTCTGATGATGACTGCCGTGTTTGCATTTTCCGCCACGACCGCGAGCGCCGCTGCTGCTCCCTCACAGGTCACCGGCGTAAAACTCAAGGCTGGCGAGTTTAAGATCCGGATTTCCTGGAACAGAGTCGCCAATGCCCACGGCTATGTGATCTATTACAAGGACATGGCGACCGGAAAGCTCCTTAAGACCGCCCCGATCAAAAGCAGAAACATCACCAGCCACGTTCTCACAAATCTGCACAATAATCACCGATATATGATCATTGTGCATGCTTACCGGTATCTGAAGGGCAGGTACTATTTCAGCAAAAAGTCGGCCATTCAGTATGCGACCCCCTATCTTTACGCTCCCGGAAAACCGATGCTTCAGATCGGGGACATCGACAGCGGAAAGGCCACGCTCACCTGGAAAAAAGTGGTCGGTGCAACCGGATACCAGGTGTTTATCCTGCGTTCGAACAACAAGTACAAGTTCCTCCAGGAGGTCACCACCAACTCAGCTACGATCACTCAGCTTAAAAATGATACCCATTACACGATCGCCGTCAGAAGTATCCGCCGGTCCAGAGGCCAGTTCAAGATCAGCAAGGCCGACTCGATCGATGTATGGGTCCGCACCCTGAAGGCACAGATCACGGACATCAATGACGAGAGCCTTTATACTGGCGTGATGAACCGCACCGTCACAGCCAAACGGATCAACGGATCAGGTACGGTTACCATACCTGCCGGCACCCAGATCGGCATTGTCGGATGGTCCACCGTTATCCAGCTCCGGAACGGGATCAAGTGCAAGGTCAATGAAGACGACTTTACCCGTACGCATGACATGTTCGATGCACCGCGCGCGGCCTACGGGAAACAGGCGGCCGAGTATTTTGTCAACCACAGAAAGACCGCTTCCGGCAGGTTCACGAACGTCCGCTACACGAGCAGCACCAATTTCCTGATCTGGGCCAATCCTTATACGGAACACACCTATGTCTTCAGGAGAAACGCCCAAAAGAACTGGGAGCTGATCTACAGCTGGAACTGCATGACCGGAAGATACGAACACCAGAGTATTTACGGTATCTGGAAGATCGTCAAGAAGCAGCCCAAGATGTATTTCCCCGGCCTGTATGCCACTCATGCCTGCCTTTTCACGAGCGACGGAAATGCATTCCATTCCATCCGCTATAACCGCAACGGTGTCCTGTACGATCCGAAGAACTTTATCGGAAAAGCCACTTCGGCCGGCTGCATCCGTCTTGATCTCGAAGAGATCCAGATCATGTACAACAAGATACCGATCGGAACCACTGTCATCATTAAATAAGTCAGAAATGAGTCAGGGAATGTGTTGAAATGACCCCCTTCAGTTAGATTCCTGGTCTAACCGAAGGGGGGCACCTCATATCTCCTGACTCATCTCATTCTGTCTCCCACTCGCTGATCAGTCCGATCTCCGCCACATTGGTGTAGCCCATCTTGACCAGCTTTGCGGCGGCTTTTTCATTCAGCTGCCTGTCCCTTCCGCAGATATATACCTGTGAATCCTTATCCGGGATAAGCTTTACCACACTGCCGGTCAGCGTCTCGTAGGGGATGTTGACGGATCCCTCGATATGCTCCTCCCGGTATTCTTCCTCTGTCCCGATATCGACCAGTGTATAGACGATCTCATACTGCATGTATTCCGATGCCTGCTGCATGGTAAGCTGTTCAAAGCTCTTCCCCGGCGAAGGCCTGATCGTCTTGAAGCTGATAACCGCCGAAACAACGCCGATCGAAAGGATGCATCCAAGCACGGTATATTTAGCGATCTGTGATTTCTTCATATCCGTTTTCCTTAGCCGCCATATCTTTATCAGATAAAATACATATCTCCGCTTCCCTGGGTACGCTCCATATAATCATTGAGCAGATCCTCCAGGGTAAGATTTTCCAGCAGGTCATCCAGGCTTTTGTTGATGCTCTCCACGACCTTTTCCTGGATCGTCGCGCTGATCCTCGGAGTACCGTCCTGATCCGTCACAGCTTCGTTCTCAACATGGTAGGTCCCATCCAGTGCTGTAAGGATCTGTGCGGCGGTGATCCGGGATGCATGTCTTTTGAGAAAATAACCGCCCTGCGGACCTTTAATGCTGCTCACGATCCCTGCTCTCCTCAAGGCCGCAAAAACCTGTTCCAGATACTGCGCCGAGATCATGTTTCTCTCAGCGAGCACATTCAGGGCCATATGGTTTTCTCCACTGTTGGCCGCCAGATCGATCAAAGCTCTCAGGCCGTAACGGCTCTTTTTTGAAAGGATCATATTCCACCCTCCTGAAGCTTTATGGTTGTATTGGTTGATTATCTCACAGAAAAAGCCCGTTTTCAAGAAGAGATAGAAAATATACCTACTTTTCAACTCAGACATATATGTGTTATAGTAAAAGAGGATCAGGAAACATGAAAGAGATCCCAGAAATCGACCGGCAGAAAACCGGTCAGAGAAAAGGAGAAAGCTCATGAAATTCTCGACGAGAGGAAGATATGCGCTTCGTGTCATGATGGATATGGCCGCCAACAACACCGGAGAATACATCCCCTTAAAGGATATTTCCTCCCGGCAGACGATCTCGGTAAAATACCTGGAGCAGATCATGCCCCTTCTCACAAGAGCCGGTTTTGTCTCCAGCAGCCGCGGCAACAACGGTGGGTATAAGCTTGCCCGCAAGCCTGACCAGTATACGGTCGGAGAGATCCTGCGAACCGCGGAAGGAAGTCTGGCTCCCATCGCCTGCCTCGACGACGAGCCAAATCAATGCCCCCGTTCTACCCAGTGCGAAACTCTTGCTTTCTGGGAGGGGCTTTGGAAGGTCATCAATGAGTATATCGACAGCTACACTCTGGCGGACCTGGCAGCGCCTCCATTCTATGCCCAGAATATCTGAGCCGGTACGATATCTGCCGGCACCAAAAACAGGGACAGCCGTCTATGGCCGTCCCTGTATTCATTTCAATACGGCTGCTGCCTTATTCGGGAAGAGCATCACTCTTCTCGTTCTTGATCTCCCAGTGAAGAAGGATCGTCAGCGTCGCCCTCAGAAGGATGATGCCGCCTACGATCAGGATCTCCTGAATATTTCGCACGATGACCGTACGCAGTATCTCACTGCCGAGCTTGAACTCAAGTCCCATGGCAAGTCCCTGCGCCAGCAAGAGCCTGGTATTGCTCCTTCCCTTCAAGTAATTGATCAGTCCTTTTACACCGCTCACGGTGATCACGCCGACGCCGATATACTCGAACATCAGGATCGCGATCTCCACGATCGTCTCAAGTGTCGTATTCAGGTAACCTAAAATCTGCATTGTCCCTTTTCCTCTGCCCCTCCCGGGGCGTTTGTCAGGATCATTTTACATACTCATGGGCATTGAGAAAAGCCGTAAGCGCCTCATTAGTTCCGTCATAATCCACTCTGAGCGGCCTGCCCAGGTCAAGTCCCATAACACCTACGATCGATTTTGCGTCGATCGAGATCCTACCGTATCCAATGTTTATATCAAAGTCACATGAGTCGGCGAGTTTAACAAATTCATGAACATCCTGAATTTCTTTTAATCTGATCGTTCTCTCTTCCGCCATAACTATTCCTCCGTAAAAATATAATTATGTAACTTTAATCTTAGCAAAAAACGGACGAATTGTGTGTAAACATAATGTAAATATTCTCAATCCTATGCGTTTTTCCTGAGCCAGAAGAACCCGTAAGCGGGGATGTCCACTCCGCAGGCCTTCATCTCACGTCCGGTGATAAGATCCGTATACATGCCGTCGTCCTCATTGATCCAGGCCGTTTTGTCATGCTCGGAAAAGTTGAAGACGCCGACAAGCTTCTCGCCGTGATAATACCGGCCGATCGAGAGTACTTCCTTTTCCCAGGTCTCGATGGTCCACACATCCGCGTCGTTGTTGAAGACCGGGTCCGATTTTCGTATCTTCTCAAGTTTGTCGAGCATGGAGAACACCTGACCCTGAACACTTTCAGGATCATCCAGCTTCTCAAGTACGGACCAGTCAAAGGCGCCGCGGTGAAGATACCGGGAATCGGGAGCCTTCTGCGGATCCTCCTTATAAGTATAGTCATTGAGCTGAGCCGCCTCATCTCCGCTGTAGATCACAGGGATTCCGGACTGCACAAGCATATAGGCATGGAGCATCTGGTCCATACGGACAGCCTTCTCCATCATCTGGCTGTTCCCTTCACAGGCCGCCCGCTCGATCCCGCACATGGAAGCGGTCGTTCCGCAAAAACGCGCGTCTCCGCTCGCAAGGTCTTCATTGTACAGCTCGCCGCGGCTGTTGCTGAAGCCGGTATAACCGCGGAAATAATCATTCAGATAGCGCTTGTGGCAGACTTCATCGATGCCTTCTTCCCTCAGGCTCGGATAATCCAGTCCCCAGCCGATGTCATCGTGGCAGCGCAGGTAGTTTAAGAACACATAATCCTTCGGAAGCGCGTTGACGATATCCAGCTGGCGTTTGAGCAGTCTCACATCGCGCGTTGCGACTGTGTGCCAGGTCGTCGCCATGGTCGTCACATTATAGAGCATGTGGCATTCCGGCTTCTCCACGGTCCCGAAATAAGGAACCACCTTGGAAGGCTCCATGACGACCTCTCCCAGAAGGAGGATCCCGGGACAGACGATCTCGCCGATCATCCTCATCATCCGGACGATTGTATGAACCTGCCTCAGGTTCCGGCACTGGGTCCCCAATTCCTTCCAGATATAGGGAACGGCATCGATACGCATCACATCGATGCCCTGGTTCGCAAGGAACAGGAAGTTGAACATCATCTCATTGAACACGACAGGATTCTTGTAGTTCAGATCCCACTGATAAGGATAGAACGAGGTCATGACATGATGCTTCGCGTCCTCCAGCCAGGTGAAATTCCCGGGCGCCGTGGTCGGAAACACCTGCGGCACCGTCGCCTCATACCTGGCCGGAATATCCCAGCTGTCGAAGAAGAAATACCTGTCCATGTACTCCTTCTCACCGGCGCGCGCCCGCCTGGCCCATTCATGGTCCTCGGAAGTATGGTTCATTACAAAATCCATACAGACGCTGATTTTTTTCTCATGGCACTCCGTGGTCAGCTTGCGCAGGTCCTCCATGGTCCCGAGTTTTTCCTGGACCTTACGGAAGTCCTTGACGGCGTATCCTCCGTCGGATTTTCCGGGCGTCGTATCCAGGAACGGCATCAGATGGATATAATTGACATTGCATTTTGAAAAATAATCAAGCCTGGAGCGGACACCGTTGATATTGCCCGCAAACTGCTCAATATAGAGCATCATGCCCAGCAGGTCGTTTCTTTTATACCACGAAGGATCCGCCTCTCTCGAAGCGTCGCTTTTCTTCAGCAGGCTGTCGCGTTCGCGGTAAAAAGTCTCCATCCGGCTGCAAAGCTGTTTAAAACTCTCCTCATCGTCATAGAGTTCCATGTACAGCCATTTCAATTCATCGATATGCTTACTGAAGCGCTTTTTGTAAGTCTTCATCTGATTCTCCTGTCACCCGGTCATTTTAATCCAAGTTCTGTAAAAGCCCTCTCAAGGCCGTCTTCTTCGATCGGCGGACACACCATGTCCGAGATCCTCTTCATTTCACTGCTCCCGTTTCCCATGCATACACTCAGTCCCGCAGCCATAAGCATTTCCCTGTCGTTGGCACTGTCCCCGAAAGCAATGGAATCGCGAAGGGGGATCCCGAGATGTTCACAGACTTTTTTTACAGCCCGGCCCTTGTCAAACTGACGGTTGATCAGTTCCCCGTTCATCATCCTGCCCTTTTCGGGATTCTGTATCCGGAAAGAGAATTCCTTCCCGAGAAGTTTTTTGGGGATGATCAGGTCATCCGGCCCGGGAACCACGATCACGATCTTATAGACCGGCGCCTGGTCGTACATATCCGCAGGCAGGATCCCCAGCGTTGAATCCCTGCCTTCCACCCACCTTAAGATCTCACTGTTGTCCAGCTCGTCCGCATGTGCTTTCAGATAGGTGACAAAATCCGGATCCGTATAAGTGGCATCCAGGCATTCGATCGTCTGGTAGATCCCGTTTTCCTTAAGGATCCTCATTGCCCGGCTGCTCTGCTCCCTCGTCATCGGGCAGTCATAGATTACCTGCTCTCCTACGCAGATATACCCTCCGGCGCTCCCGATATAACCGTCGAAGCCGAACCGGAGAAGGGGCTCAAGCAGCACCTTGCTCCTGCCGGTGCAGATAAATACCAGGTGACCGTTCCGGCGCGCCGCTTCAATGGCACGCAGTGCGCTGGGCGGAGGCTCTATCCGGCCGGGAAGGGTCAGTGTCCCGTCTATGTCAAGGAAAACGATTTTTCTGCTGTTCATGCTGTAAAGTAAGTCCTTCTTTTCATCATCGGTCATCTGTAAGTATACCTGCCGGAAACGGAAAAGTAAATTGAACAAATCAATAAAAAAGAACCGGTTTTTCCGTGATTGTGCAAAGGAAAGAACCGGTTCCTTATTTTACTTCTTATGTTCGATCAGGTCGGCATTCTCATCCCGGTATACGATCTTCCCTGCGCAGATCGTATATTTTACCTGTCCCGGGAGCCGTTTCCCGATAAACGGACTGTTGGTGGATCTTGAGACAAAATCCTGAGCACTGACCGTCCGGTATTCATTTTCATCAAAAAGCACGATATCCGCCGCTGCCCCTTCACATATACTTCCCGGGACCAGACCAAGAAATCTGGCCGGAGACGTGCTCATCAGCTCTAAAAGCTTCATCAGGGAAATATGCCCGGGCTTTACCAGCGCTTCGATGCCGGCGCCGAGGGCGGTCTCAAGGCCGGTCACCCCGCTGGGCGCTTTCGCCATCGGCTGCGACTTCTCCTTTGCCGTGTGGGGGGCGTGGTCAGTCGCGATCATATCGATGGTTCCGTCCTTCAGGCCCTCAATGATCGCCAGCCGGTCTTTTTCCGTTCGCAGCGGCGGGTTCATTCTCGCGTTTGTCCCGTACTCCAGGACAGCCTCCTCCGTCAGCGAAAAATGATGAGGCGCTGCCTCCGCGTGGATATCTGCCCCCATCTCCTTTGCCAGTCTTATGATACTGACCGTACCGGCGCTGCTCACATGCTGGATGCAGATCCTGGCTCCGGCCGCCATTGACAGGATGCTGTCCCGTGCGGTCATGACCTGTTCCGCGCGCTCACTGGCTCCCGGGTATCCGATCTTCCTGGCCGTTTCCCCCTCGTTCACGCCCGGTGCCTTTACCAGCAGAGGATCCTCCTCATGAAGGCTCACGGGGATCCCAAGATCAGCCGCCCTCTTCATTCCTTCCAGCAGCAGCTTTTCATCCATCACGCATTTCCCGTCATCGGTAAAGACCACGGCCCCGCTCCGGGCCATCGTCTCCAGATCTGTCAGCTCCTTCCCCGCCATCCCGGCAGTGAGGGTGGAGGCGCTCAGTACATGGATCCCGGTCCCGGCTCCCTTTTCCAGCACATACCGGAGCGTGGAGGGATTATCCACCGGCGGATCGGTATTGGCCATGCACACAACGGTGGTAAATCCGCCTCTGGCAGCAGCCGCCGCCCCGGAGAGGATATCTTCCTTCCAGGTAAAGCCCGGATCCCGAAAATGAACATGAGTATCGACCAGGCCCGGTGCGGCCACCAGGCCCTGCGCATTGATCAGGGTCAGCGGTCCGGGATCGGAGCACTCCGAAGCCGCCTCCTCCAGCATCATTTCATTCACGCCGTCATAGATCCCGGGACTGACCGCCGTGATCTTGTCACCGCAGATCAGGATATCCGAAGTCATGTCCGTCCCGGATGCGGGATCGACCACTCTAACATCACGAATCAGAATCATTCGTTTCCTCCTTATAAGACTGCAGGATTTCCTGCAGATACTCCCGGAAGGCATCTGCCACATCCTCCGGGGCGGCGATCTTAACGCCAGGTCCCAGTCCGGCAAGCCACCCGAAAAACTGGCGGCTGAGTGCCACCTCCAGATGCACCCTGAAATGGGTCTCATCCGATGGGATCATCATGATCTGCCGGCCGAAGCGGTCCAGCATAACACCGGCCAGGTTATTCTCGCAAAGAAGAGTCACCTTTCTCTCCTCACCGCCGAACATGCCGAAGGTTTTTTTCATAAAGGACGGCAGGTCAAACCGCTCAAACCTGTCGGCCCCCTCCCTCTTTTCCTCCAGTACCTCGATATCCCGGATCTTGTCCACACGGTAATGGCGGATCGCGTCCGCGGAAGATGAGTAGGCGACCAGATAGTAATTCTCGTCCTCCCAGGTGAGTGCCCAGGGGCTGACGATAACACTCCTGCCCCTGTAGCGCAGTTCCATGGTCTTTTTCATTGTCCACTGGGCATAATGAAATGAGATCTGCCTGTTGCGGCTGATCGCCTGATGCAGCTGGTCAACCACCAAGAAGATCTCTTCGTTTTCGGCCTTTGGCCGGTTATGAATATAGACGCTCCTGTTAAGCTCCCTGGCCTTGTCTCGGCTGGTCAGCTTCTCCAGTTTCCGGATCAGCTCCTCCGAGCGCGCCTGAGAGATGAATTTGGAGGACTGGACTGCATCGACGAGCAGTTTAAGCTCAGCCTGGTCAAATTCCCTCTCTCCCAGGTAATAGCCGAAGGCAGCTCCTCTCGTTTTGCGGATATCGAGGCCATATTCAGTGAGGGCCTCGATATCGCCATATACGGTCTTACGGTCGCAGGAGCAGCCGTACTCGTTCTCCAGGATCCTCGCGATCTGCTGTGCGTTCAGGATGTGCTCGCTGTCCGTCCTCTCGCGGAGGATCCCCATCACGAGAAGCACCCTCATCCTTCCTGATGCGGCCGTCATCGACTCACCTCCGTCAATAGATCACAATGGGCATGCCGTCCTTGATATAATTATAGATTATCTGAGCGGCGTAGGGAGGCAGGTTCACGCATCCGTGCGACCCGTTAGTCTTGTAGATCTGGCCGCCGAAGGAATAGCGCCAGTTCGCGTCATGGAGTCCCTGGCCGTCATAGAACGGCATCCAGTAGCTCACTTCAGTCCGGTAACCATTAGCCGCATCCGCACCGACAAGCACGGAAGGACTTTCCTTGTAAGCAAGCGGGAACACACCCCTCTGCGTCTCCGTCTTTTTGGCTACGCATCCGGAAACGATATCTGACTCGACCACAAGGCCGCCGTCCACATAGAACCACAGATGCTGTGCATTCAGGCTGATCTCCACATAATTCCCGTTCAGGTCATCCTTCCCGTCCCTGGAGTAGAACACAGGGTTCCCGTACTCACTGATCGTTGTGATGTATACCGGTTCGCGGCTGACCTTCTGGTTGGAAGCGATATCCGCCGCCAGCTGTGTGACCTCCGCTTCCTCGTCGATCATGTAGCCGTAATCGTTCATGCTCCCGTCGATCACGATATCGTTGCCGTAGGAAGTGTGGAAGGTCCTGTCAAGATGCAGCGTATTGTATTTCATTCCGAGGTTCATCACGAATTCTCCCAGCTTTTCCCGGCTGATGACTCCCTCGCCGTTCTCGATCAGGATCCAGTCCTTTATGGTATCCCAGTCGAGCTTTTCCTTCTTGCTGCCGAACTCGTAGGTGATCTGGGCTTTGCAGAAACGGTTGTAGATATTGCACAGATTGTTGAGCTCAATATCCTGGGAGGTTACCTGCGGCTTGATGTACAGGCTGTCCGGGATCTCCATGGTGAGCACCAGCTCGCCGCTTCCGGACGTCACGAAGGGAACAAGCTCGCCGTGAACAAATTCACGAAGGCTCTCATCGCTCATCTCATTTCCGTAGACCTCCTCGGTCACTGAATATTCCTTCTTCTTTTTGTCAAAGACCATCTCGGAATCCACGCTCGGGAAGCGCTCCTCCTTCAAGGCCTGGGTGTTGACTGCTGCCTCAAAGATCTCCTCATGGTAGGTATAGGGAATACTGACATTAAAATTATTCCCGTTCACAAGGCTTCCGAACATGGCGAAAAAGCTGCTCTTCTGGGAAGCGAGAGCGTCGTTGAGCTGCTTAAGGATCTTGTCGGAGTCGATCAGGTAGCCGAAATATGCCAGGTCGCCCTTGATATTGTCCTCTCCTTTTTCGCGGATGATCACCGTCTTGGTCGAGTAGGTCTTCAGAATGGATTCCAGGACCTGCTGCGGTGTCTCGTCCGAAACATCCGATCCGTTGACCAGCGTTTTGGAGAAGAACGTTGTCCTCTCATCCTGCTGTTTGACATAGAAAAAGCCAAGTCCGAGCGCCGTCCCGAGAAGCAGAACAAGGACTATGGCCAATATTCTCAGAAAATTAACACCTTTCACCTGATTACACTCCCAAGTTCATAGTATTTGATCCTGTCACTCACTCATCATAACACAGCCGCCGCCTGCCGACACCTTAAATAATTCTGAATAAAACATTAATCGTGAGGACGGGAATAAAACCGCCCCAGAAGCTCGTCCGTAGGCATCACATTGGTAAACGCCTTCGGATCGATCACTCTTACGGAGCGGATCACGGCCGCATGGTCGGACCGGGCGATGACTGAGTACACCAGGCATCTTGGCTCACCGCCGTAGGCGCCCTCCCCGTGCAGGACCGTGGCTCCGTGCCCTGCCCTGTCACTGATCGCGGCGCAGATCTCATCGGGGTGCTCCGTGACGATCAGCAGCGTCTCCTGCTGGTAATTGCGGTATGTCACATGGAGCACCTGTGTGGAGACAAACTGAAAGATGATAGAGTACAGCGCTTTATCCCAGCCGAACATAAAGCCGGCCGCCGTCAGGATGCAGGCATTGATGCCCAGGATGACATTGAAGCTGTCGCGCCCGCTCCGCTCCGACAGGAAGATCCCGATAAAATCCGTTCCGCCGGTCGTAGCGCCGGCCTTCAGGCACACGCTCATGGCGACCGCATTGATCAGTCCGCCGAACACGCTGATCAGCAGCGGATCCGAGGTCACCGCAAAGCCGGGGATCAGGTCTGTCAGGATATTCGTGACAGCGATCACCAGGCATGAATAAGCCGTGAACTTTTTTCCGATATACCGGAAACCGATATAGATCGGTATCGCGTTCAGCGCCGTGTTGACGGCCGTGAACGGGATACTGACATTCATGTAACGCTGTGCGGCGCGCTGGATCAGCAGCGTCAGACCGTTTACTCCGCCCGGGAACAGGCCTCCGGTCCTCACGAATGACTTAATGTTCAGGGCAATGATCAAAGAAGCTGTCAGAAGTGCCAGGATCCGCAGCAGCTCCTTCGTCGCCCTGTTCCGGCTGGATAATCCATCCAATCTGTCCATTCTCATGCTCCTCCGGATCAGTTTCCTTCAGCCTGTACGACTTTTCGGATGCCCTCATAGAGTCCGTCAAAAGTATCATATGCCTCAAGATCCGGGTTGTCCTTTCTGATCGTATCAGGGCACCTGAACAGGAAGCCTGCCCTGCTGGCCCGGATCATGGCCAGATCGTTATAGCTGTCTCCGGCGGCGATCGTATCAAAACCGATGGACTGGAGCGCCTTCACGGAAGACAGCTTTGACTGTGCCGTTCTCATCCTGTATCCGGTGATCATGCCGTCTGCGCCAACCTCAAGGGAGTTGCAGAAAAGAGTCGGCCTTCCCAGCTTCTTCATCAGCGGCGCGGCAAACTGGGTAAACGTATCGCTCATGATGATGACCTGGGTCAGGTCACGGAGTTTGTCCAGAAAATCTTTCGCTCCGGGAAGCGGATCGATCGTTTCGATCGTGTCCTGGATCTGTTTCAGGCCAAGTCCGTGTTCTTTCAGGATATCAAGGCGGTACTTCATCAGTTTGTCATAGTCCGGCTCATCGCGGGTCGTCCGTCTCAGCTCCAGAATGCCGCTCGCCTCGGCAAAAGCGATCCAGATTTCCGGTACCAGCACTCCCTCAAGATCAAGACAGGTAATATACATTTTCATCCTCCATCGCTGCCTCGCAAGAGGCTTTTTTACAGTTTCGCTTATTCCTTTATTTCTTCGCGTTCGATGCCCATTCCATGGCCTTCTGGCCCGCCACAAGCCCCTGGCCCACGGCCCTGGCCACCTGGAGGGGCCTTCCGGTACAGTCACCGGCCGCATACAGCCCAGGCAGGTTCGTCGCCATATCCTCATCTGTCTTCAGGTAGCTTCCGTTTAATTCAATTCCCGGAAACAGGGAGGAAGCAGCCAGCGAAGGCCTGAGAATAAAGACGCATTCGCAGGGGATCGTCTCCGAATCCACTTCCACGGCCGAAACCTTCTTTTCTCCGATGATCCGTACTGTTTTCGGCTTTTCACGGTACACGGTGCGGCAGCCGATCTGTTCAAGGTACTCCGCTTCCTCTTTATCGGCGCTGCCGTAACCGATGACCGCGACATCCTTTCCGCGGTAGAGCATGCCGTCACAGGTGGCGCAGTAGCTGACGCCCCTGCCGACATATTCCTCCTCGCCGGGCCAGGTTTTGCCGCGGCTGATTCCGCCGGCAAAGACGACCGCATAAGCTTCGAGCACATCGGCGCCGGCGCTCATCATCCAGTGATCGCCCGTGTAAAACGCGTTCAGCACGCGTTCCTTCTTCAGCTCCACGCCCATTGAGCGTGCATGCTCGATAAAGGCTTCCATCATCTGGCTGCCGGTCACCGAAGGCATCCCGAGGTAATTATCGATTCGCTCGGCCTTCCACAGCGGATTGTTCTCTTTGGCCGTACCGACGCAGATCACGCTGCCGCCCCTCTGGCGTACATTGACAGCTGCCGACAGGCCGGCCGGTCCGCATCCGATCACCATCACATCATACATTTCAAGATCCTCCCTGATAAAGCATTGAAAGGAATTATAACCGCTCTTCCGGCTTAAGTTGACTTTTTACTGGGCAAATTCTATCATAGAATGGCAGTTCGGTCAAAAGCTTCCGTAAGGAAAAAGCAAGAAAGAAGAAGATATATGAAACAGAAAACGGAAAAAACAGGCAGCGAATGGCTGCGGCAGGGATTTCGGGCAGGAATCCCCATCTGTCTGGGTTATTTTGCGGTCGCCATCGCACTCGGGATCAACTGCCGCAATGCCGGCATGAGCGCCCTTCAGTCAGGGGTCATGTCCGTGTTCATGCTTGCGTCGGCCGGTGAGTTTGCAGCGGTCACACTGCTCAGTACCGGGGCCGGAGCCCTTGAGATGATCGTCACGACCATCATCGTCAACCTGCGGTATCTGCTGATGGGGGCGGCTCTCTCCCAGAAGGTCAGCTCCCGTGAGAGACTCATCCACCGTTTCGGCATGTCCTACTGCATCACGGACGAGCTTTTCGGCCTGTGCGCCTCTGTTGAAGGAAAAGTCAGCCCCTGGTACGCATACGGCGCGGCCATTATAGCCGCAGCGGGATGGACCGGCGGAACCGTTCTCGGAGTCGTGATCGGCAGCGTGCTCCCCCATTTTATCGTGGATGCCCTGTCCGTATCTCTGTACGGAATGTTTCTGGCTGTCATCATTCCGGCCGCCCGCAAAACCCGGGCGATCGCGCTGATCGTCGTCATCTCGATGGCCGCCTCGCTTGCGATGAGTGAAATGCCCGTGCTGAAAGATATTTCCTCCGGTTTCAGGATCATCATCCTGACGATCGTGATCGCCGGGGCCGCTGCCATTGTCCGTCCCGTTGACGAACCGGATACAGAAAGTGAGGTTGACTGAATGAAAGCTTCTTATGTATGGCCTTCCCTGCTGCTGATGATCCTGGTGATCTACAGTGTCCGCATGCTGCCCATGGTGCTTCTTCGCAGGAACATCACGAACCGGTTTATCCGTTCATTTCTCTATTACGTGCCCTATGTAACATTATCGGTCATGACCTTTCCTGCGATCATCCGGGCGACGGATGATATCCGCTGCGGCTTTGCGGCACTCGCGGCCGGACTGGTCACCGCCTGGGTCTTCCAGGATCTGTTTATCGTTGCTTTGAGCTGCTGCGCCGCCGTCCTCCTGACAGGATTCATCTTCTGAAGTTTCATCTTGACATTCTTGTGTAAATCCGTGAAAATGGACATATCTGCAGAAAGGAAGCCATTTTATGTACGTAGAGACAATCGCTTTATCTTTCCCTGAAGACAGGTTCCTGGTACCGGAGCTTGTTCAGCTTGCATGCTCTTTCAGGAGCCGGATCACTTTCAGATGTAATCACAGCAATTACAATGCTAAAAGTATCATGGGTATGATGTCAATGGACCTAAGAGGCGGCACCTTGCAGATAAGTGCTGACGGTGACGACGAAAAAGAGGCCGTAGCTGCGCTAAAGGCCTTCCTTTCGCCTGATAATCAACCGATCTGACTAAAAAAGGAGGTAAATTCTATGGATAAGTATGTATGCGATCCCTGCGGATATGTTTATGATCCCGCCGAGGGCGATCCGGATAACGGTATTGCACCCGGAACTGCTTTTGAAGATCTTCCCGAAGATTGGGTCTGTCCTATCTGCGGCGCCGGAAAAGATGAATTTTCAAAAGAATAAGATAAAAAAAGATGACAGAGGCTTTTTCCTCTGTCATCTTTTTTTATCTCTCAGGCGGCGTCAGCCGCGCCGCCGTTCTCATCTTCAGACGGTTTGATGAACATTTCGATGTAGTCATCGGTATATTCGTCATTCCCGTCCGTACGGTCGTCCTGGACATTGTCATAATTGTCGCTGACTTTTCCGCTTCCGTAGATCGTATCGTGAAGCATGGTCACGGTCTTCTCCCAGTCGGGAACAAGCATATCCTGTCCCTTGACATAGATCACGTCATAGAGGCCATCATACGGGATACGGTCCTGCACGAATTTGAAGGTGAAGATATCCGGGGCGTCTTTCACAAGGTCCCAGATCTTCGATTCGGAAAGGTTATGGGTGACCAGCGGAAGCACATCCCTGACAAAGCTGGCGAGCTGGCCCGCGTTCATCATTTTGATCTCCTGAATGAGCTGTGAGATCACATAACGCTGTCGTTCGGTTCTGGCATAGTCAGAATTGCCGACGAAACGGTTCCTGGCATAAGCCACTGCCTGGACACCGTTGCAGTGATAGGAACCGCCGCCCGGAAGCACATACTGCTCTCCGTCCATTCCCAGAGTGTTGCACATGTCGCGCATGTATCCATTGGCGACTTCCACTTCCGCGTCCGTCATCTCAAGGTCAACGCCGCCGACCGCATCCACGATCTCGATCATATTCTCAAAATCGACCGCAGCATAATCACGGACATCCACATTGTACATGTTGGAAACCGTCTGCGTAAGCAGCGGGCCGCCGCCTCTGGCGTAGGAATTGTTCAGCTTTTCATAGCCGACATCCGGGATGTTGACATAAGTGTCTCTCATCAGGGAAACGATGCTGACACGCTTGGCTCCGTAATTGACCGATACAAGCATCATGCTGTCGGAGTTTCCGTTCCAGGACTTGTCTCTCCTGTCAACGCCCACCAGCATGATATTATAAACCTTGTCATTGACCGGCGTCTCAACGGCCTTGTCCACCTTCGCCATGGAATCATGGATACGCTGGAGTTCTTCCTCCTTGACCACTTTTCCTTTTTTGTCATTGGCCGCAACGGTCTCAAACGCCTCTTCCGGAAGATCTTCAACTTTTTCCACTACCTGCACCTCGTTATCCGGCACATAATTGGCCAGATTGATCAGGTTGTGGCCGAAGTAAAAGATCAGCCCTCCTCCGATCACAACAACGGCGAGCACAATGCTGAGCACGACTGCAAACGTCTTTTTCCAGTTCGGCCCCACGGGTTCGAACGTAATGCCGCTGTCATTGATCTCCCGATGATCATCATATCTGCTGGACATTATTTAACTCCTCCAAACACTCCCGACGCACTTCGGTCAATAAAACTCATACCTTTAAAGAATACCAGAATTTCCTGCCATAATCAATACAGCACCCGGCAAAAAACACATTGCATAAAAAGGGGGATTTTCGCATCACGAAAATCCCCGGTTCATGCGGAAGAAGGGACTTGAACCCTCACGATCTGAACG
>DGTA01000141.1 GCA_002394165.1 Lachnospiraceae bacterium UBA4348 | reverse complement strand
GCGCCAGCGAGGTCAACCAGCTCAATCGCATCAAGCTTATGCTGTCGACGGCGCAGAAGAACAACCACTAATTCTGACAGGGGGACACTCCTCTTTAAGCAAGCATATGAAAAAGGTATCACCCTGTTCCAGGGGGCTCGCTCGCGCTCTGACCGAAGCGCAGCGGTACTAAGGCTTGGGCCATAGCCCTCGCCAAGTACCGTCGCTTCGGTAGGTCCCCTTTGGAACAGGGTGATATCTTTTTCTTTTCTTTGCCTCAAGAAGGATCGTCCACTGAACAGCGAAGTCTGACGCAGAAACATTCATCGCATGCGGCGGGAAGATGCCGATTGGCCTGAGCATCTGAACCGAATATTCTTTGATTTCCGGTATTCTTATTGCTGAGGGCTAAGACCACGGACAGTTCTGTGTCAGCAGCCGTCGGCATAGGGACAGTCTATTGGATTTTAAGGTAAGAATAAGACACAACACCCTGTTCCAACGGGGACGTGGCCGCAGCGCCGGTACTTGGCGAGAGCGAAGCTCGAGCCTTATGTACCGCTGCGCGAGGCCAGAACGGGAGTGTTCCCCGTGGAACAAGGTGTTGTGTTTTATTTCTGCATTGTTTTTAAGGACTGTCCCCCTGTCAGCGTACGCTGACACAGAAGCGTCCCCTGTCATAATAATCAGACTCTGGACAGATATTCTCCGGATCTGGTGTCGATCTTAAGCTTGTCACCGATCTCGACAAACAGCGGAACCATGACCTGTGCGCCGGTCTCTACGATGGCGGGCTTGGTCGCGCCGGTAGCGGTATCGCCCTTCAGGCCCGGCTCTGTCTCTGTCACTTCAAGCTCAACGAACAGAGGCGGCTCGATCGCGAATACATTGCCGTTGTGGGAGCAGATCTTGACCATCTCATTGTCCTTGACGAACTTGAGGGCATCGCCGACTGTTTCGCCGTTAAGTGCGATCTGGTCATAAGTCTCATTGTTCATGAAATAGAAAAGGTCTCCGTCTGAATACAGATACTGCATATCAACCCTGTCGATACGGGCTGTCGGGAATTTTTCAGTCGGACGGAACGATTTCTCAACGACGCCGCCGTTGATGATATTTTTCAGTTTCGTCCTGACAAAGGCAGCTCCCTTTCCGGGTTTTACATGCTGGAATTCAATGATCTGATAGATATTCCCATCCATTTCCAGAGTAATGCCGTTTCTGAAATCGCCTGCTGAGATCATAAATCTTATCCTCCTTCAAATTTACAAATCAATTAATTTTAACCTATCCCATATACATTTTCAAGTATAAATGGTGTTCACGCGTCAAGTGATGCAAGTGAGACGATCATTCCGGCTGCCTCCGACGGATCTTTACCGTCCGTATCGACCGTGAGATCTGCCAGATTCCGGTACATCTCCTCCCTCGCGGTTTTGAGTGACCTTATCTTCTCTCTGAGATCTCCATCGGCAAGCAGCGGCCTGGTCGTGTCACCCAGAAGCCTCGCGGCCAGGACTTCATCCGATGCCGTGAGATAGACGACTGTTCCCAGCTGTTTAAGAAGCTGCCGGTTCTGTTCGCGTACCGGCATGCCGCCGCCGATCGAGATCACATAGGACTTATCGTTCCCGCACAGTTTTTCAAGCAGTCCGGTCTCGAGATCACGGAAATAGCACTCTCCGCTGTCGGCAAAGATCCGGCTGATCGTTTTCCCTTCCTGCTCCTCGATCACCTGGTCGGTATCGATGAGGGGCAGGCCGGTCATCGCCGACAGTTCCAGGCCGGTGCTTGTCTTGCCGCTTCCCATAAATCCCATCAGTATAATGCTTTTTCCCATATTTTCTAAATCTCCTGCCCTTAAACAGGGGGTATTTCATTCAGATCAGGCCATCATGTCAAAGAGCGACATCTGGTTTGACTCAGGAAGATCCTTCAAAATCCCCAGGTCAGTGAGCAGATCCGACATGGTCTTGCTGACCTTTGTCCTGGCCCTGAAGTCTTCCCTCGAGAGGAAGGGCCCGTCCTTAACGGCTTCAACGACTGATTCGGCCGCCTTGTCTCCCATTCCGCCGATCGAAGAAAGAGAAGGCATCAGCTTCCCGTCCCAGATCGTGAAACGTGTCGCCTGGACTTTGTCCAGTTCGATGGGCATGAACTCGAAGCCCCGCTCATACATCTCGCGGACTACCTTCATGTCCTTGTATTCATCTTCCTCTTTCTTGCTCAGCTCATTGCTGCGCTGCTCATAATCCCTCATGTGCATCAGCAGACGTTCCTCGCCGCGGCACATCAGCTCATAATCGAAGCCTGACGCGCGGATCGAGTAATAAGCAGCGTAATAAGCCAGCGGATGATTGATCTTGAACCAGGCAATGCGCCAGGCCATCATGACGTAAGCCGCCGCGTGAGCCTTCGGGAACATGTATTTGATCTTTTTGCAGGACCAGATATACCAGTCCGGCACGCCGTTCTCCACCATAGCCTCTTCCCACTCGGGTTTAAGGCCTTTGCCTTTACGGACGCTTTCCATGATCGTAAAGGAAAGTTCCTTGTCAAGACCCTTGTCGATCAGGTAGATCATGATGTCATCCCTGGTGCAGATGGCCGTAGAGATCGTCGCCTTCCCTTCCTGGATAAGCGTCTGGGCATTTCCCAGCCACACATCCGTACCGTGGGCCAGCCCTGCGATCCGGACCAGATCCGAGAAATACTGCGGGGAAGTGTCCACCAGCATCTGGATGGCGAATTCCGTACCGAATTCAGGGATCCCCAGCGATCCGAGCGGACACCCGCCGATCTGGTCCGGCGTGATGCCGAGGGCATCGGTATTCTGGAACAGAGACATGACCGCCTTGTCATCAAGCGGGACTTCCCTGGCATTAAGCCCGGTCAGATCCTCCAGCATGCGGATCATGGTCGGATCATCGTGTCCGAGGATGTCCAGCTTAAGCAGATTGTGGTCAATTGAATGATAGTCAAAATGGGTGGTGATGATATCGGTCTGCGTATCATTGGCCGGATGCTGCACCGGGGTGAAGGAATTGATATCCTCCCCATAAGGAAGGACAATGATCCCTCCCGGATGCTGTCCGGTCGAACGGCGCACGCCGGTGCACCCGCGAACGATCCGGTTGATCTCGCACGGACGCTTGACCACTCCTTTTTCCTCATAATACTTTTTGACAAAGCCGTAGGCAGTCCTGTCCGCCAGTGTTCCGATCGTCCCCGCGCGGAACGTCTGGCCGGCCCCGAAGATCACCTCGGTGTACTTATGGGCTTTGGACTGATATTCGCCTGAGAAGTTCAGGTCGATATCCGGCTCCTTGTTTCCCTTAAAGCCGAGGAACGTCTCAAAGGGGATATCAAAGCCCTCCTTTTTCAGAGGCGTGCCGCACACCGGGCAGACCTTGTCGGGCATGTCACAGCCGGCCATTCCGGAGAAGCGCTTCACTTCATCCGAATCAAAGTCTGACCAGTGACAATTTGTGCAGTAATAATGCGGGCTCAGAGGATTGACCTCGGTGATTCCGGCCATAGTAGCCACAAAGGAAGATCCGACCGATCCCCTTGACCCGACCAGGTATCCGTCCGCATTCGATTTCCATACCAGCTTCTGGGCGATGATATACATGACCGCAAAGCCGTTCGAAATGATCGAGTTCAGTTCTCTCTCCAGCCTGGCGGCCACCACCTCGGGGAGGTTCTCACCATAGATCTCGTGAGCTTTGCTGTAGCAGATATCCCTGAGCATCCCGTCGGAGTTCTCGATCACCGGCGGACACTTGTCCGGCCTGACCGGGGAGATCTTCTCACACATACCGGCGATCAGGTTAGTGTTGGTGATCACGACCTCTCTGGCCGTATCTTCCCCGAGATATTCAAATTCCCTGAGCATCTCCTCAGTTGTGCGCAGGTAGAGAGGCGGCTGGTCGTCAAAATCCTTAAAGCCCTTCCCCGCCATGATGATCCTGCGGTAGATCTCATCCTCCGGATCAAGGAAATGCACGTCGCAGGTGGCCGCCGTCAGTTTCCCGAACTGCCTGCCAAGCTCGATGATCTTCCTGTTAAAGTTCTTCAGGTCCTCCACCGTCTTGGGCTCATCCTGGTCGTCCCTGGTCATGAACATATTATTGCCCAGGGGCTGGATCTCGAGAAAATCGTAGAATTCGACGATGGATGACAGCTCCTGCTCGCCCGCACCGCGGACGATCGCCCGGTACAGTTCTCCCGCCTCGCAGGCGGACCCGATGAGCAGCCCTTCGCGGTATCTGCGCAGCAGGCTTTTGGGGATCCTCGGTCTTTTGCTGAAGTATTTCAGGTGCGACTCGGAGACCAGACGGTAGAGATTGACTCTCCCCACATCGTTCCGGGCCAGCATGATCACATGGTAATAGGGCAGTTTCCGGACAAGGTCCGGTCCCGAGCGGACCAGGCTGTTCATGCCGTCCGTATCCGTGATGCCCATCTCCTCCATCTGTTTAAGGAAATGGACAAAGATCATGGCCGTGCACTCGGCATCATCCACGGCCCTGTGATGATGTCCCAGTTCAACACCGACCGCCTTGGCCACCGTATCGAGTTTGAAGCGGTGGAGCCCGGGAAGCAGCACCCTGGCCATCATCAGCGTATCCGCGTAGGTAAACTCAGAAGGCAGTCCCTGCCTCTCACAGTTCTGGATGATAAAATTCATGTCAAAGGCCGCATTGTGGGCGACCAGCACACTCCCCTCGCAGAACGCGAGAAAATCGGGCAGCACCTTTTCGATCGGCGGCGCATCGATGACCATCTGGTCGCTGATGCTCGTCAGCTGCTCGATGCGGTAGGGAATGGGCACACCGGGATTGACGAACGTGCTGAAGCGGTCCGTTATCTTCCCGCCGCTCACCTTGACAGCGCCGATCTCGATGATCTTTGAGCTGACCGGCGAAAAACCTGTCGTTTCAATATCAAAGACGACAAAATCTCCGTCGAGGGCCTGTCCCTTCGGATTCACGCACAAGGCCAGTTCATCGTCCACCAGATAACCTTCCATCCCGTAGATCACTTTGAAATCAGATCCCTTGGGCAGGGCATGGCTCGCATCCGGAAAGGCCTGCACGACCCCGTGGTCCGTCACTGCCAGGGCGCTGTGCCCCCAGCTGATGGCTCTTGTGACGATATCCTTGACATCGCTCACCGCGTCCATGTCGCTCATCTTGGTATGGCAGTGAAGTTCCACTCTTTTTTCCGGCCAGGTGTCCATCCTGATCTCACGGAAATCAGGGATCTTCCTGATCCCCGAGACGGACGCGATGGTCAGCTGCCCGTCGTAGCGGTCGACCGTCGTGACGCCCTTTATCTTGATGAAGGCCTTTTCCGCAAGCCCGCGGCTCTTCAGATCGTCAAGCATATCGTTGGGCACAAAAAGCTTGGCGGTGATAGAGTCGGTAAAGTCTGTCAGCTCGATGGTGACGATCGTCTTCTCTCCCCTGATCTGGCGCATCTCGATCAGCGTGATCTGCCCGCGCACAGTGACCTCACCCATCTCATGGATGATCTGGTCAAGAGTGATGGGCTCCGTATCGAAATCCCGGCCCAGGATCATGTTCGGATCGGTCGGGCGGTTCCTCTCGGGAGTCCGCTTTCCTTCAAACTTCCGGCCGTTCTTCTCGGATTTCTTCTCCCGTTTCTTCTCGGGTTTATTCTCTTCGGACTTATCCGCAGCGGGAGGCTCTTCCTCCGCCGCCGGCGCCGTCCTGTTCTCTTCCAGGCGCCTGCTGATCTGCGTCACTTCCTCCGAGATGATCTGCCGGTTGATCTCGCTCCGGCGGCTATTCTTATGCTCCCGGAGCGTAATGGTCAGTTTAAAGTCCTGGCCGCAGCGGTCGCAGAAGATCTTGGTGAGGATGTGATCAAGTTCGTCCATATACTGCCTGGTGATCACGGAATCTTCCAGTTCCATGGAAAGAGCGCTGTCTTCCGTAAACGAAAGCAGCGCGTTCTTAAACAGCTGATATAAAAAAATATTATGTTCTTTAAGTTCGAACAGGATACTGTCCTTGTAGGCGTCCATCAGCACCCTGGCATTGTACTGGGCGGACAGGTGGAACTTTTCGATGATCCGCAGCGTGATCTTCTCATCGCCGGGAAAGAGCATTTTCCTGAGCTCCTTCTGGGCCTCAGAGATATACTCCCTGGGGATCAGGCGGTCCGATTCAAGATAGACATGCACCATCGTGCGGCTTTTGTTCACCGTCACCTTCGTGATGGACGCTGTCTCAAGAAAAGCCCTGCAGTCATCAGATACCCGGACTTTTTCAAATATCTCAAAAAAACCTTTTGTCATGTTTCGCTCCGCAAAATCTGATTATCCGTTCCAGGCGTTAAGCTCATCCATCAGCGCCCCCAGCAGTTCATCCTCGGGGACGGTCCTGACGACTTCGCCCTTTTTGATCAGCAGTCCGCTGCCTTTTCCGCCCGCGATCCCAAGGTCGGCTTCCTTCGCTTCCCCGGGTCCGTTCACCACGCAGCCCATCACGGCCACTTTCAGGTCAAGGGGAAGATCCCTCGTCATCTCCTCCACCCTGGAGGCAAGGCCGATCAGGTCGATCTGCGTACGTCCGCACGTCGGACACGATACCACTTCTATCCCGCCCTTCCTCAGGCCGAGGGTGCGCAGGATCAGCTTCGCCGACCGGATCTCCTCCACCGGGTCACCGGTCAGGGAGACGCGGATCGTATCCCCGATCCCTTTGGACAGGATCAGGCTAAGCCCGACCGCCGATTTGATATTCCCGGCGATGATCCCTCCCGCCTCGGTAATGCCGACATGAAGCGGATGATCCGTACGCTCGGCGATCAGCTCATGGGCCTGGGCACACATAAGGACATCGGATGACTTGATGCTGATCACCAGATTGTCGTAGCCCATATCCTCGATCATGGCGGCCTTCGCAAGCGCCGATTCCACCAATCCCTGGGCGGTGACGCCGCCGTATCTGACTACCAGCTCCTTTTCAAGGGAGCCGCTGTTCACCCCGACACGGATGGGGATGTTTCTCTCCCTGGCGGCCGAGACGACGCTGCGCACCCGGTCCTCAGAACCGATATTTCCGGGGTTGATCCTGATCTTGTCGGCGCCGTTCTCGACCGCGGCGATCGCCAGCCGGTAATCGAAATGAATATCTGCGACCAGCGGGATACGGATCCTCCTTCGGATCTCCTTCAGGGCCAGCGCCGCCTCGTTATCCGGGACCGCACACCGGATGATCTCGCATCCGGCGTTCGTCAGCGCCTCGATCTGGGCAACGGTTGCCTCAATGTCATCTGTTCTGGTATTGGTCATGGACTGGATCAGGATAGGATTTCCTCCCCCGATCACCTTGTCGCCGATCTTGACCGTCCTGGTATGATCTCTGTACATTTCCTGTCTCCTTTGTCCGGCTCTCATCCGAAGAGAGCCGTTTTATACCCCGTCTTCCTCCTCGGGATCCGGGAGCGGCTCGGCCGGGATAAACACTCTCGACCTGGCCGGGTCCGCCTTGGCAGGCGCATTTTCCACCGCTTCGCGGCAGAATTCATCCTGTGCGCAAAGCAGCACCTTTCCCCTGCGGTCAATGCGTTCGTAGACATTTTTGTCCGTCAGCACACGGGCCTTCAAGGTATCCGCCAGCTGGACCTCAAGAATGTGAAGCACCTGCTTTTTCAGGTCCTCGTCCTCCACCGGGAAGAGGATCTCCACGCGTCTGTCCAGGTTCCTGGGCATCCAGTCGGCGCTTCCCATATACAGCTCACTGTAGCCGCCGTTCTCAAAATAGAATATCCTGGCATGCTCCAGGAAGGCGCCCACCAGTGAGCGGACCGTGATGTTCTCGCTCACACCGGGGATCCCCACCTTCAGGCAGCAGATACCGCGGACGATGAGATCGATCTTCACGCCGGCGCAGCTGGCGCGGTACAGGGCCGCGATGATCTCCTGGTCGCAGAGCGAATTCATCTTGGCGATGATCCTGGCCTCACGGCCTTCCAGTGCATGCTCTGTCTCTCTCCCGATCAGGTAGAGGAAGCGCTTGCGAAGCCAGATGGGCGCCAGGGCAAGCTTGTTCCAGCGTTTCGGCTCCGAATAACCCGAAAGCATGTTGAACACGGCCGTCGCATCCTCCCCGATGGAATCCTTGCAGGTAAGGATACCGCAGTCCGTGTAGAGCTTGGCGGTGGAATCGTTGTAGTTGCCGGTGCCTAGGTGGACATATCTGCGGATGCCGTCCTCCTCCCGCCTCACGACCAGCGTAATCTTGCAGTGGGTCTTGAGCCCCA
>DGTA01000102.1 GCA_002394165.1 Lachnospiraceae bacterium UBA4348 | reverse complement strand
ACGCTCGTGCTTTCACTCTCGGAAACCGAAGTACTCTCAGACTCACTTACGCTGGTGCTCTCGCTCTCAGAAACTGAGGTACTCTCGGACTCGCTTACCGAAGTGCTCTCGCTCTCAGAGGTCGAAGTGCTCTCAGACTCGCTTACGCTTGTGCTTTCGCTCTCAGAAACCGAAGTGCTCTCAGACTCGCTTACGCTTGTGCTCTCACTCTCGGAAACTGAGGTGCTCTCAGACTCACTTACCGAGGTGCTTTCGCTTTCGGAGACTGAAGTGCTCTCAGATTCACTTACCGAGGTGCTCTCACTCTCAGAAACTGAGGTGCTCTCAGACTCGCTTACGCTTGTGCTCTCACTCTCGGAAACTGAGGTGCTCTCAGACTCGCTGATGCTTGTGCTCTCGCTCTCGGAAACTGAAGTGCTTTCAGATTCACTTACACTGGTGCTCTCGCTCTCGGAAACCGAGGTACTCTCGGACTCGCTTACCGAAGTGCTTTCGCTCTCGGAGACCGAGGTACTCTCGGACTCGCTGACCGAGGTGCTTTCGCTCTCGGAAACTGAAGTACTCTCAGACTCACTCACGCTGGTGCTTTCGCTCTCGGAGGCGGAAGTGCTCTCACTCTCAGAAACCGAAGTACTCTCGGACTCGCTTACGCTTGTGCTTTCACTCTCAGAGACCGAGGTACTCTCGGACTCACTTACCGAAGTGCTCTCGCTCTCAGAAACCGAGGTGCTCTCAGACTCGCTTACGCTTGTGCTTTCGCTCTCGGAGACCGAAGTGCTCTCAGATTCAGATACCGAGGTGCTCTCTGACTCACTTACGCTCGTGCTTTCACTCTCGGAAACCGAAGTGCTCTCAGATTCAGATACCGAGGTGCTCTCTGACTCACTTACACTCGTGGTTTCACTCTCGGAAAGCGAAGTGCTCTCCGACTCACTTGCGCTCGTGCTTTCACTCTCAGAGGTCGAGGTACTCTCGGACTCACTTACCGAAGTGCTCTCGCTTTCGGAGGTGGAAGTGGCCTCTGCTTCACTAAGCGAAGCGCTTTCACTTGCTGAGCGAAGTTCTGAAAAATGTACCCTTATCGATTCACTTCTCGAATTATACTCGGAAAGTATATCACTTTCCAATTCACTAAAATACTTGGACTCACTTTCACTATCAGCAATCTCCCGCGATGCTTCCTGACTCAGTGATCGCCCAATCTCACTTAACCTTTCCGACTGATTATCTGCACGCGCCAGTTCATCTACCTGAGCTGGTGTTAATCCAGTATACCTGGAGATCCTGGACCTAATCAAATCGGCAAGCCAGCTATTTCCATCAGTTAAGGCATCTAATAGTTCAGCAAGCAACGCCCTTATGAAGTTCCAGATCGTCGGCTCAGCCCAACTCTGGTTCTGAGCCGCTTCTTCTAATGAATCCAGCACAGAATTGTTTTCTGATGTGCTGGCCGAATTTCTAAGTTCACTCATCGATATTGCTTCGCTTGCCGAAGCCGAAGCTGATAAGCTTTCCGAATCCGCCTCCAGTTGGGCCAAAGACTCCATTACAGCCGAATTGCTTGCAGAGTTTGATGCATTATCACTGGCTTCTCTCGATTCCAGACTGGTATAATCGTCGTTACCGGCCTGGTCGTTTGCTTTATCTAACTTTTCAACCTTTAATTCTTCAATTTCTACCAGTCCGATAGATTCGCTTTCAGATTCACTGATCGAGGCATACTCTGAAGCTGAGGTGTACTCAGATTCAGACTCGGATACGGACACTGACATGCTCTCTGACTCAGAAAGCACTATCGATGAGCTTTCACTCTCAGATTCAAATTCCGATGTACTTGCGTCTGTACTCTCGGATTCCTCTTCTGAAATCGACTCAGACTCAGAGTCCTCTGCGCTTTCGGACTCTTCTTCTGACTCAGAATCCTGTGCGCTCTCAGACTCTTCTTCAGCCTCTTCTTCAGACTCAGAGTCCTGTGCACTCTCGGACTCCTGCTCGCTCTCGGACGCAGCGTTTTCATCGCTTTCGGATCCTTCCGAAGACTCGCTCTGATCTGTAGACTCTTCAGCAGACTCGCTCTGATCAGCATTTTGTTCGGACGCTGTATCAGAAGCTTCTTCCGAGTTCTCCTGGTTCTCTTCGCCCATACTCTGCGAACCATCCGTCTTTTCCGCTTCCTGGCTAACCGGAGTTTCTTCTTTCTGCTCTTCCTGTTTTACAGTCTCTTCCGCCGGAGTGGTAGTTTCAGCCGGTGCAGGGGTTTCAGCCGATGCGACAGTCTCAGTCGGTGCAGGAGTCTCTGCCGGAGTAACAGTTTCAGCCGGTGCAGGGGTTTCTGTCGGAGTAACAGTTTCAGCCGGTGCAGGGGTTTCAGCCGGTGCGACAGTCTCAGTCGGTGCAGGAGTCTCTAACGGAGCAACAGTTTCAGTCGGTGCAGGAGTTTCCACCGGAGTCACAGTTTCTGCCGGTGCAGTATTTTCAGCCGGTGCTTCGGTCTCCTGATTCTGAACCGGGACCACAACCACATCCTGGCCTACCAGAGTATCCTCGTTTTCAAGGTTGATCTCTTCAGCGAAAGCCTCTTCAGGCACCACAAATGCACCGCCTGCTGCAATTCCTGCGGCGATGCTTCCTTTCACGATCGTCGTTCTGACTCTCGATATTTTTAATCGAACAGGCCTGGCATGCAGATCCTGCACTGCTTCTGCCTCGCTTTTCCCTGTAAGGAAGCCAGTCAGTTTAGACAGGATGTTGTACCATGTTCCATTCTTTTTTCTCTGTCTGACTGTTGTCTTCTCGGAAACGATCATTTTGTCACGATTATTCTGCTTCATTCTGGTATTCCTTTTCTTCATTTCAGCAGGTTTATTAAGAAATATCTCTTACGGAGTTTCGTCAAATGACATTCGCCACTCATCCTAATTATAAACTCTAACAATTTATACTATTATATTTTTCAAGTCTTCGCAAGTAAATTATTACATTTCTTTTACAGCAAAGGGTCGGCACATCCTAAGCATTGCGGAATTGTCCCTTTAAAATATATTCTTTAAGCGCTTCTCTCTGCCCATCTGTGATTCCGATCTGGTTCCTCTGCATCTCCATGAATTCCTGCAGACAGTTCGGATCAAACATCGCCCTGCTGATATCCGCGATCATCCGGTCTGCTTCTTCATGTCTGTAGATATGCTCTTTGGGCATGGATCCTTTCTGATGAACCGTATTGTCAAACGCAAACACAAGCCGGTCCATCCTCTGCGCGGCATGCACAATGCCCTCATACTCCAGATAATGATTGATATCAAGATAGAAAGCGCATTTATCCATCAGTTGCAAAATCTTCTCCCTGGGGCTGTTCGGATAAAGCGTAACATTCTCATATCTGTCAAATTCCATAAGCCCCGGAGCCATCACTGTCCCGGCTGCAATATGAAAATGCAGTTCAGGCAGTCCTTCCACCAGTGGCTGCAGTTGTTCAATATGTTGGCTTCTCGTCACGACCAGCGCATCTTGCACAGGATGTTTCGCCGGACTTTCTATAACACTTCCGATCTCCAAAATCTCCGGCACTTCACCCTCACCGTACAGCTGCCTGACCGAATGTACGAGTCCGGGTTTCCCGGTCACGATCAGTGACAGCGATTCCCGGAAGTTCTTATCCTTTATCTCTCCGGGAACCTGATCCGGTATAAACAGGATGCATCGGCTGTCTTCCGGGATATATTTTCGCAGCTCGGGTTCATAAAAGAAGACCGTGTCCTCTTTTTGATCAGCAATAAAGTCCTTCATGAAAGCCGAATAAAACTGATCCGTATCTGCGTAAATTTCTTCCTGATTATCCTTTTTAACGTTCACGATTCCGGTGTCCGACCATACAAAGACAGCCGGAGTACCGTTCACATCACAGTACTTCACAAGGCTCTGTGCGCCTTCACTGACCACAGCCTGGGCATATTTGATTCCGGAAGCATCATAATAGTCTATGGCATAGACTTCGTTGTTTTTGATCCATTCGATCCGGTCAATGCACTGGTCTTCATACGGTTCACGAAAGTATACATCAGCCAGATGTTCATCTGAATTATTAATCTGCCCACGCCTGATATCTCCCGCCCGGAAGGACCAGTAAGGCGCCGCTTCAAGATCAAGCCAGAAAAAGGGCTTATTTAAATCGTCCGGTCCCCTGTGAGCATAATACCTCCAGGGTGTATACGCATCGGATGATGTCTTCTCATTAAGATCTGCATAAGCACAGGGAAGGCCTATATATCCAGCCAGTTTTTGCAGTTCTGTATTCTTTTCCCTTGATTTACCCAGTAATATGATCAATGTTCCCCGCTCCTGTTTCTTTCAGCATCTGAACCCACTTTTTCCTTATATCCTGAGGCGAATATTTAACCGCCTCCTGATAAGAGCACAAACTGAACCGGCTCAAATCATCGTTCTTAAACAATTTTATTATGGCGTCGGCAAGTCCTTTTACTGTCACTTCATCCGGCTGCCCGTCTTTAAACGGAACAATAAAACCGTTTTGACCATCGTGGATCATGCACCGGTTTCCATAGGGTACATCCAAGCCGATCAGCGCAAGTCCGCCCGACATTGCCTCAAGAAGCGTCAGTCCGAATGTCTCCCAAAGCGAGGCGGAAATATACCCTTCATACATGGCATAGCCATTGAAATTCCGGACATACCCCTTAAGACAAATGTAATCCCGGGCACCATACTCGACGATCAGGTCTTCATACCTCTTTTTTTCAGGTCCTTCTCCGAAGATATCGAGTGTCAGGTCCGGTATATTTTCGCGAGCTTTGGCAACCGCTTTAATCAAAAGATCTATGCGCTTTCTGTGGTCCAGTCTTGATACGGAAACGAGTCCGTGTTTTTTCCTACTGTCGGTGGGACCGGTCAGATCCCTCATGCCGCCGACAGGGATCGCATAGGTCTTTACTCTGCGCCTGTATTCTTTCAGGAACCATTCCCGCACTTCATCGGCCTGCTCCTGTGTGGAAGTGAGTATCGCGTCGAACCGGCCTGCGTTTCGGACCAGGTCTGTGTACTCATAATTGACCCCCTTCCAGTGATGAGAGTCCGAATAGTCTGCAAAAGTCAGCTTTGAGTGCATGAAAAAGACCATTCTGGCATTCCCTTTGTACTTCATCAGCACCGGGAAATGCGGGTTAATGCGGTCAAGCAGCAGAACATCGTCGTCGGAAAACCTGTTTAAGCGCACAAAGTATTCCAGTAATTCAAGCGATGTCAGACCCGCCAGATCCGGAAAAGCATAGATCGATCCTTCCTTAGTGCGGAATTCCTGCAGTCCGACTACGCCTTCTTCATTGTAATAATCAATCTGGAACGTCTTCACAAAAGCGTTCAGTTTACTTATTATCGGTTTCAGATATTCTGTAAATAAGAGCCTGTCAGAATAGTGATCTTTCCTGATCAGCGTATTCTGGAAGTAATATTCAACCAGATAGACATAGCCCTGCTCTGTCAGATAGAATATGATGCTCTTTCCCTGATCCGCCCTGCAAAACCGCTTTTTCCCCTCTTCTTCAATAAATTCATACTCGGAATCATCCGAAAGTACTTTCTCTTTCACTTTATCGAATGGCAGAGACGGGTATATATTTTGAGCGTTCACAAACCAGAATGGCAGCACCAGTATCTCTTCTTCACGGATGCCGATCCGGTTATAGTATTCAAGCTCTCTATGTTGAGGCACTTCCAGAAATACGAATTTCTGATCACATATGCCGCGCAGCATCTGCGCGCGGTATGCCTGACCATAATCGACTCCCGTGGATACATATCCTACAAGCAGATTAAAATTATAGATCGTCATTTCATTACCCGTTTTTCTTGACTCGCATTATGTAACTGCACTCATCAAACTGCCTTCGCTCGACCACACCCGGTATTTGACATAAGGAATCAAAAAATGCCGGGTTTATACTGGTCTCAGCATGAGGTGTCTTCATCCTGAGATTGAAGTGTATCGCATACCCATTCCGGGCGTAGAGCTTCCGTATATCATCCAGTGTGAAAAACCGCTTCTGTGTAAATCTTCGTGTGCCCTGCCGGGTATAAAAGAAAGAACCGGTCAGAAGATCATGTACCGTTACGGCATTCAGAAGATTATTGATTGAACTAAGAATGTAACCATCTTTTTTCAGATAAGGCTTCAGCTTCGCGAGAACAGCATCCGCATCATAGAATTCGGGAACAACATCCCCAAGCACGATATAATCAAAGAAATCCTCCTCATACGGAAGGTATGCTTTTTCGATATCCGCGCAGAAAACATTCGTCTTGGTCGCCGCCATAGCGGCTGCTTTTTCGTTTCGCTCAATACCGTAAAACTTAGCGTTCGGGAAACGATATTGCAGCCTCGCAAGCATCTCGCCTGTTCCGCAGCCAACGTCGAGGAGCCGGAAAGTACTGTCCTTATCGTGGAGGATCAGTCCGGTTATATCATCTCTGACCGAATTGTAATAGGTCGGCGTAAATCCCCACTTTTCCGTAAACTTCCGCAGATTGTTCTCCACGATGTTGCCGTACGCCATTTTATTCTTAAAGAAAGTCTTGCTTCCCCAGTGGAGAATAAAGCTGTTCCAGCACAGAACATTTCGGTATCCGGCCTGCATGATCCGGTATCCGTAATCCGTATCCTCATGGCATCCCGGCGTGAACCGCTCATCCAGGTCTCCGATCAGGTCATAGACATCCCGTCTGATCAGGACCGCAAAGCCGACCAGCCAGTTCTTCAATTCATACGCATTTTCCCGGGGAACATTCGTCTTTCTCCCGTAGGCCATGAACTCCTCTCGTGTGGTGAATTTCTCCTGTATGAGCTGCTGCCATTTAGAATAATTGGTACAGCTGCCTGCAGACCCGTTTCTTGGATCGGCATACAGTCCCATGCGCAGTGTGAAAAAGGCGTTGACCGGCAGTTCTGTGTCGCTGTTGAGCAGGAAGATATCATTCTTCTTTGAGGCAGCGCGAACTCCCTGGTTGCAGCCGGCCGGAAAACCGGCGTTATAATCATTCAGGATCAGGACCACATCATCCTGCTCCATCAGGTACTCCCTGCTGCCATCCTCTGAATCATTATCCACGACCACGATCTCATAGCTGCCCCTCCGGCAGGTATCGCGGATGGTTTCGAGACACTTTCTCGTAAAATCCAATGTGTTCATTGAAAGGATGATGAAAGAAGCAGGCCGGACCGTCACCGTTTCCAAAGAACGAAGATCCTCCAGGGTCTTTTCCAGAGACTGCAGCTCTTCCGCTGCCGCCCCGTTCTTTTCGCAGTAAAAAGCCGCCTGCTCATACGACAGGTAAGCCAGATTCGGATTGATGGCCCTGTAGTATTCACCGAGCATGGCATATCCGCCGGTCTCCTCGGGGGATTCCGCTATTTTTTCCGATATATACCTGAATTTTTCCTGAGCCGTCTTTCCGCCCCAATTATCCGGATAATCAAATAACATGGCTGATCACCTGCTTTCTGAGACGGTATATAACATGGTGTTCATCAAATCTCTTTCTTTCGGCAACTTCGTCAATGGCACAGAGTTTATCGAACAGTTCCCGGTCATAGTTTGTGGTTATCTCGCGCAGATTAATATTCAATTTGAATTCAATATTATATCCAGTCTTCAAAAACATATGACTCATGTCATTTGATGTAAAAAAATTAATCTTATGAGGTGATATATTATCATCATTCTTTATAGAAAAGCTTCCCTTGAGCAGGTCACTAATGATTTTAGCATTGAGAATCGTTTCAACTCTGCAGATAATTGCTCCTCCCGGTTTCATATACTTGCCCGCAATGCGAAGAATTCGTTCCGGATCGCTGCAGCATTCCAGTGTATCCGCGATCAAAATATAATCAAATGTCATTCCGTCCCAAGAGATATTCATGTTTCGTTCGATATCACACTCTGATATATTTGCCATGACAGCGCCCATACGGGCAATCAATGGGTTCTTTTCCAGACCGTAACATTCTGCATACGGATACCGTTCTTCCAACGTATACAATGCATCTCCGCAGCCGCAACCAATAAACAGAACTTTGAAAGCATCTTCTTTTGTGTGAGTTATAAGCGAAAGCATATCATAATGAAACTTCGAATATTCATCAGGGTCAAACCCCCATTTCCCGTAAAATTTATTACGATTAGTCCTCAATATTCCTTTATACGGAAGATTGTTGCCGGAAAAAGACTTATGCGCGCGATGAATAATAAAGCTATTCCAACATAATACATTTCGATAGCCTAACTTCAATACCCGATAACTATAATCGTGATCGTCATAATTTCCCGGATTAAAAAGCTCATCCCACTCTCCAACCTGGTTGAATACATCTCTACGCACTATTACAAAAAATGCCGCCAACTGAGAACGTCTGATGATCTTATTATTATCCGGTATATTAATCCTCAACCCATATTCATAACAATCAGTATCTCTTTGTAGTTTCGGGATGCTTTCTGGAAAATCAAACTCATAATTGGCATTAGAAAACCCACCTGCCATGCCAATGCGCCTGTCTGAATAGAGGCCCATTCGGAGCGTATAGAACGCGTTCTCGGTCATCTCCGTATCGCTGTTGAGCAGAAGCATGTCATTATGCTCCGAAGCTGCATGAAAGCCCAGATTGCAGCCTCCGGGGAATCCGGCATTATGATCACTGTCCACAAAGACAATATCCTTCTGCTCCCTGAGCCATTCCTTGCTGCCGTCGCTGGAATTGTTGTCCACGATCACGACCTCACAGGCCTGTGGATCACAGGTCCGGCGGATGCTCTCCAGGCATGCCTTTGTCAAGTCCAGGGTATTCCAGGAGACAATGATAAACGACGCCGGATGCACATGAAACCGGAGATCCTGTTTCAGCTGCGTTAATTTCCTATTCAGCCCGGATAAGGCATCCTTGTAATCTTCCTGCGACAAGCCTTCCTTTTTTGCCTTCCCAAGAAGATGGTATCTGGCGTTTTCATAGGTAAGATAGGCCTGGTCGATATTCTCCGCCTCATACCATCTACCCAGACTGATATATGCCTGATAATCACAGGGATCTTTCTTAATCATCTCCTGTATCGTTTCAAAAGATAAATCTGCCATAAATACCGGCTCCTCTACCGGCCATTACATGAAAATCCTCAGCAGTATCGAGGCTGCAAAAAGAACGGTAACTACCCCCATCAGAATAGCCTTCCAGCTGATCCCGGACTCCTCTTTTTTTTCGTCTCTTTTTCCGCGCTGCCTTTCAAGCTTCTCATTGATACTGTCATCAAACAGATGATTTTTCTTCTCCATAAAACCTCATTCCATCAGCCCAGCACTTCCTGGTAGTCCTTCTCGTCCGCTTCGTGCGCATGCATCCGCTGCGCTTTCAGCGCTTCCTTCATCTTTTTATCATCGGAAAGGATGCTTTTTATCCTGTCCGCCATCTTCTGATACTCACCCGGCTCAAAGATGTTGGCCGTGTCTGTAAAGAAGCGGTTGTGCGCCGTACTGCCAAAGGCAAAGACCAGCTGGTTGTTTAAGAAAGCTGTCCTGACCGCTTCCAGGATCTCTCCCCCGTGATTGATATCCAGGTAAATGTCGCATTTAGACCAGAGTTCGCTTATCGTCTTCTCCCAGATGGCCGGATACAGCGTGACATTCTGCATCATCTCCATGATAAGCAGCTTCGGGGACATCTCCGTCAGCGCCCCGACATGGAAATGCACATCCGGCAGGCTTTTCACAAGCTCCGCAAGTTTTTCGACCTGATCCGAATTGGTGAAGACCAGCGCATTGTGCGATCCTTTGTTTTCCCGCAGGGAGGGATAGATATAACCCAGCTTCTTAAAGCGGGTCTGGTCTACCGCCAGTTCACGGATCTTTTTATACGCGTCCTGCCTCTGCACAGCGATCACCGAGACGCCGGCCGCGCCGCGGTCCAGGATGCTTCTCATATTTCCGGGAATATCCTCCGCGATCGGTTCCTGCCAGAAAAGGACATTCCTCTTCCGGGGATTTGTATGCTGAAGAATATCAGCCGCAAAAAACGGCGTCGAGAGGGAGTTGAACATAAGCCGGTCCGTATTGAGGCCGGAATGCTGCAGGAAATGCGCGATAAAATCCGCCTTCGACCTGAAAAAGTAGTTCCTGCCCTCATCCGTCAGGATAATATCTCCGGTGTTGAGGTTCTCGGTGATGACCTCCCGCCCGTCGGCATCATAATAAGTCTTATGGACCGGCTTCTGGTTCCTGTCCAGGATCGTCTGCGCAAACCGGCGCCCGTACCTGTCATAATGATCCGAGCACCTGGCCTTTCCGTTCTTATCGATCCAGTCTATGATCTTGAGATGCCGCTCACTCTTTGGCTCCGCATAGAACAGCCTCGCCCTCAGGTCCTCATATTCATGTACCTCGCCGGATGTCGTTGTGCTTTCGATCTCCCAGAAATCAGGAAGGTCGATCTGATTAAAATAGCGGGGCAGACCAGGCTCCGGCTCTTTTTTCCCATTGACATAAAACCCGTAGGGCGAAAGGATCCCCTCAGGCATATATCCGTCATAACTGCTCACGACCGTCTGTACATCATATCCGGCCCGGGCAAAAGAATACATAAGATTACCGGCTTCCTCGTTAAGCCGGTCAGTCATAAAAATCATGCGATCTCCTCCGTAGTGATGCAGGCCCCTTCCATTGATGAAGCCAGGGGGGCCGATACCAGGGGTGTTCCTGTATACTGCCTGTTCTGCTCTGCTCTCACAGTTACTTCTGAATATCCCCGGCGGCAAACTTGCCAGCCTCATCCTCGCTCAAGCCATAAGTTCTGACAAGACGCTCCACGATCTCCTGATCTGATTTTCCGTCTTCACGCATAATGGCAACCGCGCCAATGATACCTATATTAAGTCCTTCTTTTCTTTCCATCTCATAATGTTCCAAAAGCGTCATGTATTCCACCCTCCATTTCTTGTGAAGTCTGGCTTCTTTCACTTCACGCTCGAGGGCATCTGTAAACCTGTCTCCAGACACACCCTGAGAGATGTACTTCAGGAAAACTTTCATATCCTCTGACACATCGTCCAGCTCGCCCTCTGAGCAGAGAACAATCCGTTCCGTCTCATCCCCCAGCTCAATCGTCGGATCCTCTTGGCAGAGGTTTACAAAAGAATACTTATGCCGTTTGCTACCCTCGAACAAATTAAAGCCACAAATATAAATCACATAGCTCCTGTTCAATTCATTATACTGTTTACCCCGTTCGATCAGGTTCAGGTCGATCATCCCCTGCGAGTATCGGATCCGTTTGGGCAGAGAGTCTCGCTTTGCGTTCCGCATTTCTACATCATAGATCACATTCTCGTCATCCTCGGCATAGACGTCAAACCGTACTCCCTTGCCATCCGCCGTGATCTCGATGGGTTTCTTATCCCTGCCCTCTATTAATTTGTTGAGCAAGGAATTTCTGTGGAGACCTCCACTGGACGCAGCGAATGCTGCTTTGAAATGAAATATGACTTGCCGTTGAAAACATGTTAGCACAACCGGCAAGTCATGGCAATGGATGTTTTATCTGTAGACAGGGGATGGTTCTGGTTTCTGACACAGAACCATCCCCTGTCAGGATTAGAAGTTCCTCACGATCGTCTCGATCTCTTCTTCCCCCAACCTGGTGATCTTCCCGTCCACCACGCGGTAGACGCGGTCGCACATGGACAATACAGTGGGGCGATGAGTGGTAATGATTATTGTCTGTTTGTCTGATTTCTTCAGGATGCTACGCAGGAGCTTTCGCTCTGTCTCCACGTCCAGTGCAGAGGTTGCCTCGTCCATCAGCAGGACAGGTGCGCCGCGCAGGATAGCCCGGGCGATGGCGATGCGCTGGGCCTGGCCTTCGGACAGGCCTTTTCCGCCTTCATAGATATCGCTGTTGAGGCCGGCGGGCATCTCGCTCACGAAATCCCAGGCGCAGGCCGCCTCCAGCGCGGCTTTTATCTCCTCTTCCGTGGCGTCCGGTTTAGCCAGCCGCAGGTTGCGCTCGATGCTGCCGCTTAAAAGCGTGTTGCCCTGGGGCACGTAGGAGATCAGGGAGCGGGTCTGCACGGCCGCTTTTCGCCGCACACCGTCCGGGGTCTCGAAATAACACTCGCCGTTTTCAGGCTCGATCATCCCTAAAAGAAGGCGGATAGCTGTGGTCTTTCCCTCACCGCTTGGTCCAACAAAGGCCGTGATCTGGCCCGGAAGTGCCTCGAAATCGGAGTCAATCAGTACGGGATTAGAACTGTTCTCATAGGAGAAGCTGACCTTGTCAAAGACAGCCCGCAAAGAGCCATCTTCAAAGCCTTCCGGAATCTCCTCCGCTTTGTTTTCCTTCGGCAGCGACATCAGCTCCCGCACACGATGTGCGGAGACACTGCCGGAAACAAAGGCCGGCAGCACACTGACCACTCCGCGAAAAGCGCCGCTCAGGCTGCTTCGCTGCTGCAGGAACAATGTCATGGTACCGTAGGTGATCCTCCCGCCCCACATGAGGAACAAGGCATAGCCATAGGCCAGGAATTCCACAACCATACTGATCAGCGCCATAAACACGTTGGTCTTGATCCGGAACATGTTCCACGCCATCGTGATGCGCTTATATTCTTCCTGGATCTCCCGAAGCTGTATCTGAAAAATGTTCATAATGCCGAAGCTTTTTACGGTATCCAGATTATTCAGGGATTCCGACTCGAAAGCATACAGACTGCTGCTGGCCTCCATCATTTTCTGCCGGTACTCTCTTTGTTTGCGGAGCAGGAATCGTCCCGACAGAAGAAGGAATGGACCTGAGGACAATGCGATCAGACTCATGACCGGACTGTAATGCCAGATGACTATAAAGGTGGCGATAAACGTATAAACAGAAATGATGAGATTGGGCAACCAACTGACGGCGTTTTCCGCTACCGCATCCACATCTCCATGAAAACGATTTAATATGTCGCCTCCCGCATAATGGTTCAGCGACTGCCATCCGGCATCCATAATAGAATCGAAAGCATCCGCACGGATGGCATTCATCATCTCCACATGGAGTTTTTCAGAGATCCAGATGTTCAGATTTGAGAAAAATAAAGAAACCAGCGCACTTCCGACCATGATCAGTGCTGCCAGCCACAATTGATCCGCTTTGTGTCCAATGATCACATCCACCAGGAACTTGCTTGCGATGGCAGAAACCAACCCCAACGTGCTGCTGGACAGGCCAAGTATGGTATAGATAATGATCAGAATCTTAAAATGACCGGAATAGGAAAAGATCCATTTCCAGTCATCCAGCATTGTATTTAAGGAACCGTCTTTTACCCCGGAAACAATTGCATTCAGTGAGTGGGAGCGGAACAGTCTACTTAAAATCTTTTTCATACCGGCTTAGAATCCCCCACACAGAAAAAACCAACTTTACAGGCTGTGAACAGGATATCACACCCCGTCTTCTATTTCAACCGACTGCATTTCTTGCCAAGTCCGGAGTGCTGTTTTATAATGCATCTAGGTCTAAGGCCAAGAGAAATAAGTGCATGTGTTTAATTATCAGAGGAATAAAAATGAGTACTCCCACTATCCTTTACCCCGGAGATCCCCGTGTATGTGTCTTACTCGGAAATCAGAAAACTCCTTCTGCGGATGTTCGTATAAGGCCCTGTCACTTTGTAATTCATCATTATATAGACTGTAAATATCTTCTGTTTCACACATTGACCCGCCGCGCCGTTTTGATTGAACCGACATTGATCACTTACTTTATGGCCGGCAAAACGTTTTCTGCAGAAATTCTGGAGAACGAAACACTCCAGGAGCTCTATAAGCAATACTTTTTAGTTCCGGAAGACTGTGAGGAAAGCCAGTTATATAAGGATATCAAGGAAATCCTGCGTTTTAAGGAAGAGGTGCCTGAGGGTATTTCCAATTATGTTATTCTTCCTACCACGGCGTGTAACGCCCGTTGTTTTTATTGTTTTGAGCAGGGGATACGCCCCAATACCATGACAAGAGAAACCGAAGAGGAGCTACTGAACTTTATGATTGGACACCGCCCTGCAAAGAATTTCCCTATCGCAATTCAATGGTTTGGCGGCGAACCGCTTATTGGAGCAGGAATGATCGACAGGCTCTCGCAGGGGTTGAAGGATGCAGGAATTCAATTTGAAGCTTCTATGATCTCCAATGGAAGTCTTTTTACAAAAGAGTTGATCAACCGGGCTTATGACCTCTGGAACCTTAAAAATGTACAAATTACTCTGGACGGACTCGAAGAGGAATATCTTAGACGAAAAAAATATCTGGCCTCTGTTAAGGATCCTTTCCAGACAGTACTCAGTAATATTCACGCTCTTTTACAAGCAGATATCAGAGTTGTGATGCGTCTGAACCTAGATGCAAATAATATCGGTGAGCTGTATGAATGTGTCAATTTTATAAGCAATGAATTCTCTGATCCGAATGAAAGGAATTTACTTTTCGTCTATACACATGAAATATTTGGGAAATCCTGCGGAAACTGTGGGGAGACAATAGAGTCAGAAATCGACCTAACGGTCTATGTGGATCAGTTAAATAGTTATATACAGCAAAAAGGTTTAATGAACCACTTTGCCAAATTGTTTGAGAACAACGACTATCTCGAGTCAGGTGGTAGTAAGAAAGACAAAGATGGCCAAAAGATGCACCCATTTACCACAAATGGGGGGCGTCTAAAAAGCACCTACTGTATGGCAGATCGGGCAGAACACAGTATAGTAATTGATGCGGAAGGCCGTTTTTTTACCTGCGAAGCCATGGTAGATGAATTTTGCTATGGCAACCTGAAAGACGGAATTACAGATGCCGAGACTTTTGAAAAGATTTGCTCAACGGTTGATCTACCAGAATTATGTCAAACCTGTGCTTATCTTCCCGAATGTACTGATTTCAGACACTGTCCAAATCAGCCGAAGATGCCTATCTGCAAAATGAGTCAGCAGAGAAGGCTCGGTCAAGCACTTTTGAATTTGTATCAATTTGAGCAGGAGGCATCCCATGATTGATTTGAGTATGGCAAATCTAAATATTCGTATCGATAATCGAAGTCATTATTTAGTAAAAAAATGCCGAAATTATTTAATTCCAGCGGCCTCTGTCTCGGCTTTCGTGCCAGAAATATTCATCCAGACAAACACAGAAGAAATAGAACAGATGCAAAAAAAGCTCAGCGGATCCCATAACACTCCAGCCATTGCTGAAAGCATAGTTGTCTATGAAAAAATCAGCTTTCAGTTACCCACTTATGATGCCTTCATCATGCATTCTTCCGTAATAGAGGTAGATGGACAGGCTTTTTGCTTTGCTGCAAAAAGCGGTACTGGAAAAACCACCCACACCCGTTTCTGGAAGAAGTTATTAGGTGAGAGAGTTACTGTAATCAATGGCGATAAACCTATTTATCGGTTTGAAGGAAATGATCTAATGGCCTACGGAACCCCTTGGTGTGGAAAGGAAGGATGGAATACAAATACAAAAGCTCCGCTCAAAGCGCTTTGTCTCCTAGAACAAAGTAATGAAAACAAGATCTATCCCATAGACGGATTTGAAATGCTCAGCACAATCATGGACCAGTTTTTTTTGCCTGGGAACGGTTGCCTAGATATGGTTAAATTAATGGAATTGATAGACCGTATGCTCAGTATCACCAAAATATACCGCCTAGCTGTAAAAAAAGAAATTTCCGCAGCCAAAACAGCTGCGGAAACACTTCTTGCATTATGATATTCCCAAACTCAATTGTAAAACTCTAAAAGCATCCCACACTGAAAAATAGTCTTGAGCCTTGAAAACACAATAATGTAGACAATCAAAAGGCATAGAACCTATACTCGGGGTATAAACGAATTGTCCAGAAACAAAAACACCCAGAGATTTTTTCTATTAATAGAATAAACAACTCCAATAATTGCAAATTCTTCCAGGCTCATCATCAACCAACCTGCATCGAAATACGCGCCAACAAACTAACCCACAAGTATCAAGTTGCGTAACATCATGGCACTCACCCCTGGAATAAACCATAAACTCTTCATTCCCGAAATAAACGATCTCAGCTTCTGCCTTTTCGTATTTCATAACTAACCCATCCTTCTATTAATTGACAATAAAAAAGTTTTACTAACTGTACAAGTTATTTTACATTTATTATTCCAAAGAAAAGGAAACTATCTCTATAAACTCACTCAAATCATTTTCCGCTTCTTCCTTACTTAGATTGTCATATCTATTCATCATTTCTTCAAGTAAGTCTTCTCGTGTAATGCCCTGCTCCAGTTTCTTCCATAAAAAAGCGCCTGCCTCATTAAGTCGAATCATACCATTAAACTCTTTGCTAGCTTCACCGACCGTGACGACCACATAACCGTTTCCTACTCTTTTAATAACGTAATCTTTTTTTACTTTCATGATAGATTTCTATGTTATAGCCGTGAATAAAACGAATTTTTTAATATTAATTTACCTAATTATTCTATACTTATTTCTATTTCTCGTCAATCATATTTGGCAGTATCTATGTGATGTATTCTATTCATAAAGAGTGCAGCATTATTCGTTTTACCCAAATTAACATACGACGAGTCGCGCGAATGACCGGTAATAGAATAACATAGCACAGATATAATACAGACCTGCTAGATATATAAGGAAAAAAAGGCCTCCAATAAAAGCCATCCATCACACCTATAATTTCAGCGATCGGTACTCTTTCTAAATAGCTGTTATTATCTCCCCGAATGATAAATGCACTATCTTCCATGTATAAGATTCGATGTAGAATGTATTTGTCGCCGTGTTTATATAGTACAACATCCTTCTTTCTCGGTTTTCTTTCTGCCACTGAAATAACTCTAACAATACTTTTCCGGTTTTTCAACAACGGAAGCATACTATCTCCCACAACATGAGTAATGCATTCTCCTTCTTGGGATAACATTTTTTCATAGGATATTTTTCCAGAAGACGTTAATGGTTCTGATAATAATTTACCGTTTTTTCCCATATGTTATATTACCATAAATCTCTCTTAGATATTGATATCATAAATCTTTAATTTCTGATAAATCATCTGTCGTTGCCATGCTTCTCTTATAATAGAAACTGGATTATGGTTTTTCCTACTTCCTGTTATCAGTAGAAGTAAATACTTCATAATGATCGCGCCCCAACCTAGCGGATAGGTTAAGAAAGATCTCATCAATAAGGAATGGCGATCTTTTGCTTTAGCATGAATTGAGTGTAATACTTGCCGCATAGGGTTCTTTTTATCTACTGTATTATCGTCTACTTTTTTGAGGTATTTAATATGCTGATAACGTGAAAGATCCTTATATCCAAAGTTGCCACCTTTCATTATGTCATTAATAACGCCTTCCAGAAGCTCCGGATCAGCTTTGCCGCTCCACGCTCTCTTTGACATATCCAGATATTTCTCACAAACCAAAGTCATAACCTGTGCAAATCGGAATAGCCCACATTTCTCAAGCATACCCTGATAATCTTTGCAAAATTCTTCATCAGAAATATTGTTGAGGAATGCAGCCCAATCGCACAGATGGCGAAGTCCAATACCTTCCCTAGTCAAATGACCAGCCATATGAATCAACATAATCAGGCAGTGATGCCGCTTATCTGGTATTTTACATTCATTTTCATCAACACTATATACTTTCCCGGACTCAATCAAATCAAACAAATACTCTCCAACTATTTTACTTACTTCACCAGAAGGAAAATAATTCATTTTAGGATGTAAATCTAAAACAACATGATGCGCCCCCTGATAGCGATATAATCCGATATCCTGTGATAAATCTACCTTTTTTGTCCCATTTATCTTATATCCCAAACCAAGAACAAGTTTGTAAGCATCCTCAATCCTGTCTGGAGAAATAATTAAATCCACATCTCCAAAAGTTCGTTCCAGAGGTTGAGAGTAGTATTTCGCAGAAGATAAGCCTTTGATTACAATATAAGGAATGCCATGGTCGGTCATTGCCTTATGTAATCTTCCGTGTTCCCTGGCAATTTCTATGTTTTGTGCATAAATCTTCATGGCACCTTTTTCCCAAGAAAGCACTTCAGATTTTGGCAAAAAAGGAAAAATCTTATTTGACACCTGAAGGAAAACTGCCTGCATTTTCGCCTCATTATATAGGGCTTTCCAATCAACATTTTTTAACTTTGGCAGCTCTCTTCCAAATAGTACAGAAGACATAATTTTTAACAACAGATCTATATTTTTATCCATAGCTTCATCACCAGATACATAATTCTCTTAATTAATTAAATTGTAGCCAGATGGTATCCTTTATCTATCCTTCGTTTAAAGTTTCCCTGATTATAATCCCAAAAATAATCTCCTTACCATTATCGAAATAACTGCTTGACTTTTGCAAACAGAAGATCGTAGATGACTTCTTCCTTCGCCTGTGCAGCAGTTCCCGAATGTCATGCTGTTATGCGTCTGTTGGTGTCAACAGACGCCCTACATCAAGAATGGGCAGGACCCGGGTTCGCATACTTTGTCTGAACCTTCTTGTAGATGCCCTCTGTACGTACAAAATCAAGCTCAGAGAACATGTCTGCCACCCTGGAATAATCGCAGTTTGTTCAGATCGAATTCATCATTTTTCAAACAACTCCTAAATATGTTTCTTACGGACTTATCTGTGATGACGATTGGCGTAACTCATTTACGAATTCACATTTTAGTTTTGTCTGTAGTTTCTCCAAAGAGCTATAACCCCCAATCCCACAAGAGCGCCCGCAGCCGTCCCTAAGGTGTTATGGAACACATCATCAAATTCTGTAAGTCCTCTAGCCGAATAGAATTGAAGCAGTTCCAACGATATTGAAACTGAAAAACCTATTAATATTGTTACAAAAAAAGTATTCCTCGTTTTACGAACTCCTGCCATAAACATGGCCCCCAAAAACCCTAATGGCATAAAAAGCAGTATATTTAAGATATTGATATAAAGTAAATCCAAATTCCCTGCAAAATACCTCCGGTATGACCAGAAGGGGGTCAGTTTGAATCCCCGACCGCTTACTCCCCGACTACCAACCAACATTCCATAAAGCAGTATCAAATATCCGACAGCCAAAGCGCCAGATATTCCTCGGATGATAATGGATATTTTCCCAGCATTTTTTTCTATCTCGGATCCTTTTTTTCTATGTTTCCATGCAAATAAGCAGAGAAAAACCATCATCGCAAGTAAAGACAAGAATATCCAAATATAAGAAATATGTGGGAAGTATGCTCCCCAATAATTTATAAAAGTCTGGATCCGGAGATCCTGAAAAAAATCTCTATTACTCATTGCACCAAAACTGTAAGGCATCAAAAAGTGTTTCGCATATGGCAAGCATAACCAGTTATAATTACCGATCCAACCTGCATTGTCGTCAAGTCTACAAACTCGGCGGCAACAGTGCTACAGATTCAAGACAGGCTTTACGGAAATATTTTAAACGGTGATAGTAATTCGACTTGGTTTTTCCGTAATGGCCAAACATGTTTCGATCTTTATCCCACGAGACCGGTTCCGACATTCCTTGATCATTTCAGCCCATTGGCAGCGGCAGATGTGTCCTGTCAATAAACCGGTCTGACTATTCATAACTATGTTCTCTTTTATCGGATCCTCAAAGTATAGGATTCAACTATTAGGGAATATATAGTAACAGCGTTATTATCTCAGACTTTTATGGATTACATAAGGTACTGAATATATACCGTTTACATTCATAGTACCATTATCCCCCGCTCATATACACAATGCTTAGACAGTTTCAAAAAACGTATCAGGTCGCATTGGGTTAAAGATCTCATTTGCCCACATAACAGTTACCAAGTTTTCTGTTTCGGAAAGGTTTATAATATTATGAGTATATCCCGGCAACATATGTACGGCTTGAATCTTTTCTCCACTCACTTCAAATTCAATCACTTCATTTGTCCCTATTTTGCGTTCTTGAATTAAGCCATGACCAGATACTACTATGAAAAACTCCCATTTGGTGTTATGCCAATGTTGACCCTTTGTAATTCCCGGCTTACTGATATTTACGGATAATTGTCCATGGTCAGATGTTTTTAATAATTCCGTAAAACTACCACGTTCATCACAATTCATTTTAAGATCAAATGCAACTTTTTCCTTGGGCAGGTAGGATAGATACATGGAATAGAGCTTTTTTTCAAGACTCCCCTCCGGGATAGAAGGCATAATCAAAGAATTTGTTTGTTCATGGAAAACATTGAGAAGGTCTACAATCTTTCCCAATGTTACCTTGTAAGTAACTGGCACATAACAATATTTCCCTTGTGGGCAAGGTTGGGGTGTCAACCCATCGAAGCCGTCCGCTCCAGGAAAGGGATAATCTGCTCTGTGAGGATGTCCTTCCATTGCATCATACATTTCCTCAATCAGGTCATCTATAAATAACAATTCAAGTTCTACATCCGGGTCATTCACTGTAATCGGCAAATCGTTAGCTATATTATTACAAAAAGTGCCTACCGCAGAATTATAATTTGGCCTTACCCATTTTCCTACAAGGTTGGGGAAACGGTAGACATACACCATGCTCCCCGTTTCTTCAGCATATTCAAAAAAAGCCCTCTCCCCATCACGCTTAGAAATACCATAGGCAGAAGATCCAAATCTTCCAGACAAGCTTGCTTGAATTGACGAGCTAAGCATAACAGGGCAGGAGTTTCTATGCTTCCTTAAAATTCTTAGGAGTTCAGCTGCAAACCCAAAATTACCCGTTTGAAACTCCGAGGTGTCTTTTGGGCGATTTACACCTGCTAAATTGAAAACAAAATCCGCGTTTATGCAGTATGCTTCCAATTGTTCCATTGTACTATCAACATCATATTCAAAAATATTCTCAATACGTAGTTTGGGCCGTGTACGATTTTTCCCATCCCGAATACATTTTAAATTTTCTACAAGATTTCTTCCAACAAAGCCTTTTGCTCCTGTAACTAAAATATTCATAGATCTTTTCTCCATACAAACCTATCAATAATACTGACATACGATTGTATGATTTTCACCACTTTATCTGATACGTTAGTATCTGCGTAATCAGGAACTGCAACAGCCCCGCCAAATTCCTCGTTCTTTACCATGTTTACCGCTATATCAACTGCCTGAAGCAGGCCAGTTGTGTCGATTCCTGATAAAATAAAACATGCTTTATCTAACGCCTCAGGTCGTTCCGTAGAGGTTCGTATACATACTGCAGGAATCGGATGTCCTAGAGAAGTAAAAAAACTGCTTTCTTCAGGCAATGTTCCCGAATCAGAAACAACGCAGAATGCATTCATTTGCAGACAATTATAATCAACAAAACCTAACGGGTCATGTTTTATTACCATTCTATGTAATGTAAAACCGGAGTTTTCCAATTTCTTTTTAGATCTTGGATGGCAAGAATACAAAATTGGCATATTGTATTTTTCAGCCATCCTATTAACAGCATTAAATAAGCTTATAAAATTTTTTTCAGTGTCAATATTCTCTTCCCTATGAGCTGAAAGCAGTATATATTTACCCTTTTCCAGTCCCAGGCTCTGAAGTATATTAGATGCTTGAATTTTATTCAGATGTGTTGCTAATACTTCTGTCATAGGGGAACCTGTCACATATGTGCGTTCCATTGGCATACCGCAATCTGCTAGATTACGACGCGCATGTTCTGAGTACGCCATATTGACATCAGAAATGATATCCACAATTCTTCGATTTGTTTCCTCTGGCAAACATTCATCTTTACAGCGATTACCGGCTTCCATATGAAATATCGGGATATGCAGCCTCTTCGCAGAAATCGCTGATAAGCAAGAATTTGTATCTCCAAGTACAAGAAGTGCATCTGGCTTCATTTTACTCATTGCATGATAGCTAGCCGCTATAATATTCCCAATTGTCTCACCCAAATTTACGCCGATAACGTCCAAATACAAGTCCGGTAATCCAAGGTCAAGATCTTTAAAAAAAACTCCATTCAGATTATAATCATAATTTTGTCCTGTATGGACAAGAATCGTATCAAAGTAATACCTACATTTCTTTATTATGGCAGACAACCGAATGATCTCTGGTCTGGTTCCAACTATAATCATCAGTTTAATCTTGCCATTATTCTCCCACTCTGGATAATTCATAATCAGTTTCACCTAACTCCTATTTGATCTAGCGGAAATCTTCTATATGCAAAAACAGAATTCGATTCCTAATTTGCATTCAAAGCATTCCTCACATAATCCGTAGTTAATATCTTTTTCACAACTCCATCAACATCCAATTGAAACGTATTGTGGCTTGTATAACTCTCTCTCTCTTCCGTATCTGCTTGTCCATGAATAAAAAATTTATCATAATTTAGATCTCTGTTATCAGCCATTACTCGAAAATATTTTCCCATATCTTCTGAGCGAGAGCGTTCTTCACTTGTCATCAATGTCTCATATAATTTTTCCCCATGCCTTGTCCCAATGTAAGTAGTTCCTGTGTCGCCAAATAATCTTTGAACGGCTTTTGCCAAATTTTCTATGGTAGAAGCATCCGCTTTCTGAATAAAAAGATCACCCGGCTCTGCATGGTTAAATGCAAAGCGGACAAGTTCAACCGCTTCATCTAAATTCATCAAGAATCTGGTCATCGCCGGATTTGTAATCGTAATAGGATTCCCTGCTTTTATCTGGTTAATAAATAGTGGTATGACGCTCCCCCTGCTGCACATCACGTTACCATAACGTGTACAGCAAATAATAGTTCCTCCCCGTTCTGCCGCGACACGCGCGTTAGCCGTAATTACATGTTCCATCATGGCTTTAGAAATTCCCATCGCATTGATAGGATATGCGGCTTTATCTGTACTTAAACAAACCACTTTTTTTACTCTTTCATCTATAGCTACATGAAGGACGTTATCTGTTCCCTCCACATTCGTTTTGACCGCTTGCATAGGGAAAAATTCACACGAAGGAACCTGTTTTAATGCAGCCGCATGAAATATATAATCTACCCCAGGCATCACATCCGCAACAGAACGTTTATCTCGCACATCTCCAATATAAAATCTTACTTTAGAGGCATATTCCGGATAATTAATCTGAAGATCATGCCGCATATCATCTTGTTTCTTCTCATCTCGACTAAAAATACGAATTTGTTTAATATCTGTCGTAAGAAAATGCTTGAGAACAGTTGAGCCAAAAGACCCTGTTCCGCCTGTTATTAAGAGCGTAGCATCTTTAAATTCACCCATTTATTATCAACTCCTTAATTCTAAGTCAATTAATGATCTTCATAATTTCAGAGGCAACATATTCTGGTGTATACGATCCAAATTTAAGTCTGATATCTTTCCAGGGAATTATTCGCTTTCTGGAATTAGAGACAAAATTCATAATGGACTCTTTATTATCTGATATATTATTCACATTAACATTGAGTACATTTTCATAATTTGCCAAAAATCTTTTTGACGAGCATCCTTCTATTTGAAATATGTTCACAATAGGCTTACCTGTTGAAATATAATCAATCACTTTACTTGGCATTTGATTTCGTGCAATATTACCAATGTTTATAAAAACATCTGCTCGAGAAAGCGCATTTTCAAGCGCTTCTTGGTCACAATAACCTCTGCATTGAATTCCATGCTCTTCTAACTCTTTCTCGTCTTTATTATTCTCGCATTTACCACAAAAAACTATCTCAAAATCAGTTGACAGGCAATACTTAAGTTCTATTAATATACTCGGCTTTCTCTCCGCATATAAACTTCCTGCATATAAAAGTGTTATTTTCCCTTTATTATGACATTCGTTTTTTCTCTGCCTTAATTTAGGAAAGTTTATAATCGAAATTTTATCTATATAAGGGTTAAAACAATCATCCTCCTGATAGGAATTCATCAATAAATCAGTCGTAAATAAGTGATTACATCTCTCAACATATCTTAAAAATAACCTCTTTAATCTAATATCATCTATGTCTCCATGGTTAAAAAATGGATCCAATTGATAAATATATATTGGCACTTTAATCCCGGCAGACATAGTAATATAAAGGTTCTCGTTCGGTGCTGTTATGCATAATATAGCATCTATCTTTTCTCTTTCTACTATATTGGAAAGAGCAATTATCTCTTTCCAATAAGCTATACGCATAAAATCAAATCGGGCAAGATAATTTTGCAAAATTGAGAACTCACCACATTGTTTATTTAAGAATATAATCCTATTACCATTATATTCATTAATATCATTCTGACATTCATCCTGTTTTCTTCCGATATATACTATCTGATATTGTTTTGATAATTCATCACCAATCACATAAGCAATATCTGTATTTGCTGATACATAAGGAATATGTCTATATACAATTATCCCTAATTTCATTAAAGTGACTCCTGTAATTACTACGCTTCTTTATGCCATTATAGTGAACTATTACTTTTTACGTAACGTGTTTTTAGCCACTTCACAGATATATCTGGCACTTTGAGGTTCAAAATAAGCATTCATTATAAAAAAAGATGGCAGAATAATAAATAGTAGCAACGTTCCTCCTATAAAGAAATCAAAATAGTTATTTATCTTAATTGGAATATAATAACCCAGCATAACAAAAAAAACTGCCATGACTATATTTCTTCCCCAACGTCTATATGTTATGAAAGGGGAGCGTTTAATGATTCTTGCTGCATAAATAATCATGTCATTCGCTCTGTATAACAGCGCAGCAACAGTTCCAATTAAAACCCCATATATTCCCAGCTTTGCAGTAAGCAGTATTGAAACTAACAGGTTAATAGATGCCTCAATAATAGAGTGCCATTTAGTTTGTTCAAAGTGTTGTGCAATGTTTATCAAAATACCCGCCGATTTTCTTCCTGTATCCATTAAATAATATACAAAAAAAAGAAACGCGACTAATGGATCGAGATAATTTATATCGGTAATGCCTCGAGTGTATAATTTCAAAAAAGGGATAATTAATATTCCCACAATACAGTACAAAGAAAAAGTAATCGTTAAAGAAAAAACCTCATAAGCATTATAAATTCTAAGAAACCGATCACGTTCCGAATAAGTCTGACCTAGGGCAAATATATAGCTATCTGTGAAATTTACAGCAACGCTCTTTACCATACCAAATATCATGGCATACATAGAGTATACGCTGACAACTTTGAGCGACGTTAAGACAGTCAATATAACAGTATCCGTATGATAAAAAACCAAGCTAGAGATTTCATGTATCAAAACTGCATTTTTTTGCGAAATTGCTTGGAAGTCAGCTTCACAATTAAGATTGATCCATGTATAGTGTTTCTTCATATACCAGACAAAAAACACCACTTGTACAAGGTTATATATAAAGTAAACGGATTGAACCGCAACGACATTTCCCCCTGCGATTAAAACAATGGCTTTAGTGAGGCTCACACAGACATTTGTTATAGTAGACAAATTGGTCTGAATATAACCTTTTCCCTCAGCCATTAACAGTAATCTATATTTACCTTGAAAAAAAAAGCTTAGAACACTCGATATTCCAGAAAGAACTACAACAAGAAATACATATATACGCGGCAACCCAGTTCTTATGAAAAGAGTATAAAAAACGGATATTAATGCGACTATGGATAGGTAAATCAACCCTGTCCGCCTATAATAATAATGAGTTGCAGAAAGAATACTGTTAATTGAATCTTTGTCCTCTTTAGCCAGCGGATTATATAAAGCCTGTACAGTAGCTGTTCCAACTCCTGCCTCAAGAAGGCTCAAATATGATAAAATAGACCCTACGGAGCTAAGGAGGCCATTTGATTCCGAGCCCAGATTAACAAGAACTAATCTAGGAATGATAATGCCCAGACTAATAGTAATAATTTGAGCAACCATCCCCCAGATTACGTTTTTCGCTCCTAGTTTGCTTTTGTTCAACTGGTAATTATCTCCCCTCTACTTCTTGCTCAGCGCAAAGACTTCCAGATTCTAATTCTATTTCTCAGTCTCCATATAAGTCCTTTATTCTTAACTTGTGCCGCCTTATCTTCATAAAAGCCTCTTTTTGAGTAATCGATTATTAACCCATATTGTTCGGCTAATGGTTTAACTACAGATTTATTCCATCTTCCTTTGTGAACCACTCCACCTAATGAAAGATTATAAGAAAAAACCGGCTTACTTTCTTTTATCTGTGTATATATATGATCTGGGTATCTTTTACTACGAATTGTCCCCCACCACTCAAATTCCCATGGAGTTTCATGAGGTCTAATAAGCTTGATCAATCTATCCCGTCGCCATAACGCTGCTTGACAATTAATTCGGTAGTCTCCATCCGGTTGTTTTCTTTCAAATCGCTCTAACCTGCCATCTTGAATATTGGGCCCCCTTGTCCATTGAAACGATAAGCAAGAAACATCATTGTTCTCTCTCATCCATTGCCTACATTTTTCGAAGTATATAACATCTACCGGTGCATCCAACCAAAAGTCTTCCAGAAAAAACAAAATATACTCTGTATCTATTTGTTTTAGTGCTTCTATCAAGCGCTTACCCCATGGCATATTCGGCTTTTCACTATTAATTACAGTCACTTGGATGCCTGGATATGAAAAGGATTTTGTCTCAGTGTTGATAACAACTGGTAGATAAAAACCAGGCCATTGAGTCATTAACGCCTTAAAAAAGCCCTCCCAAATGTCTTCCCCATTATCATATGTACTTAAGACAAGTGTACAATCATTACTCACTGTTTTTCTCCATTTACAAGCAGGTGCTGATAAATCGTTTTCTGGCCATCATCCGTCTTCATTTTGTATTTTTCTTTATAAGAAAGGGCATGTAAATCACTGCCATCAAACATCTCACTTATTTTTTTATCATCGTATGGGTCATTCATATGACTACGAAGTTGCTGAAACTCCCAGTTTTCAGGTACCGCCTCAATATATTGCCTAATCTCATCGTCATCAAATGCGATCATCTGTGTAAAAAAATCTGTAAGGAAATAGTCAACAAGAATGTTATGCTCAGACCAATACCTCAAAAACAATTTATACATACACCATGCTAATTTCTCGTAAGAATGATTAAACGCAAGACAAGCACAAAACCAATCTCCTGGGAAGATGGAATTAGCCCATATGCCCGGAGCTCTTAATGAATAAAACCTCTTTGAAAATGCCTCCTCAGGTATTTGAGATGCATATATTTTAATATCCAACCAAAAACCACCATATTGAGTCAACAAACCCCAACGAATTATATCTGACAAATGGGTGATAGAAAACATTCCCCGCTCATTTTTGTTAATTATGTTTACAGGTAAAGACAGATATTCTTTCCAGTTATCTTGTGTAATCAGCACTATTTCATAAGGATTACAAATGCGGAGAAGCTGTTCATAGCACATCCGAACCACTTCCGGCATGTCTAATTCTCCCTGCCACCACATAACCCAAATGATATTAGACCCTTTTTTTTGTACCAAAGGATCGTACTCTTTTTTTAATTCCTTATAATAGAAATAGTATTTATCATGAATATATTTTTGCACGCCTCGCATATAATAATTATATCTTCTGTCCCAGGCAAGATATGGCAAATCTCGAATAATACGCCTGAATGCAATATCCACAGAAAATTCCTTACAGTCCGTCCAAAATCGACCAACCATGTTCCTTATGGTTCTATTTTTTTTGCATAACCAAGTTTTCAAAAAATATGATAAGTAAAAAAGCCTGGTTTTCCACGGTATTGTCATATTGTTCAATATACGGTACCAGTTATTCCGTATATATTCAAGATAATGCTTTCTTGCAATTTGATAATAATTATTCTCTGGATCGGATTTCAATTCCTGGAGCCGAAGCATACATGTATCCACATATTTTTTTTCGGCTAATTTATAAGACTTACCACCAAAGACCATAGAAACGTCTAAAACACTTTTCCACGCCTCAAGACCTTCTACCATTTTTCCATCGATACTATGCGTTAGGCTGTCCCCTCGAATTTGGTAGTAATATAAAGCCTCATTTATAAAGCTAGCACTTGAAATATTCTTACAGTATTCTACTAAAAAAACAGTATCTTCTCCAACCTCAATTCCGACAGGAAAGGTCGAATTAACTAACTCTCGTCTAAATAGTTTGTTCCAAACTGTTCCAAGTATAGTAAATGGGGTATCTAATATGTGTTGGAAGAAAGTGTCTCGGTTCATATATGGAACCATATTAAAAACAACTTCTCTTACACTCTCCCCTCCGTCCTCTTCACCCAATACATCAAACCACCGGCAACATGAAATATCCGTTTTCTGGTTTTCCATGTTTTCGATAAGTTTCTCAAACATATCTGGTGCTATATAGTCATCGGAGTCCACAAATCCAACATAACCAGGTCCGTCATCCATAACAGATAAACCCGCATTTCTTGCACCACATTCTCCCTGGTTTTCCTGGTGAATAGGTATTATTCTAGAATCATTGGCTGCATATCTTTCGATAATCTCCCCACAATTATCCGGAGAACCATCATTAATCAGAATGCATTCAAAGTCCTTGAAAGATTGAGCCAATATACTCTCAATACATCTTTCAAGATATGATTCTACTTTATAAACAGGAACTATTATACTGAGTATAGGCATTCTTCTTCCTCGACTACAAAAAGCACTATTATTCTCTTTGTTTCCACATTTATTAAAAATCGCTCACTCCGTATTTTGTTCCGTCTCGAAACTTAATCATAACTGGTTCATGTGTAATCTGCTGTTCTTTAGGAGGAATAATCTTATATTTTTCGGTGTATAATTGCAAAAGATACTTATCCGGGTTCTTGGGTGCTTCTACTACACTGTTACCAAATTCAAGCCGTAGAAGCGGAAGAATATCTTCTATCGAAAAATAAGAATTATCCAGCGTTCTCCCTCCAGCGAGATCAACATAATAGCACCGTTTCCCTTTATCAAACGTTCGCATTAATTGGTCTCTTTTTAAAGAAAGTTTCTCAATGCTAAACAAAGAAAAAAGCCAGTTAAACAGCATGGAGCTTTTTGACGTGACTTTCCTTTCCGTTATTTTAGCATTAATATAATTATTAATATATGTTATCAAACGCCATTTTATTTTCTGAGAAACCGTATTCTTCTTCTCCGAATAATCAAACGGAAAAATGTCTACATATATACCGGCATGCGCTTTTACATTTTTTCTTTTTTCTTCCAAAAAAACAGTACCGTTCAGTCTGATCTTGGCAAATGGAAGCCAATAGTTTGGATCAGTAGATGTATGGTGTAAATAAAAATCATCGCCCAATTCTTTACTATATTCATTAATAAATTTGTCATAATCATCGCGAGGCATTGCTATATCCAAATCATCATCCCAAGGGATAAATCCTTTATGTACTACAGCACCTAACAATGTTCCCCCGACAACAAAATAGCATAAATTATGTTTATCACATATACGGGCAATTTCTTGATATATAATAAACATATCTTTGTGAAGCTTCTCTAATATTTCCTTTTTCATAGTAGTCTCTCGTCTGCTATCTATAATAAATAAAAATGACACCCTCTATAGCATATGCTTTTCACTCACCTATTAATATCATACTTATATTTATTCCCTGTAATCTCGCCATATACTTTTTGAATAATTCTGTATAATCCAGGTGTACTCGACGCGAGAAGCACCTTTATTTTAAATACCTTTCCATATTTCCCTTTTATAATAACTGAACGCATACCTAATAATTCTTTTCTGGCACGATTACAATGAATCTGCCATTCTTCATTTATATCCCCTATTCTCATTGATGAAATGTTTATTAAACATCCAGCAATTCTTTCATTCACTACTTTTATCATCTTTTTTTCGACAGTATCAGCCCTAATTGTTTTATATACTAACAATGGATCTAAAAGCTTATGCTTATTTAGTTTTTTCTTTACAGCCGATCCTTTTCGAACAATATAATGATAGGGGCAAAAATCTTCGTAAACTGTAATATCTGCATCTTTAAACAAATAATAGTTCATCAACAAATCTTCCATATAATGTACGTTTTTATCCAGCTTACAGTTTTGAAGTACCCTTTCCGATAAATCTCTCCTAAAAAGTTTATTGCAAAGGCTAGGCTCGATAAACTTTCCTTCAACAAGATCCATCAATGCTGTCTCATGATCCTGAATCAAGAGCTTTCCCGTATTATAGTAAAAATCCGTGCGGTCCGGAAAGCACATCTGGTATCCACAGTGTGAAATATCCGCTTTATACTTTTTCGCATTTGAAAGGAGCTTTTTATACATATCTGGATCTACAATGTCATCTCCATCGATAAATCCGACCCAATCTCCTGTCGCTTTTGCGGCACCATAAAGGCGGGCATCTGTGACACCCCCATTTTCCTTATGAAACACCTTGATCCGTTCATCAAGCAGGCTTAATTGATCCAACAGATCAGAAGAACCATCTGTTGATCCATCATCCACCAAAATTATCTCAATATTCTTGTGAGTCTGTGTCAGAACACTCTTCACTGCACGATCAATATAATCTTTAATATTATAAACAGGTATAATAACCGAAATCTTATCTTTCATTTTTCAGTAGTATCAATCCACATACCCAACTTTCCCTGTCAGTTCTTTTTTCTGTTTCTCCTTCATTTCCGGAGTTATTCCTCTCCTCATCGTGTATGAAGCATCGTAGACCGGAGATGTTTCCATTCTTTCGCGCTCTTTTTTCAAATATTGTGATAGTGTACAGATTGGCTCAGCCGGTGAACCAACAGCCACAGTATTCTCATTAATGTCATGAGTAACTGTACTGTTGGCTCCGATAACTACATTGTCGCCGATTCTCACGCCAGGAAGCACTATGCTTCCTGCGCCGATAAAGACATTATTTCCAATTGTCACACGGGCAATTCTCGTATACCCAAGAAAGGACTTTGTACTTGCATCGTGCGCAAGAATATGTACATTTGGAGCCAGGGTAACATTATCTCCTATTTCAATAAGCCACGTATGAGAATCATCGATCATTACATGGTTTAGTCGTTTGAAATTCACTCCTACTTTTAATCCTCTGCGGATTAGTTCTTCTGTTGTGACTTCACCTCGTACTCTATATATGAAGGTTTTCATTACTTTTTTAAATCCGTTCACAATATTCCCCACAAATCCTGTATAACCAGCACCCATCACTATGAAGCCTGCATCTTCACAATTCCGGACACCTTCTGACTTTTATCATCTTTATCAGCTCCAATTACTGCCCGTTGTACTTTCTGTCCAGAAACTCAGATCCTGCTTCATTGTTTTGTACCAATTATATATTATAAAAATAAACGTTCTATCTCTTTTAGTTGTCTCTCCGTCAAAAAATGCTTTCCTCGTTCATTTGCCATCTTTTTATAATAAGAGAGTAACTCACGATTATCTAAAAGATTTTTAATGCCATAGTAAAGTGCTTCCTCTGAATTTTCTGTGATCACCCCCCATTCATTATCACCTAATAATTCTTGCATTCCAGAGGTTCTTACTGTACAAACCGGCGTCCCCACAATCAATGATTCAGTTACAGCTGTAGAAAACCCTTCCGCCATTGATGCACATACAAATAAATCACATTTTTTAACATAATTGTACGGGTTTATCTGATACCCAAGAAAGGTATAATAATCTTCCATATTTGTATCTTTCAGATATTGTTCAATCTCCCCCTTAGCATCACCAATTCCCAGTGCAAAAAAATGCACCTTATATCCTTCATTACGTAGGCGGAAAACAATTTTTGCGATCTTATCAAAGCCTTTTCGCTTGGATATTTTTCCCACTCCAATCAGGTTAATCTCATCTTTACGAAACGTCACATCTGTAGTAGGAAGCTCTGCTAGTTTAATAATTTTGTTGGTTTCAATTACGTTATATCGGACTATGGGTTTATTTACTTCAGGGAAATTCCTTTCAAAGCATTCTTTCACCGTCTCGGAAACACACACTATTTTAGAAAACTGTTGATAGCATTTTACCGCTTCCCTATAACTACGAAATGACCCTGCTCCACGGTCTTCCCCTCTTTGTTCAATGTGAATCCAGCTAAATAGTTTAGTGCTCTTATTTGGACATCCGCTAATTATTCTCGAAACTGGTCCCTCCAGAAACGCTACTTCTATATCATAATCATCTTTAATAAACAGCCTGTGCAAAAAAGCTGGCGATCCCAACTTAAATAGCTTGCTATTACCGCGAAAAGTCTTTTTCCATATTACCTTATAGTGGATATGTGGTTCTAAAAATTTTTCGTTTATCCCTCCTCCAAATAAAGATATAAGTGTAATATCAAATGCATCCTTATCCATATGATTGACAAGATTAACCAAAACTTTTTCTGCTCCACCAACTCCAAGATCATGAATCAAGAATAAGATATGTTTCATAAAGTGCTTTTCTCCGGTTACTCCATTTTTAATAAAAAGGGTTGCTTTTTCTACTTATCATAAAGAAGCATTATAATTTCAAATTGGTACCGTAAACGACATTGTCTGAACGCCTTAGGATATCGAGAGTTTTTGTATAAGACTAATGACCATTCTGTATACCTGCGGAAAAAGATAGCAAATAATATAACCAATCTTTCTCTTCAATGGGATTTTTTGAATTGAGTAACCATTTAAAATATTTAATTTCATCTCCCGCCCATCGTTTTGTTTCAAAATGATATTGAATTATATTTTTTTATTGCAGCATCAATAAAGATTGTATCATTCTTCACTTTATTGACATTGTCATAATACCATTGTGAAGCTTTAAGCAGATCTTTGCTTTTATATCTATGAGAAAGAGAATTCGGGTCTTTTTTATTATAATAATACACGTATTTATCAATATAAAGGTATCTAAAACAATCATTATTAGCCATGATACAAGAATTAAAAATCATATCCTCTAATACCATCATTGTTTCTGAAAACCAAGTATCCTTTAATAACTCTTTTGCATATAATTTGGCAGTCACCATATTCCCCAATCCAAATCCACCCTTATAATCATCCTTACTAGAAAATATCCTTTTCTCATATGTAAGAAGCTTATCTTGGAGGGCAAAAGGATCAGAATTAATTTTCCGACAATTAACTTGCACGAATGCGCATTGGCTTCATATAATAATGTTTCAATTGCTTCAGGATATATGAAATCATCACTGTCTAAAAAAAGCACCCACTCTCCAGACGCCATTGTAAGCCCAGTATTTCTTGCAGAAGCCACCCCCTCATTGTCTTGATGACAACACTTTAGTCTTGTATCTTCAGCCGCGATTTTCAAAATACGCTCATATGACCGGTCAGTACTGCCATCGTCTATTACTAATACTTCTATCTGTTTATATGTTTGATTTAGCACAGACTTAATACAATTATTAATTGTATTTTCAGAATTATATACTGGAATAATTACACTTACTAGCGAATTGATCATCCCTTAATTCTCACTCTTGTATTCTTTTCGCAACCAACCATTAGATTGAAAATCCAAAGCACAGGCCTTGAGAAAATGTGAAGCACCTAAATTGAAGCAGGTTTTATTTTAAACGCGCCATAACAAATATTGACTTTTTATGTCATCTATTAAGGTACACTAGAGTTTTTTTCAATACGTTTTTGATTTTGTATTTTGCGATCCCCAAAGGAACATTTCCAATTGAGGCGTATACTCTTTCATAATATTTTTCTATATTCCATATGTCAGCGATCTGCCTTATATGTTCATCCCATTCTTTTCCATCATTTCTTTCCACCTGGAAGAACTTAGCTGCTTCTATAACAAAACTCATCCCTGCATATCGTTCAATTAGTTTCAATGTCGTGGTTTTACAATCCCCTGATAATATTGATTGCGCAACTATGGCATTTAAAAAATTAAGAGTTTCCCGATGAGATCGCATTATGGGTTCAAAACCCACCTGTGCCTTTTTAGCCAACAGCAAAACTGCCGGCTTAATCACTTGATATTCATCAAATAATAATATCCCACTATCAGGAGAACTGGATGTTCCAATTCCGGAATTCCAAACATAATAAGCATCAGTATCTAATGCCACACTTCTAACATCAGGGTGCAAAAAAGCAAAAGCATTAAAATACAGATCCTCACCTCTGACTAATGCTTCATTCAGGTCTTGAATAGCAATTCTTAAAGTCTTTCCTAAATATATTTTGTTCCAGACATTTGGAGTAATACTTGCTTTATACGCTCCAAGCACTCCACCTACATAATTATCTAGCAATTCAGCTCTATTTATAATAAAGCTTTTTTCCACCCCTACTTTTTTCTTAATCCCAAAGTTATTAACAATTGTATTAAACTGTATTATATCAGCTCCAGTTCTCTCCGCTGTCATGACCATTGAAAAAAGAGCTTTATGATGAATATAATAATCATCTTGGTCACAAAAGCAGATGTATTTTCCCTTCGAGCATAAAACGCCCTCTTTTCTGGCAAGAGATGTCCCTTCTTTACTCCGAACAGCAACAACACGTGTATCTTTTCCCTGTACTTCTTTACATATCTCCCACGAAGCATCTGTTGAGCCATTCTCAACCAAGATTAACTCTAAATTGGCAATTTCCTGATTAAGTATATGTTTTATTGTTCTTTTTAGTATCTTTGCGCCATTATGAATTGGTATGACAACGGAAAGGTCAATCGACATTAATACACATCTTTCTATCCCAATACCTCGATTATTGGAAACTCTATTCATTTTATATTGGTTATTCTTGGCCTCAGCAAATCAATTATCTTTCTTTGGATTTAAACAGTTGCAAATATACTCTTTAAAATAAGTCATATAAATGAAAACAGTAAAAATAACTCCAAAAGGAAAAGCAGTTAACGTTAACATCTTGTCCGGAGAATCCTGTAATAATGGTTTACGAGAAATTAAGCAAGATGAAACATAATGAATATGTTTCTTAAATCTGAATTGCAATGGTGCTTTTTTCAAAGACATATCAAATAATCGCATCTCTCTAAAGCTATTTGGGCTTCGTAAATATTGTTTGAAAATCGTATTAGTCATACCGTCAACCTGATACTCAACAACACATACCGGTTCATTCAAAACTATGAAATCACGATTTTCGCTTATTTTTAAATGCAAAATATGTGGGCTGTAATCTCTTTCTCCTGGGAATTCTTTCATGGGAGTATATTTTTTATAAAGATCGGTTCTTACGAAATTTTTCCGGTCTCCATTTTTGATTGAATATGTACCAATCAATAGATCAATAAGATTTACACTTTCCCTCTCCGGCAAAGGGTCACCAATAATCTTACCATCTTCAAAACAATCTAAGGCTACAATTCCAGCATAGTCCTTATCCCTATACTTATTCCACACCTCCTTTATAAGCTCAATAGCATTGTCCTTCAGATAATCGTCACTGTCCACGCAAACGCATAATTCACTTTCTGCTTCCCGGATTGCCATATTATATCCAGTATATAAACCACCATTTTCTTTATAGAAGTACTTTATTTCAAATCCGTTGTCTGTCTGCATCCACTGTTCAACTAATTGCCTAGTATTATCAGTAGAACCATCATCAATAATCATCCACACAAAATCTTTACACGTTTGTCTACGAAGAGACTCATATCCTTTGTGTAAACAATATGCTCTATTATATGTTGGAGTAAACACGGTAATAAAAGGCATTGCTGCTTCCTCGCCAACAAATCATCTCAAGATCAAATAGTGACTACCGGAACATCCTGGACTTTAATGCGATGTATTGGTCTTATTCTCTTCATTTTTATATATTTACCTAGCAATATAGAAGTCATTTTAAATCCGACAATCTTGTATATACAAAAACATAGTCTTGTTTTTGGTGCCTCATTATATTTGCATACCCCAGATGTCTTGCGAAACTTTCTCTTTAAAATCCATTGATCAGTTCGAGTAAGTAAATCACTTAATCCTAATGCAGAAAACCATAAATAGGACGCATAACAAAGTTCAAATTTTTTCAATTCATGTTTCGGATTCTTCTCATAAAACACTTGGCTTAAATGTATTATTAATAGAAGATCTTCAACATTTTTCTTTCTAATGGTGTTCGCTATAGATCCCTCTCTATTTAGTCTGCATATATATAATGGCTCATCAATAATAGTTACTTTTCTCAGGCTTCTTAGTAGTCTTAGCATCCACTCATTATCCTCACTTAATAACCCTTCTTTAAAATAAAGTCGGTTCTCTGTAAGAAAAGCTTTTTTTAGGATTTTAGTACATGCTGACACTTCTAGATTTCCATTGTTTAATAAAGTACGATAGAAAGATTTTATATTACTTGTATTCAACTTTGAAAAATTATCATGTTCTTTTCTTTTATAATAACCATCGCCTTCAATATAATCGTACGAAGTAAAGAGAAACATTTCCGTTTTTTCTTGGGCCTTAACAATTGAAACTATTTTTTTTAAATCCACATCCGGATTCCACCAGTCATCACTATCCATATACATAATATATTGTCCACGTGCCTGAGATGTTCCAATATTTCTTGCGCTTGAAAGACCACCATTCGGCTTATGAACAACTCTTATAAAAGGGTAATTTGCTGCGTATCGATCACAGATAAAAGGACTTTTGTCGGTCGATCCATCATCTACCAGGATCACTTCCATCCCAAGGCTTTCCGGTTTATGATAGATAACGCTATTTATACAATTATCTAAATATTGCTCAACATTGTATATCGGAATAATCAGGCTTAAAAAGATCATTCTTCATCTATCCTCTTCTAAAAATCTGGATTACTCGGGACATTAAATAAACCGCTAATGACATACGTAACTTTGCAAATATCATAAATACCTTCCACTTTACTGGCATGTATCGAACAGAAATATGTTGAATGTTCTTTCTAAAATAACTATCATTTAAATACGAATGTATTTCCTTGATATTATCCAACACAATATGTTCTCTGTTACAAATTTCATTTAAAGCAATCGCTGTCACGCTAAGTGCAATTCTGTTTGATACCGTTTCTCGATATGTGTAATCCAATGATTTTTCTTCAATAATATCGCACATTATTTGAAACAATTTTTTCCACTGTTCTTGTAGGTGAGGTCTAAATGTATTCGTTATCGAATCATCTCGTTTCCTGTAATGATAAAAACACCGATCAATATACACAGCTTCCTGAACTCCAAATAAAGCGTACATATTAAAAAGAGCATCTTCAGAAGATCCGATTTCTGTAATATTAAAACAAACGCCTTTCTTCGCCCTCTTCACTGGATACATTTTCATGCAGCAACTTGCTAATATCTCCATCTTTTCAGGATGTGACAATTCTTTACCATATAAACCGAATAAACGTCGATAGCATTTGTATTCAGCGCCTTTGCCTTTCATATGTATAGATCTGCTATAAACATGTACTGGCACAGATAAATTCTCATATTCTTTTACATAGGAATAAAGTACACAGTCCAGTGTAGGATACTGAGAATAGGCCATTAAACATTTTTCTATTGTATCCTGATCAATCCAGTCATCACCGTCAACAAATACAACAAATTCCCCCGATACTAAGTCAATCCCTACTTTTCTTGCAAATGAGGGCCCTTCATTTTCTTTGTGAACTACCACTACCCGTTCATCAAGTTTTTTAAATCGATCACATATCTCCCCACTACCATCAGTTGATCCGTCATCAACAAGTATAACTTCAATATTCTTGTAGGTTTGATGAATAATCGATCTTATACATTCTGTCAAAAATTCCTTTACATTAAATACCGAAACAATAACACTAACCTTTGGCATTTTCTTATCTTTTCTTTCCAAGTTTAGCATCTCAACAAAGCTCTTATTGATGAACCAAATATCCAAAATCTCTATACTAAAGTTTATAATAATATTCCTATAGACCTTAAGAAAAAAAGATAGTGTAAGACAATAGCTGCACTCATAATCATATATCGTTTACTGCCAGTAAATACTTTATCTATAATATATGGAAGTAAAATCAAATTATATAAGCTTGTATATATCGGCATCCTGCCTGTTAGAATTCCACTTGTCACCATCGCAACCAAATAAATGCCAGTTGTAACAACAGACATATTAATACATATATTAATTTCAGGATTATTATTCGTGGCTAGCTGTTCTCGATAAATATACGCCATAAGCATGGGAACTGCATTCACAAGAACCCGAATGGGATTCGCACCATCATCTCCCCATTCACGAACCGCATTAAGCGAATAGCCTGCTAAATTTGCAACTGCATCAAAAGCGTTGGAACTACGGGAAAAAATGTATGTAGCAATCACAATTACTATGCTGTAAAAAATGGTTTTTGCATTCCATACTCTTCCCTGAACAATGAAAATAACCGGAATCATTACCAACGCTGTCCTGTGGAATGTTGCAGCAATTAAAATAACAATTATGGAACGAAGGTACTTTTTTTGTATAATCCACGGAGTGGCAGCAAAAATAATCGTTACTGCCATAAATTGGCGTAACCCATTCATCATCCATCCAAGATGAATAGTTGTAGTTATGAATAAATAGATCGAAAGCAAATAGTTAACAGAGTATTTCCTTATTACTGCAATAATAGGGATTGAATGAATCAACGCAATAACGAAACGATATGCCGTCTCGTTTTCTCCAAATATCTGTTTTATTGCAACTCCAAAAAGTGTAAATCCGGCATTTTCCTTTGATAAAGCGTCTCTCCAAGCATCGTTCAGGGATGAAGGTAGTTTCCTGAAAGTTAAAAGATATGCTCCTGTGTCTGATCTTGGGGGCCCAAAAACAGTCATTATGAAAATCGGAAGAAATACCACTACCGCAAACAGTGGCTTATACCGCCACTCATATTTCCCGAATTGATATTCTGGTCTTTGTACCGGATAAATTCTAGAAAACAGCCAGCATATGGCCAGCCATATCAGAAGATCATAACTTGTTATATTTGCTATCGCCACCGGGGTTTCCTCTTAAAGTTCATAGATTTCTGCCAGCTCGTGCCTTACAGATTTATCAGTATATAACTTCGCTTTTTCCAGCGCGTACCGGGAATAGATCAAAGGGTCACGCAAAATCTCACATATACATTCTGCCAGCGCATCTGAATCACCTGCCTTGACCAGGTGTCCGTTTTGGCCATCGCTGATCAGTTCTCTGTGCCCCCGGTTGTCCGAAGCGGCCACCGGTTTTCCGCACAGCATAGCCTCTACAATATTAAGCGGCAGGCCTTCTCTGAAGCTGCAGGCCGCCATCACATCGCAGATCTGCACATACTTTGGCAGCGAAGTCGTGTAGCCTAAAAACTCAACGTTCTCTGACAGGCCCTCCGCTTCTACCAGCGCCTGCAGATTGTCTTTTTCCGGCCCGTTTCCGGCAATTAAAAGCCTGGCATCCGGCTGCGTTTCGAGAACCTTTTTCATCGACAGAATTGCCATTTTCTGGTTCTTGTTGGGAAGCAGTTCGCCAACATTCAGGATGAACTTTCCGGAATATCCCAGCTGCTCCTTCAGCTTTTCCTGTTCTTCCCGGGAGATGGGATAATACCTCCCGCTGTTCGCCCCCACTCCGTGAATGTGAACCACCGGACACTTAAAACGCTTCCTGGCAAATTCATAGTCTTCCTGCGTGATCGTGATCAGCTTGTCAGTCCGCCGGCTGAGGGCTTTCTCGATCGGATAATACATCAGCCAGTTTTTCAGCGGAGCTCCTTTATAAAAATGAAAGCCGTGGGCAGTGTAATAAACCCTTGTTCCCTTCTTCCTTGCTTCCTTCGCTGCCAGCCTGGTCAGCACGCCGCCAACCGGAGTATTGCAGTGTATGATGTCGTACTGATTTTCACTGATCACCTTTTTCAGCTGGCGGTAGGCATTCAGGTTTTTCGGGCTGAAGGGCGAACGGTAAAAGGGGATATCAAAAACCTTTTCCGCGTACTCCAGCTTCAGGCCGTTCTTCTCCTTCAGGTTGTCCCTGGCAGCCACATGGATCTCCCAGCCGTTTTCACGAAGCAGAGACATCAGCGGTTTATGAAACTGGCAGATATGACTTTGTACCGTAGCCACTAACAGTACTTTGCTCATGTTTAAACAGTCCCCTTAAAACGGAAGAATGGTATTGGCGGTGAAAATACAGTTCAGCAGAAAAGCCCGCGTATCCGTCTCTTTCATGTTAATAACCCGGATGTTCATGTCGTAAAGCTCCCTGTTCAGGATCTTCTTAAGGTCAAGATGGTGCTGGTCGGATATCCGCTTCTCCAACGGAACCCTGAACAGAAGGTCAAGAAGTTTCCGGTTGTCGTAAATGATCGTGATATCCGAATACAGCTTCATGTCGGATATGTTCAGTCCGCCCCAGCTTCCCCAGGTCACTTCGTGGTAATGCATGTCAGCCGGCGGATAGCCCCCCGGTATGCTCCGGTACTCAAACTCGTCGATGTACGTTTCAAAGATCCGGTCGATCTTACAGGCCAGCAGACGGTTGAAAATAAAGATCTTGTACAGATTTCGGAAAAGCTTTGCCGAGAGGGGCGGCATGGTCTTGCGGCCATAGTGCTTGTACCAGTAGCCGCGGATGGTTTCCGACACCCAGGATTTAACCTCAACATCCCCCCCGAAATGCTTCAGCAGGTACACTCTTTTACGGATCTCGTTTTCGTTCAGCGGGGCAATATACCCGTCGTTATGTGCGATGATCCGGCTGATCTCATCATAGTCTTCAAGTTCTTCTGTATTTTCCGGGATGCGGTACAGCTTTCGCTTTACCTTAAAATGGCTGGCGATCTTCCCGGCCGCTTTGACATCCGGCACTTCCTTAGGCGCAGAGAGATAGCTGAAGGCGCCGATCTTGTCATACAGGCCGTTGGCCGCCGCAAAGGTGGTATTGCTGTCGATTCCCCCTGTCAGCGAGATCATAGGCTGCTCCCATTTTTTCGCGACAAGCTGCATATTTTTTTTCAGGATCTCCGCGGATTTTGAGATGACTTCCTGATATGAATCTTCAGTATCCGCCTGTTCGTTTTCCTTTAATGGCCAGAAGCGCTTATGGCTGACCTTTTCTCCGTCAAAAGTGTAGGCGTGATCGGGTACGATCCGGCGTACCGGCTCGAATTGCGTCAGGTCAGCTGGCATATACGGCCCCATCACGCGGTAATACCATTTGTATTCAAGAAGTTCATGGGCAAACGGGGTTATCTCGAGGCTGCAGATATCCGCCACCAGCTGTGCGTGGGAGGTGATAAAAAAAGAGGGGCCGATCTTCGCATAATAAGCTGACTGCATTCCGGAGGCATCGCACTCAAAAATGACCTTTTCCCCCTCAATGACCGCCAGCACAAAGATCCCGGTCAGTTCATCGATCCGCTCCTGAAATTCGTCCGTTCCGAAGGAGGCGGCTATTCTCTCAAGAATGGCCTTCTCATCGGCTTCCATGGCAAACGGATCATAGGCATGGCCGAAGAGGACAAAAGACCGACCTGCCAAGCTCGCAGTGCTCACTCTGGCCAGCTTGTGCGTATAAGCGGTAAACCTGTCGGTGACCGGAGTACTGTTCCAGTTCCCGAAAAACGGGAAGGCCTGCAGGTTAAGGCTCTGATCCGTCAGCAAAAAGCCGCGGCAGAACAGATACGGCTGAAGGTCGCTGCGTCTTTCGATCATCTCCCTGAATGTATCCATAAAAACCTCTTATCTTTGCTTAGAAACGTTCCTCATGATCAGGTCGGCCAGTCTTTCCCTATTGCCGTCCCCCACAAAGCTGTTATGCGGCGTGATGATCACATTTTCCATAGCCCACAGCGGGCTCTCCTCCGGCAGCGGTTCCTCCTCAAAGACATCCAGCACCGCGCCGCCGATATGCTCCATTTTCCTCACCAGCGCGTTTTCATCGATCACGCCGCCCCGGGAGATGTTCACCACCAGGGAATCCGGCTTCATCAGCTGAAGCTGTCTTTCGCCGATCAGTCCCTTTGTCTCCTCCGTCAGCGGAAGGGTAAGCACCAGAATGTCCGCTTCCCTGAGCTCCTCATCCAGACAGGCTGGAGCCAGGATCTTTCCAAAGGGTTCTTTTGTCTGCGGCAGCTCATCGATGCCGGTCACATAACAGCCAAAGGCAGTAAATCGTCTGGCGCACTCCGTGCCGACGCTCCCGCAGCCGGCGATCAAAACCTTCTTTCCGTTCAGTTCCCTGAGGTTTCGTCTCTTGCTCCACTCGCGCCTTTGCTGCTGCCTTTTGAATGTATTCAGGCCCTTATACAGCTGCAGCACTCCCGCGACGGCAAACTCGGCCATGGGAATGCTGTAAACGCCCCGTGCATTATGGATCTCAATGTTCTTTGCTCTTATATAGTCCATCGGAACCCGGTCAAAGCCCGCCGAGGTGAGCTGGATGTACCGGAGGCCGGTGAATTCCTCGATGGGGTGACTTAAAAACAGGCCGTTGCAGATGACGCCCTCCGCCCAGTCCGGGCTGCAGGGAAGCGCATCCTTCTCCTGCTGCAGGAACAGAACCTTATGCCCCATCCCTTCAATCTCTGGGATATACTCTTTCGCCTCTGCCCAGGCGCCGGTGATCAGGATATTCATGCCCTGTCCTTTCCCCTGCCTGAGGCTCCGTCCGTGGCCTGCGGCGTTTCCATGGCGCTGACCACCCGGTTGATGGCGTTGTCCAGCGCCCGCTTGTTCTTGTTGAAGAAATCGGCATGGACCTTGCACTCCTTCTCCAGCAGGCGGATCTCATTGATGCCGCGCAGGAAGATCTCCTCCACCGCTGCCAGGTCATTAAACTGGTCAATGTTGCAGAAGCTCCTGGAAAGTATGGCGGCTTTCGAGCCCAGCCGATAGTGATCCTTGATGATCAGCTCGGCCTTCACCATTCCTCTTCCCAGGGAGGCAATACCGCCCACGCCGTAGGGCTTCCCGTACTTGCGCAGCTCGTGGCAGATATCGTCCACCAGGCCGTTGGCGAAAGACTGGAACATGAACGGGTAACCGCAGGTGATGCTCAGGTCATTGAGGCCGATATGCACCTCGTCGATGCCGTCCACGGACATGATCTTGTCCAGGATGCGCACAGCCTGGATGGTCTCTAAAAGGATCATCGTGTGCGTCCGGCCGCCGACCGCGGTGATGAAGCGCTCGACTTCCTCCCGGGTCTTGAAATAGGGAAGCATGATGATGTCCGCGCCTGCCTCCACCGCGGCGTTGATCTCCTCCTCGGAGGAAGTATACTCGCCGGACTTCGCCTCATGGATAGGGTTGACCCGCACCAGCAGCTCGGACTTTGTCAGGACCTCGCGCACGTTCCGGATGTCCTCGATGGTGTGGTGGTTCTGGACGGTGTTCATCCGCTTCTGGCGCTCCGCCTTGCCTATGTATTCCATGTCCACCATGATGCGTTCCACGCCGTTTTTCTCGGCGATCAGCGCCACGTCCGGGCGGTTGGTGATATACATCAGTTTGAGCGGCATAAGGGCTTCCTCCTGGCTGCGTTGCTTATTTTCCGGTGGTAACGGAGGAGGCAAGCGTCTCCCCATGGTTGACATTGTCTTTTGTGTGAACCAGCGTCTTCAGCGTCATCCCAAGGATCTTCAGGTCCAGCCCCAGGGAGGCGTTATCCACGTACCAGACATTCATATCGATCCGGTCGTGCCACTCCACGCACTTGCGCCCGTTCACCTGGGCCCAGCCGGTCACGCCGGGACGGACCTCGAACATCCGCCTCTGATGCGGGGTGTACTGGTCGATCGGCCATGGATGATAGGTGAGGGGCGGCCGGGGGCCGATCAGGCTCATGTCGCCCTTCAGGATGTTAAAGAGCTGGGGCAGCTCGTCGATGGATGTGGCGCGGATGAACCTGCCCACCTTCGTGACACGCGAATCGCCCTTCTCGCTGTAGACACCGCTTCCCGTGTGCTCGGAATTCAGGGCCATGGAGCGGAACTTGTACATGGTAAATTCCCTGCCTCCCACGCCCAGCCGCGCCTGCCTGAAGATGGCGGGTCCCGGCGATTCCAGCTTGACGGCCGCTGCTGTGGCAAGCATGACCGGGCTTGTCACCACCAGGACCGGCAGGGAGACCAGGATATCCAGGGTTCTTTTTAAAGCTCTGTAATGCATCGCAAGTGTCCTCCGCTGCGATCAGCTCTCTTCTTCAACAGACTGTTCTTTTTTTCTTCTCTTTTTCGAGTAGGGACTGCCGTAGCGGCTGTAGCGTCCGTAGCCGCCGTAGCCGTAGCTCACATAGTGGGAGATGCCCGCCTCTCCGCCGTTCAGGACGCATCCGCAGATGCGCATGCCTGAGTCGGCCAGAAGCTCCACTCCCTCTCTTACGCGGTCGATGGGAGCCCAGTCCTGACGGACCACGAAGATGCCGCCGTCGATCACGGAAGCGATGGAAGCCGCGTCGGAGATCAGACCGACGGGCGGTGTGTCGATAATGATGTAATCCGCGTCCTTTTTGAGGGCGCTGATCATACCCTTGACCAGGTCGCCATTGATCAGCCGCACGGAGTTCATGCCCGCATCCCCGGCCGGGATGACCTTCAGGCCGCTCTCCTCGTCGGTGACCATCACATCCATCAGGACGGCCTTTTTTTCAAGCACGTCCGCCATGCCCTTTCCATCTTTAGGAAGGTCAAGGATCTCCGCGACGGAGGAGTTTCTCATATCCAGGTCCACCAGCACTACGTCAAGGCCCTTGGAGACCAGGGAGAGCGCCAGGTTGACCGCAATGGTGCTCTTTCCCTCTCCGGCGATGGCGCTGGAGACCAGGTAGGTGCCGGCGCCATGCTCGGCGTGGTCGCGCTCGATACGCGTTCTCAGGGTACGGATGCCCTCCACGAACCCGTAGGAGACCCGGTCATTGGTGATCAGGACCTTGTTGCGCTTCCTGCCGGTCCGGAGCTTGAACCGCACCAGGGGCACGGTGCCCAGGCAGTGCAGGTTCAGGATGCTCCGGAAGTCTTCCTCGGATCGGATGGTCTTCTTTGTCAGAGACAGCAGCGCGATGAGGCCGATCCCGGCCGCCAGCGCCGCCAGCGCTCCGTAGAGCGGCATTCTTTTCGTGTTGCGCGGATTGATTGGCTGTGTGGGAAGCCCGGTCTCATTCATGAAGATCAGGCTGGTGTTGCCGATCACCTGCTTGGCCACCGACTGGTAGTTGTTCAGTACCGACTGGAGCACATCGTAGGCATCCTGCGGGCTGCCCGAGGTGACGCTGATGGTGATCATGTTGGTCTCCTCGAGGGCTTCGGCGTTGATCGAGCCCGGGATATACGTTAGATGCAGGTCATCCATGATGAGTTTTCGCATGGCGCTGCTCGAAATAATATAAGGGAATGTACTCGCAATCTGTCTGGCCGCCGCAATATTATAGTAATCATTCATGGTACTGATAGCGCTGTTCGTGTTCACCAGGAACGTGGAGGATGCCTGGTAGACCGGTACATAGCGCCGGCCGAAATACAGGTAGAAGAGACTGGCCGTAAGGCTCATGACCACCAGAAGGGCCAGCCAGTGAGCACGCACTCCCTTCACGATATCCTCCGCCAGCGCGGCGATATTGATCTCATCCGGAAGCGGGCCCGGAGGGGCCTGCATTTCCGGCATCGTATTCATCTTATGCTGGCTGCTTTCGCTCATTTGCCGTAACCTTTCCCGTAACCGTAACCTTTTCCGTAGCCATAGCCATAACCGTAATGGTATCCGTAGCCGTAACGCCCTTTGCTGTAGCCGTATCCGCCCAGGTTCTTCACCGGGCTGTCATGCTCGTCGTTGAAGATGCAGCCGATGGGCTTGGCTTTGCAGTCTCCCAACACATCGATCATGTCGTTGATATCCCTGGCCATGGCACAGTGCTCGCGCACCACGCACACGGACACGTCTGCGATGGACGCGATGGCTTCCGCGTCCGCGACCGCTCCCATGGGGGGCGTGTCGATCACGATATAGTCGAACTGATCTTTAAGATATTCCAGAATGGCGGCCATGCGCCCATTGGTGAGCATCTCCGTGGAGCGGTTGTAATCGTTGGTGTTGAACAGATAGTACAGCTCGTCGGAGGGGATATAGCCGATCAGCTCCTGGTCATATTTCTTTCCCTGAAGGGCGCGGCCAAGGGCGGTCAGCGGCTTGTCCGTCACCTTGAAGAAGCGGTACTGGGAGGGCCTTCGAAGATCGAGGTCCACCAGGATAACCTTCTTTCCGCTCCGGGCAAAGGCCAGGGCGATGTTGGCCGCCACCGTTGACTTGCCCTCGTTCTCCATGTAGCTGGTGACCATGACGCTCTTTGCCCCCTGGCTGTCCATCTGGTTCTGGATCTTCCGGCAGGCTTTCTGCACCGATTCCGTGTAGCGGAAGCTCATGGCGGAATGGTTGATCAGCAGCGGCGTGCGCCGGCCAAGCAGCGCAGCCATTAAAGAATGATATTTCTTCTCGTGGCAGATCTGGCCGATCAGCTTTGTGTCAAGCTTTTCCGTCACGTCTTTGGCGGTCCGGATGGAGTCTTTAAGTGTTGATAAGAAAACGGCCAACACCAGCAGGGCGGCAAAGGCGGCCAGAAATGCCTTGATCAGGCTGTTCCAGGGCAGGTGGCTCGAGGTCGAGGTGACCGTGGGCGGGACCAGCACACGCATGATGGCGTTTCCGACCATGAAATCGGAGATGTCCGGATAGTGCTTCATGACCGATTTGATGGTCAGGAAGGCTTCCCGGGGCGTAGGCGCGGTCACGCTCAGCACCAGCAGGTTGGTCTCGGAGATGATCTCCGAGGAGATCTGGCTGTTCAGCTGTTTAACGCCCAGATCTTCCATGACCAGCGTCCGCAGCGCGGGCGAATTGATGACCTGGGAGAACTGACCAGCCGTAGTCTGCGCCATACTGAGGGAGGAGAACAGGTCGTTGTTCGTTCCCTTGGCGGTGACGCTGTAGGTGGTCGATATATACGCTGAGGAGCGCGTGGTTTTAGCCCGCCAGACGAAAAAGAGCATGGCAACAGCCGCGGCCGCCAGGATAAGCATCCACAGCTGTCCGCGCACGTCACGCCAGATCGTCTTGATATCAAAGCTGCCGAGCGTTCCCCCGGCTCCCTGCGGTCCATTCGTGTTCATCGAAATCAGTCTGTTCCTCTCATTCTCTTACGACCACCACCAGGGGGACGGTTCCGCGGTTGTGGTCCAGGTCCTCCAGCTCGAAGGTGATCTCGTAAACGCCGGGGATGTCGTAGTTCACCCCGTCGGTGATCTCAAATTGTTCAGTGTTGACGCTCGGGTTCTCCTTGGCTTCCTTGTTCAGGGCCCTTATGGAGGAGTTGTCCCAGCCTTCGGTATTGATGGCGAAGGTGCCGCGCTCCTCGGTGAGGGCGTACTCGGCGCTTCGGTATTCCACGTGGTCGATGTACTTAAGCGGGTCGATCTCACTCGATCCTTTGCGCACATAGATCAGGTAGTCGGTCAGGATGATATTCGGCGCACCGCCGATCTCAGACCAGTCGTAGACGTAGATCTTGACCGGCAGCTCTCCGGTATCCCCGGCGCTGTTGGTGACCAGTAGTCTGGTCAGGTACGTCCCGGGGCTGGTCACGTTGATCTGGGATTCGTCATCGAAGGCGATCAGGCTCGAGATATCGCCGTCCAGGCAGTCCGTGGCGTGGACGCGGCTTAAGATATCCGGCACCCCGTAGGTGATCGGGAACCGCAGCGGCTCGTCCAGCGAGAACTCGATGGGCTTGTAGTCCGTGTAGGTCACCCTCCGGCTCGTCCTCGCCACATGTCCGGCCTCATCGAAGGCCACGATGCTCGCTTCCCGGACCGGAACCTCGGTAAAATCGGACAGATTCTCCACGCCGAGGCTTCCCGTCACATCCCCGTCCACCGCGTCCCAGGCCGTGCAGCCGGCCAGAATCTTCTCCTCATCGTCCTTTACGGAGATGCGGATATCCTCCGAGCCGAGCGTGATCTCGGGCGGCATGGTGTCACGGGTGGTGTAGTAATGGAAATTGTAGTTAATGAAAACGGCAGCTGATATGATGAAGAATATGATCACCGCTGCGCGGATCTTCCACATTCAAATCCTCCTGTTTATATCTCTGAAAGGAGCAGTTCCTCGGCATTTTCCCGTAACAGTCGGTTTGCCTTTCTCTTTGAAAGCTCGCGGCTCAGCATTTCCCGGGTCTCCCCCAGGAAGGGCGTCCGGTAGTAGGGGCTGTGGGCGTCGCTGGCCACAAAGGTGACGGCGCCGTTTTTGATCAGCGTCCAGCCGGCTTCGTACTCTCCCCGTCCGAAGCTTCCCCGCAGGCTGCTTTTGTTGACCTGCAGAAGGCATCCCATGTCCGCCCACTCTTCAGCCCACTTAGGTTTCTGCAGTACGCACTCGTACCGCTCCGGGTGTGCGATCACCGGCCTTAAGCCCGCTTCGATCAGTTCTTCTATTCTTCTGCGGCAGAAGATTCCTGAAGCATCAAAGTCGAACTCCGCCAGGATACAGCGGGTACCATTCAGGGTCACCAGCTCTTTCCTGGCCAGCTTCCGGACCGTGTCCTCGGTGCAGAGCACTTCCATGCCCTGGATGAGGCGAAGGGGCAGCTCTCTCTTTTTCAGTTCGTTTTGCAGGCGGTCAAATTCCTGCTTTATTTTTTCCAGATAGTCCTTATCGGACAGCGGCCTGGCTTTCTTGCGCTCGTTGTTCCCGTGCGGCGTGGCGATCAGCACGCTCGTGCCGCCCTCCACAGCCAGCTCCGCCATCAGCACGGCGTCGATCAGGTCCTGCGCTCCGTCGTCGAGACCGGGCAGGATGTGGGCATGTATGTCGATCATCTTATTCCACCACGTGGACCAGCAGTTTCTTGACGGGGCTGGTCACCTTATTGGCGTCCATGCAGTAGATCTCCAGCGTGTAGTCGCCCGCCGTCCAGCTGTCCACCGATCCTTTGACGATGATGTTGTGATGGAGGTCGTTGCCCTCCGCGTCATGGCATTCTTTGATGTAGTCGTAGAAGCTGAAGCCGTCGCCCACGTGGATGGTCGTCTCCTTCGTGGTCAGCTTCATTACCACGCCGGTGGTGCTCACCGGCACCAGTACCTGGGTGGAGAAGGCATCGCCCAGCTCGTTGCCCACCCGCAGGGTGAGCGGGACTTCGTCATCGTCCTCCCCGGCTGTTCCGAGGGAGGCGTTGATCTTGTCCGTGACGTCATTTCCGAAGCCGTCATCCGCCGCTATGGCGTCGTTCTTTTTCAGGGTGCGCAGCAGCGCCGCGGCGCCGTCCTCGTAGTCCATCTCCGGCAGCTGGGCCGACACCACGATGCTCGGTCCGGTGTATCGGTTGCCGATGCCGATGCGCCTGGCCGCCGTCAGCTCGGTGCCGTCCTCCAGCACCGCGTAATAGTTGACGATCTTGTCCGTCTTTGTCTCGCCGGGCGTGATCTGGGTGGTGATCTCGATATCATCCATCTTCGATCCGTCCGCGTTCATGACGTACACGCCCGCGAGCAGGTCAAGCTTTCCCTCGCCGTTGTAGTTGAGCGACTGGGTAGGCACCACGATGCGGGTCTGCATCAGGTCGGCCTCGTTTTCCTGACCATCCAGGCTTGCCCGTCCCAGGATTCTCTGCACGGTCTTGTTCTGGAACAGCGGTATTCTGGACGTCACCGAGTCGGGGATATTATATTGAAAGAGAAGGACTGCGGCCAGGTTCGCCAGAGCGACGATGGCAATGACGGCTCTTACAATATGCCGCAGTACACTCAGTACTGTTCTCATTCATTGATCCTCTTGTTTGTGTGTTTTACTGGACTTCCTGATAGAACACGTCCAGGATGATCTGGTACAGGGCTTCCTCATCGACGGTGTACTCCGCGTGTTCTTCGCCGAACGCCGCGGTGCCCTTCTCGATGGTGCCCGGCACGGTGAGGATGTTCTGTTCGGAGAAGTCCTTCGTCATGGCCAGTCTGGCCAGGTAGACCATTCTCGACAGGCTCAGGTCCGTCACCATGTTGGCCCGCACAGCCTCGTAGATGGTCAGTACGGTCGAGATGTTCTGGCGCATCAGGCCGATCGCCTTGCGCATGAAGGCCGCCATGTACTGGCGCTGCCGCATCATTCTTCCGTTGTTGGCTTCCACATCGAACCAGTCCCTGGAGATCACGTAGGTGCGCACCTGCTCTCCCTTGAGCTGTACCCTCGCTCCCTTCGTGAGGGCGGGATCGGCGCTGCTCAAGTCTTCGAGCACCTCCACCTCCACGCCGCCGATGGAGTCGTTGAGCGCCCCGATGGCCGGCACGGTGATGGAAAAGTACGCGTCGATGGGAATGCCGTATAACAGCCTGGAGACCGCTTTTCTCGCGTTCTCGCAGCTTTTTTCCTTGCCGTCGCCATAGGCGTAGGCCAGGCAGATCTGCATCCGTTCGGTGGCTGAGTACTCACCGTTTTCGTTGTACAGGTCGATGTCAGCCATGGAGTCCCTGGAGATGTTGATCAGATCCAGATTGCCGGTCTCCACATCCAGCGCGCCGACGATGATGGTGTCGGACTGGCCGGCTTCGCCCGGGATCATGGCTTCCATGCCTTCTGTTTTCTTATCGATGCCGAGGCCGAGGATCGCGACGATGTTCTCGTTCCTCTTGTATTTTTTGCCCTTCCAGGTGACAAGATTGCCGTTTTCTTCTACGGTCGCATCTTCCGGAGCCGTGATCTCCACGCCCTCCTCGGCCTTATGCGTCAGCAGGCTTTTTCGCCCCGCGCTGTAGAGGCCGTAGACGCCGGCCGCCGCTCCCGCGGCGATCAGAATCAACACGCCGAGCACAATGGCCGGCACAAAAAAAAGGCTTCTTCTCCTCTCCTTTTTCAGTTGTGCCATCTGGGAACTGACAGGTTCAGTTGAAGAAGCGTCTGCGCCGCTGATGCCAAGGACCTCCCCCAGTTCCCGGTTGAGCTGGTCAAGCTCTTCCTGCTTCGGGTTCACCGGCGGAGTGCTTTCGGGTGTTGGTCTGTTGTATCTGGACGAGCCCGGGGTCTCCCCGGCGGGCTTGTCGTATCTGGAATGTCCAGAGTTTATCTTATTATCGTTCATTTATTCCCTTTACCGATCGTTTTCACTTTCTCATCCGTCCCTCATCTGCGGACGGCCTGCAGGAGCAGGCGCTGGTCAGTGGCGCCGTAGATGCAGGTGCTCAGGGTCAGTATCTTGTCATTTTCTGTGATCTCCAGTCCTTCAAGGACATTCGCCTCCATGGAATGGGGATGCATTATGCTCTCACGGTATTGTTTAAGATCCTCCGGATCCGAAAAATCATAACTTGCTTCGATATCCCGGTCGTCGAAGGGATAGACCGCGCAGATCTCATATCTTATGGCTTGGTCCGCTGTGTATATGTACAGCTCACGGTGCTCGTCAAAATAGTCTTTTTCACGAAACAGATGCAGGTTCTGGAACATGCTCCCGTTTCGCATATTGTGTCCGTACAGGACGGTTACAGCGTCGGTGAAGTCTTTAGCCGCCTGCGACCGGGAGAAGATGCAGCCCGCGTACTGCGGCTCGCCGTACAGGTCGTGATGCAGGTAGAACAGCTGATCCTCGCCCTCGTGCTGCGCCACCGGGTAGTCGATGTTCGTCCCGGGAATGCGGATCCAGGCGTACAGCTCCGGATTATAAGATTCCAGGCGCACAAAATTCACCGGGATATCCTCCTCATCCGCTTCGCCATCTGCGAGCGCGTCTTCGGGAACAGCCGGTGTCTGTGCATCGATCTCTCCGGTAAATTCAGCAGTTTCAATTTCTTCGAGCGAAGCCTCGCCCAGAAGGTTCTTTTCTTTTGGGGCCTCTGACGGTTTTTCGGTCTCCTGCTGCATAACCTCCTGCGCGACCTTCTCGCCCTCGCTCGCGGCTCGTTTAAGCCCGAAAAAGTACCAGGCTGCGATGCCGAAGCAGACGCAGGCGGCCGCTGCGAAAAGGACCATCAGCACCGTCCAGAAGGTGCGTTTCGTGCGATTACGCATTCTCGCTCAGCTCACGTCTGCGTTTCGACGCATACACCGCCGCCAGTCCCGCGCAGGTACCCGCCCCGAGGAGCGCATACACATTCAGGTCACCGGTCTTGGGCGACTTCGTCCCGGTCTCGGTCACCGTCTGCGCCGTCGGGCTAGGCATCCCCTTCGTAACATTCGGATCCGGCGCATTATTCGCCATGCACATTCCGGAGAAAGTAACCGTAAGAACAGCTGCCAACGCAGCCAGACGCTTCTTCATAATCCGCATCCTTTCTTGCAATCCCATACTACGGGACTATTCCATATAATTTTGCCAGATGCATACATATATGTCAACAAATTTGTGTGGCATAGGGAGGGGTCTATTCGATTGCTTTCATCCTCTTGGCCGGATTTCCCAGCACGGTCGTTCCCGCTTTCACGTTGGAGAAGACGATGCTGCCGGCAGCGACGGTTGCACCGTCTCCGACTTTCCGCCCCGGAACGATGAAGGCATGTCCGCCGATGTACACTTCCGATCCGATCTTGCACTTTCCGCTCACACCGGTCGTCGGCATGATGATCGTATAATCGCCGACAACCGTATCGTGCCCGATGGTGACTGCCTGGTTGAACAGGACGCCGTCGCCGATCTCGCAGTTGACTGCGATCGTGACTCCTCCATAGAACACACAGCCTTTGCCGATCTTTGTGTAATCCGCCACGTAACCGCCCCACGCAACGATCGTCTCAAACTCGACCCCCTGCGCCGTCAGTTCTTCCTGGATCTTCCGCTTTACGTGCGGCGTGGCGATCGTGCAGTTGCACACCACCTCATCCTTATGGTCGAGGATCCATTCTTTCTTCCCAAGCCACGGAAGTCCGTTGATGAGCATTCCTTCGTGGAACTCCTCGGAATCGTCCAGGAAGCCGAGCAGTTCATAGGGATGCTCCCAGTTGCGGTGATCCGCCGCCATGTTGAGTACCTGAATAATGGAGGCCACTTCTCTTCCGAACCCGCCGGCTCCGATCAGCACTATCTTTTTTGTCATGTCATTCTCCTCCTCAAAGGTCTGCGTCTGATTCTTTATTCAAGAACGCGACAAGATGAACGCCGCTATGTCCTCTATAACCTGTTCATCTACTTTTGCGGCGCGGGCATAAACGTTTGCACCCTCTGTTTTCTGCCCGGGCGTGAATGCGTGGGTCAGGCCGGGATAGGATTTCATCTCGAAGTTTTCTTTGTCGCCGAGTGCCTCCTGCCAAATATTAAAATCTTCCATGGTCACCTGATAGTCCTCCTCGCCCTGCAGGAGAAGGCACGGTGCGGTCATCTCTTTTGCTGTTTCCATGGCATCGTACTGCGCAAGCCACTTCCAATATGTGGAATACACCCCCAGAACTGTGTCATCTTCGGACAGTCCTTCCAGGTCCTTCAATTTGTCCAGTTCGGCAAACACCTCGTCTTTTTCCGCCTGCTGCTCTTCGGTGATCTCCGGCATCAGTGAGTACAGAAAATCATACTGTTCCCGCATCAGCTCATCCAGTGGCCTTGGCGAGGCGGCCAGCATGATGAATCCGCCTGCTTTCAGCCCGGTCTGTTCCAGATCCTGCGCGATGGCGGGAATAGCGTTTCCGCCCAGGCTGTGTCCCAGCACGAAGATCCGGTCTTTGTCGATCTTCTCCTGTCCGGCCAGCAGCTGCACCGCGTTTACGGCATCCACGATCGTTTCATCCTCCAGCGTGATATCCTTATCATCTGCCAGCTGCGCCCCATAAACATATGTGCGCTTGTCAAAGCGGTAGACGGCGATGCCTCTTAAAGCCAGACCCTCGGCCAGATCCCTGAAAGGCTTCACACTTGCAACTGTTTCATCCCTGTCGTTAGGACCGGAACCATGCACCAGCACCACCGCTGGGAAAGGCCCGTCTCCCTTCGGGACCGTTAATGTACCCGGCAGTTCACCGTCAAGCGACGGGACCGGGAGCGCCAGATCGATGGCGGCGAAGTCGTCGTCCGGGCTTTCCTCGTTCTCCGGGCTTTCCTCGCTTTGACCCTCGACCGATTCTGTTCCCGCTCCTTCACCTGTTTTCTCTCCCGGGTCGTAGGGGCCGGTCGTCAGTCCCGCGATGGCACCGTCCTGCACTGCCAGGACCAGATTGACTTTCATCACTGAAAATGTGCAGGGAATGTTAAACACTTTATACCCCTGCACTTCGCCCTCATACGCCGGTCCGATCTCCTCAATGCCTCCAAGCACCGCGAGGGAGGCCGCCATGCCCTTCATGCCGCCAAGCTGCGTGGCTGCCGCCTCCATCTGGGGCGTTAATGTCCATTCGTCATCCAGCGTCTCCGGAGTTTCACCAAGGAAAACGCTGATCCACTCATCGGCGTCCGCGGCAGTCTCCATTTTGCGCGGTTCCTGTGCCGCCTGGGTCTGCTGCGCCGCGGTGAATGTTATGAATACAGCCAACATACACATCACAGACAGAATGACAGTGTTTTTCTTCGTTCTCATCCCGGCTCCCCTCCTCTTCTCATATAAAGAAAATGCAGCTCGCCAGGTACACGAGCTGCATATTCATATCCGTCTTATCCCAGCACTTCTTTTATTGTTTTATCCGTCATGGCCACAGCGCTGCTTCCCAGCGCTTTCTCCAGAGCCTCTCTCCCTGCCTTCAGGTTCGGCCTGCGGTCTGACAAGTTGTGGCAGTCGCTGCCGAGAATAAGCTTGTCGGTCTTCTTCGCAAACTCGATACAGAACTCATATGTTTTGTCTCTTCTGAACAGCCGCCTTTTCTCGATCAGGCTGCCGCTGTTTATCTGTGGAATGACCGGTAGTGTGAGTATCTTATCCCAGACGCTCCTATCCTTCTGAAACCCGATATACCGCTCCACATGCGCCAGCACGACCGTCAGGTTCTGGCGGTTGATCAGCTGTTCCACATTCTCGAAAACGCGGCTGCTCCACTGGCCGAACGGCATTTCCAGAAGAAGCGTATTAGTGCCTTCGACCGTCAGCATGGAAACCTCCTCAGCCAGTCCCATGCTGGAAAAATAATAGACCTCCGCTCCGGCGAGAATGGCCGGAAATGGGGTGTCGGCCTTAGACATGTTCCCTCTCACTTCTGAGAGCGCATCATTTCTTCTTTCCAGGAAGTCCTCAATCGACATATCCTGCGCGAGAAAATGCGGTGTCGCCACCACTGTGGTCACACCCTGCGCCGCTTCCTCGGCCAGCATCTCCAGGGACATATCACTGCTGCGGCTGCCATCGTCAATGTTTGGAAGTACATGGGTGTGAAAGTCGATCATCTGGTGCTCTCCTTCCAATTCTTTCGAGTCAAACCCCACTCGGGGGGCCGCCGCTTGCTTTTTTTATGACAGAGAACCGTCCCCTGTCAGAATTCCGTTCTCGATATGCACTTCATAGTCGCAGATAGCGAGTGCAGCGCGCCGGTGGGTGACGATGAGGCAGGTCTTGTCGCGCATGCGGGAGATGTTCTCCAGAAGGCGCGCCTCGGTCTCTTCGTCGAGGGCGCTGGTGGCCTCGTCGAGAAGAAGGATGGGGGCGCCGCTAAGCAGCGCGCGGGCGATAGCCACGCGCTGGGCCTGGCCTTCGGACAGGCCCAGGCCGCGTTCGCCAAGTTCGGTGTCGAGGCCGGTGCTGTCGACGACGTCCTCGAGGCAGGCAGCGCGGATGGCCTCCCGGATGCTCTCCTCCGATGCATCGTCGGTGAAGAGTGTCAGGTTGTCGCGGAGGGTGCCGGAAAAGAGGGTGTTGCCCTGGGGCACGTAGGCGAAAAGCTGGCGCGTGCCTCGGCACGCGGGCACTTTCTTGCCGCCCTCACAGAAGAGAACGCTTCCCTTCGTGGGCTTGTAGATTCCTAGAAGCAGCTGGAAGAGCGAGGTCTTGCCGCCGCCGGAGATGCCGGTGAGAGCCATGAAGTCGCCCCGCCGGATGGTCAGGCTGATATCCCGGAGCACGTCCTCATCGCCGTCGTCGTACATGAAGGTGATGCCGTCAAGCTCGATCCGGTCAAAGCCCGGCAGCTCTTCTCCCTCTTCCTCGTCCGGAAGCTCCGTCAGCTCCAGAAGGCGCTCCGCGGAGGAGCTTACCGAGAAGATCTCGGAGGAGATGCTCACCGAATTGGCGATCGGGCCCTGGATGCGGCCGATCAGCTGCAGCATGGCCGCCAGTGAACCGTAAGTGAACTGGCCGCGGTAGATGCTCAGGCATCCCCAGATCATGCACACAAGCCAGGAGATATCGAACACGATGCCCATGGAATTGCGCATCCAGAAGCGGAAAGTCGCCTGCTCCACCTGCTCGGCGCGCAGCGTCTCCTGGTTGATGCCGATCTTGTCGAGCATGCGCTCTTCGGAGAGGCCGGCCTTGATCAGGCGGATGTTCTCGATGGTCTCCTGAGTGGAGGCGTGCAGCTCGTCCTCCGCCTTCTGCATCCGCTTGTGGCGGGTCTTTAACGGCCGCTTGAACGCGATGACCAGTGCCAGGCCTGCCAGGCCGCCGATCACCATGACGAACACGAAGCGCCAGTCCATGGAGATCAGGATGGCCGCCGCGCCGAAGAAAGAGAGCACAAGTCCCACCATATTCGGGAGCAGGCGCATCACACCGCCCTTGATCACCGACATGTCCGAGAACACGCGGTTGACCAGCTCGCCGCTGTGATACCCCTTCAGGCGGGGATAGTCTTTCGCGAGCACCTCGCGCACCAGCATGCTCTGCAGGTTTTTCTGCAGCCTGGCCGAGGTGCGGATGCGCAGCATCGCCTCCAGGATATCCAGCACATACTGAAAGAGTGTCAGGATGACCAGGATGACGGCATAGCGCTTCAGTTTGGAAAGATCCGCTCCGACCGCGCCGTCCACCAGGCCCCTGGTCGCAAGCGGGATGCCAAGTCCCCACAGAGTCGAGATCGCCGAGATCAGGCACAGGATCACAATGCGCCCGCGGACATCCTTCGACCACCGGTAAGTGGCCGCCAGTCCCGGGCTGTGAAAGAGCGATTTGAATTTTTCAAAGTATTCTTTCAATCTGTCAACCTCTTCTCATCCGCCCAAGCCTGCGCTTCACGCGCCGGGCCGCTCCCTTCACGCGCAGGATCCCCATGCGCACGGGATAAAAGTCGCACCACAGGTGCACGTAGGCCTTGTATTTCCAGGAAGTCAGGGATCGTTCCTTACCGTCCCGGATGATCCGCGTCATCACGCCCAGGATCTGGTCATCCGTGATCCCGTACTCTAAAAATGTGTTGTGATCGCCCGCGATGACATAGTCATCCGGCCTCACCTTCAGGATCCGGTGAAGCACGTAGCGGCCGCCGCTCACGTAGAGCACCACGTCATATTTGTGAAAGCGCTCCGCGCCTTTTGCCCGGATATCGACGATATCCCGGCGCTGCTTAAGGAGCGGCTCCATGCTCATCCCCACCACGGTGTAGACGAGGTAGCCGTTCTTCTCAAGCATCTCTTCAAAACTGGTCCTGCTGATGACGATTCACCTTATCCTTCTTATCTGTTCTTCGGTCAACCCGGGCCGCCCGGAAACCTTCATCCTTCGATCAGCCCGAGCCGCTCAAAATCCTTCACGATCTGTGTGATGTCCCTGAGGGCGGTCTCCCTGTCCACCTCATACTCCGCGGTGAGCAGATCCGCCAGTTCATCGACGGTCCTCTCCTGGTCCAGCGCGCGCAGCAGGAAGGCGCCTGACTCGCTCAAGGTCACCACGCCGTCATAGCCGGCCGCCGTCTTCCCGGTCGGCACCGCCATGTAGTCGTTGTTGACCTGTACGATCTCAAAATTCTTATTTCTGATCATCTTAGCCTCTTATTCGTTTGTGATGATTTCAAGCTCTTCAAACTTCTTCAGGACGTTGTCAAGGTCCGCCGCCGCGGTCGCCTCATCCACCTCGTACTCGTCGAGGATGACTTTAAGAAGGTCATCGCGGGAGACGGGCTCTTTCATCTTCTCCCAGATGAAGGCGGAGACGTCGTTGAACAGGACCGTGCCGTCGAATTTGCCGATATTGTCATCCACGGGCATGAGCATGTGCTCGCCTACAATGTTTCTTAAAATAAAACCGCTCTTTGCTTTCATGTCTGTCCTCTCCTCCTTGAAATCACCTCTACAAAATGTCTCATAAAGCAGCCTGCCGTCCTCCTCTTCCGGGCCGCAGAAGGTCCTCAGGATCTGCGCATCGGATGCGAGGCGGCTGATATTCACGATCTGCGCGGCCGCGGTGAGATTGTCCCACATGGGCATGAAGCACTGCTTCAGAAGAAGCCGCCGCCGCTGTTCGAAGCGCATTTTCCGGAGCAGGACCGCCGGGGATCGCCGGATGTCGAAGATGGCCGCGAGCTCAAAGCTTTCATTCCGGTAATTCTGTTCCTTGCCGTCCCAGGGGACGCCGTAGAGCGTCATGGTCTTTGAATCGATCAGCGGACGGTCCCCGCTGATGAGGGTCGCGCCTATCCCGGATCCCCAGGCCTCGGCGCGGGTCGATTTTCCCATGCCGGAGGGGCCGGTAAAGGCATAGGCCTTCCCGTCAAGCTCCACCGCCGCCGCGTGCAGCGATACATAGCCCATCTGAATGAGCCGGCACTCCAGCGCCACCCGGATGAACAGCGCCTCCTTCTCGGTCACGCCCTCCCGGTACTTCGGGATAAAGCGCAGGCGGGCGTAATCATCCGAAACGATCAGGCCGGTCTTCGTCTGCGGGTTCGAGTGGAAGAACCATCCGCCCGGTACTTTGCGGTGCGTCATATCCCCGGAGATGATATCCTGCCCGTCCGCCGGGGTCTCCTCTGTCTCCTCCATGATCACGTCGGGATCAGTCTCTTCGCATTCGAAGGCCTCGAAGTGAGGCATCTTTCGCTGCGTTTTCAGCGTCAGTGACGCGATCCGGTAATAAAATGTTTTTTCCATATGATCCACACAAAGAAGCACCCCATTTCTGAGGTGCCTTTTCTCCTTGTTTCTTTTACCAGCAGCCGCCGAAAACAGGGTGGGCCGTTTTGGGATTGTTGTCCGGAGCCAGATGTCCGGGAATATCGTTGCAGCCTTTGCCTTTGCCGACCCCGTGGCCTCTGTCGCCGTTATTGTCCTGGCCTCTTCCGCAGCCTTTTCCGTTTCCGCGGTCCCCTTTCCCGGAGGTGACCACGATACTGGCGTAGTCAAACTCCAGCTTCTCGGCTCTGGGAGACACATACGTCTTTCTCATTAAAATGTCCTCCTTTCCCTCCAAAGGGATCTCACTCACATTCCGGGATGGTCGTCACTCCCCTGTGGACCAGGTATCTGGTCATCTCACAGAACGGGGCGGGCCTTTCTCCCGGCTCAGCGTATTTTGTCATTCTCGCCGCGCACGCGTCGCATACTGACTCGTAGGCGCAGCCTTTACATTCCGGCACGCGGGGGAAATTCTCCGCGAACTCATTTACCTGTTTCCATGCGGCCTTGAAACCGTCCCTCAGCGGATAGCTGCCAAACGACAGCCGGTTGCAGGTGTGCATGGTTCCTTTCCAGTCGATCACGAATCCGGACCGTCCGCCTCCGCAGCGAAGTCCTTTTTCGCTGCACTCATGGCACGGGCCGCCCGCCTCGGGAAGCTCTTCCACCGGGATCTCCCTGGGCGTTCCGCCCTCAAGCTCTCTGCGGTAACGCCAGATCCTGGCGTACATCTCCGCGTCCACATCCGCATCCTGTCCGGTCCTCCCGGTCTCGGTGCGGGGATCGAACAGCGATGTATTGATATATACGGGCACATCCAGCTTTTTCCCCAGGTCCAGGATATTAAAAATATCCTCCCCCAGAAATACGCTCGGCGTCACGGAAAGAACAGTCACGATCTTCGCTTCCTTTGCCGCCTTCACGTTTTCGATGACCGTCCCGGCCGCCCGGCGCCCCGTCACCCTCTCATAGGTGTCATCGTCGCTCCCGTAGAGCGTTACCTGGACCACCGCCGGCGGATGTTCCTTAAAAAATGAAATCCATCTCTCATTAAGCAGGACTCCGTTCGTGAGCACCGTGATCTGGCAGCCCTTGCTGTGCAGATACAGGTAGATCTCCTCAAATCCCGGATAGGTGAGGCACTCGCCCCCGGTCAGCGTCACCTGGAACATGCCCGCTTCCCAGGCCTGGTCGATCAGGCTCTTCCACGCTTCCACGCCCAGGATCTTCTGATCAAGCTGCTCCGGCTGCAGGTGGACGTAGCACATCCTGCAGTCTAAGTTGCAAAGCGGCGTCAGCTCAAACTGTCCGTTGATCGGCGTCGCCGTCTGCCTGGCCTTCTCCTCCAGAAAATCGGAGAAATCGTCGAATATCAGCTTCTCCTTCTTTTTCTGCGCTTTAAGGTCATCAAGAAATGCATAACCATCCAAAAGCTTGTCAGGGCTCCTTTCAGCGTGACTGTAAAATAGTTATTTGGGTTCATTATATGGTCGGAAAACCTTCAAGTCAAGTTTTTCGGGGCGGCAGCAGGGCCTTCACTTCCGCCGCTGCATTCTTCGTGTGCCGGATGAGCCGGTACAGCGGCAGGAATGGCAGCAGGGCCTTGTGTTTATAGAAAAACGGGTATCTCTCCTCTACCAGATACATCGGCAGGAGGATGCGGCTGAACACGTACCGCCGGATGCCCAGGCTCCTGGCCATGTTCTGGATGCTGTGATCCATGGTCCCGTGCACGCCGGAGTTGATGAAGTAGGTGAGCATGTCCGCCTCATCCTTTGTCAGGCTGCTGATATCTCCCTTTGAAAAAACCTTCATGGCCAGGCGCCGGTTCTTCTTCTCGTACTCCCAGATGCCCAGTTTCCTGAGCTCCCGGCTGATGTAGTCCCGGTCCATGACCTTCGCGTACTTTTTCAGGTATACATAGGTGTCGAGCAAGGCGCGCAGCCCGATGCCTCCCCACGCGATGTGCTTGTACTCGTGGCAGATCATGTACAGATAGAAGTCTTCCCTGGTCAGATGGTATCCGTATGAGCTTCCCTCGTCCGCGACAAGGCGCTCTTTCAGGTTCTCGAAGTAGCTTTCAAATACCTCTCCCGGGAAGTCGGCCTCGAACAGGCTGCGGTGCATCTCAAAGTGGAGCACCGGCGGCTTGCGGTAGTCGTCCCGGTATTTCTCGCCCAGATGATACGTCTCGAACCCGAGGCTCTCCATGATCTCCTTGACATCTCCGGCCCTGTCCCGGTCGATGAGGATGTCGTTGTCGGACATCTGCCGCATGCCGGGATGGGGATAATCGTTTTTCAGGACGATGCCCTTGAGCGGCAGGTACCAGATCCCCGCCTCCTCGAGTTTTTCGAGCACGCTCCGGCGCTGCTGATCATAAGTGATCTCCAGGAAGACGGCTTTGGCTTTTTCCGTGGCAAAGCGCCTGTCCGAAATGCCCGCGGCCTCCAGCGAATAGGCGGTCAGCCCCGCCATCTGGTGGAAAATGGCCAGCTCCAGCAGATCGTCAAGGTCGGGCTCCCCGAGTACGGCCAGATCCGGCTTCTTTTTGTTCACCGCGCACGCGGCCAGATAGATTAAAGACTCTTCACGGTTCACTTCCCGGGCACCCCCCTTCTCTTCGAATCTGCTTCATAGTTTTCGGATAATTTTCTGAAAACTGTATTGACAATTTCCCGATGATATGCAAATATATTTTAACTACAGTTAAAAACTCCAGAAAGTATATCTGTTGAAAGGAGCTTCATAATAATGAAGAAAGATTACACCTCTCCCAGAGCTGAAAAGCTCGAGTTTGACTATTCAAAAGTCGTGACCTCCTCTGAATCCGGAAGAAGAGGCGACAACGGCTGGCAGCACGGTTGCGAAGGCGGTCCCAATCCCGGTGAGCACGGAAATCCCCAGACCTGCAGACAGGGCTGATCTTCCATACAGCGAATTCTTAAGCATCCCGCTTCGGGGTGCTTTTTTTATTTCTGAGCTCCCGGATCATATTCGAGATCTTTCTCCGGCTCGATACCATGTGGTAGAGCGGCAGCACGGGAAGCATCCACTTGTGCCTGTAGAAGAACGGGTACCGCTTCTTTACCACCTTCATCGGCAGGAAGATCTGCCCCAGCACGAACTTGCCAAGTCCGATATTTCTCACCTGGTTTGCGGCGACGTGGGCCTTTACCCCGTAGGTTCCGGAGGAGAGAATGTAAGAAAGCATCTGGTCTTCCTCCTCTGTCAGCCTGACCTTGTCTGGAAGCTCCGGGTTCTCTCCTTCTTCGGATGAGAACGCCCATCCTCCGGGGGCGAACAGCTTCCAGGCCAGCTTCCGGTTCGTTTTCTCAAAATCCGCGATCCCCAGCTTCCCGGCCTCCGCCTCGATGTACTTCCAGTCCAGGCTCTTCCTGAATTTCTTCAGGTACACGTAAACATCCAGGAGCGAGCGGATCCCGACTCCGCCGAAATTGTAGTGCTTATATTCGTGGGCGACCATAAAGAGGTAAAAATCCTCATTCGAAAAATGCCGGACAAAGGGGTTTTCGTCATCCGCCAGCAGCTTGCCGTCCACATTTTTATAGTACTGGTAACCCTTTTTGAAAAGCGTGTTCCTGCCCATCAGCTTCCAGTGGATCTCAAAACAGCTGACCGGCTTTTTCACGTACATTCCGTGATTGTCAAACTCGTGATCCGGATCATTCTTCCTCTCAAATCCCAGCGACTCCATAAGGCCGTCCGTCATCTCCTCGGCCGCCGGATCGACCAGCAGGTCGATATCCGACATCTGCCGCAGGTACGGCTGCGGATAATAATCCTTCAGGATGGCCCCCTTGAGGCGCATGTGCCACATCCCGGCCTCATCAAAAGCCTTCTCGATCTTCTCCAGCTGGCCGGACATCACCATATCCTTCCAGGAAGCGACCGCCAGCTCCTGCATAAAATGCGCATCCTTCACGCCCGCCGAAGAAAGCGCGCAGGCGGCAAGCGCCGTCACCTGGTGAAAAGAAGCCATTTTATATAGCGAGTCCATATCCTCCGTCAGTTCGCGGACTCTCTTCTCATCCGGCAACATATCATTTGCGGCACACGCCAGCAGATATATCATATGAGGCATCATCATAGGGGTCAGGCACCTTTCGTAAATTTTCGTACTTCCAAAGCCGCCTGCCAGGCGGCTTTCCGCTGAGGGGTCTGACCCTTTTCGTACTTCAACGTGCGAAAAGGGTCAGACCCCTTAACGGGGCCCTCGAAGCCATTTTACTTCGATCTCGTGCACGATCAGGTCGTCGCGCCTGCGGATAAAGTCGGGGGCTACCTGGGGGAACATGGCGCAGCTCAGGACGTCCTCGCCGGTACGGGCGATGTCCGCGAAGCGCTCGCGGATGCTTTCAAGCTCCGGCAGGAGCTTATCGGCCGGACGGCAGGTGATGACTTCTTCATCGCCGATGGCGGCGCGGCGCACCTGTTCGTTCACTTCGCCGGGCAGGGCGCCGTACTCGCCGCGGAGCAGCGCTTTTGATTCTTTGGGGAAGTTTTTGTAGCGGCCCGTCAGGACGTTGAATACGGCCTGGGTACCGACGATCTGGCTGGTGGGCGTGACCAGCGGCGGATAGCCGAAGTCTTTGCGCACGGCCGGCACCTCCCGCAGCACTTCCTCCAGACGCTCCCCGGCGCCGGCCTGCTCCAACTGCGAGATCAGGTTGGAGAGCATGCCTCCGGGCACCTGCCAGCGCAGGGTGTTCGGGTCGGTCCGAAGGACCTTCGGGCTGATCAGGCCCTCCGCGGCCATCCTCTGGGCCACATTCCTGAAATGGCCGGCAGCCTTTGCCAGTGTTTCCAAAGAAAGCCCGGTATCGCGAACCGTTCCCGCCATGGCCGCCGCGATCGATTCGGTGGCGGGCTGGCTGGTGCCGTCCGCAAAGGGCGAGAGGGCGCAGTCGACGATGTCGACGCCCGCCTGAGCCGCCGCCAGATAGACCATCGCGCCGGTTCCGGTGGTATTGTGCGTGTGCAGGTGGATGGGCACCTCAACCGCTTCCTTCAGCCGGCGGACCAGATCAAAGGCATCCGACGGCAGCAGCAGGTTGGCCATGTCCTTGATGCAGATCACGTCCGCCCCCATCTGAGTGAGGACCTTCGCCTTCTCCACGAAATAGTCCAGGGAGTGGACGGGGCTTACCGTATAGCTTAAAGCCGCTTCCACTGTGCCTCCGTGCTTTTTCACGCTCCTCATGGCCGCTTCCATGTTGCGCTCATCGTTCAGGGCGTCGAAGATCCTCACCACGTCGATGCCGTTGTCGATCGATCGGGCGCAGAACTCCTCCACCATATCATCCGCGTAATGCCTGTAACCAAGCAGGTTCTGGCCGCGAAGAAGCATCTGCAGCTTCGTGTGGGGCATGGCTTTGCGAAGTTCGCGCAGCCTCTCCCATGGGTCTTCATTGAGGAATCTCATGCAGGCATCGAAAGTCGCGCCGCCCCAACACTCGATCGACCAGTAACCGGCCTCGTCGAGTGCCTCACATGCAGGAAGCATATCTTCAAGCCGCATCCGCGTGGCTGCCTGGCTCTGGTGCGCATCGCGCAGGATGGTGTCCGTGATGCGGAGGGGTTTTTCTATCGTCAGAAATTCATTCATCGTCTCACCCCTGCTCCACCTCGAACAGGACTTCCCCGCCGGCCACGGTGCTTCCCTCGGCGCAGCACAGGCGAACGATGGTGCCGTCCACCGGTGCGGTGATCTCGTTCTCCATCTTCATGGCTTCCAGGACGAGCACAACGTCGCCGGTCTTTACGGCGGCGCCTTCACCCAGCTTCACACTGACGATAGTTCCGGGCATCGGCGCCGTCACCGTGCCGGTATGGCTTACCGTCGTATGCTGAGCGGACGGATCCATGACGCGCACCGTGGGATCAACGGCCCCGCCGCCGCGGTATTCGCGGTACTGACTTTTCGGCATACCGGCAGCAGCTGTCTCCTCAGGGACGAGCTCGATCTCCATTTCGTAGGTCTTACCTTCCAGTGTAATGCGGTATTTACTCATGCCTTTGTCTCCCCCAGCGTGTATTTCTGATAGGAAATACCTTTCTCTTCAATGTATTTTTCCAGGCTGCTCTTCTCGACCTCCTTGAAGGAACGCACGGTCACCTGCTTGGGCTGCACTCCGTTCTCTTCGGCCACGGCGGCTACCGCCATTGCCAGGACTGTCTCCATGTCAAGCTTCATATTTATCTCCTTATTTCCTCTTCTCCTGCGCGCCCTCGCTTTAAGTGGTCCTGGCAGGCCACTTTCCGGCCCCGGAAGGTCCATGGTAAGTCAGCCCTTTCGCCGGTGGGCCATCAACTTGCTTTAAGTAGACCTGGCAGGCCATTTTCCGACCCCGGAAGGTCCATGGCAAGTTGGCTCTTTCGCCGGTAGGCCATCAACTTGCTTTATGTGGACCTGGCAGGCCACTTTCCGGCTCCCAAAGGTCCATGGCAAGTTGGCGCTTTCGCCGGTGGGCCATCAACTTGCTTTAAGTAGACCTGGCAGTCCACTTTCCGGCTCCCGAAGGTCCATGGCAAGTTGGCGCTTTCGCCGGTGGGCCATCAACTTGCTTTAAGTGGACCTGGCAGGCCACTTTCCGGCTCCCGAAGGCCTAGAGCAAGTTGGCCTCCCGCCGCAGGGCCATCCGCGCCTCCTCACAGCGGGATATTCCCGTGCTTCTTTGCCGGCAGACCGCGCTTTTTAGTCCGGAGCATCCGGAAAGCGCCGGCGATCCGGCTCCTCGTCTCCTCGGGCGTGATCACCTCGTCTACATAGCCGTGTTCGGCGGCGATGTAGGGGTTCATGAACTTGTGATTGTACTCGTCGAGCAGCTCTTCCTTCTTCGCGGTCGGATCCTCGGCCTGCTCGATCGCGCGGCGGCCGATGATGGATACCGCGCCGGCCGCGCCCATTACGGCGATCTGCGCGATCGGCCAGGCGTAGACCACGTCCGCGCCGGTGCCCTTGCTGTTCATGGCGATGTACGCGCCGCCGTAGGCCTTTCTCATGATCAGGCCCACCTTCGGCACGGTCGCCTCACAGTAGGCAAAGAGCATCTTCGCGCCGTGGCGGATGATCCCGCCGTGCTCCTGCTGGCTGCCCGGCAGGAAGGCCGGCACATCGACCAGCGTCAGGATGGGAATGTTGAAGCAGTCGCAGAAGCGGATGAACCGCGCGCCCTTATCGGAGGCGTCGATCTCCAGCGAGCCCGCCATATAGCTGCTCTGGTTGGCCACGATGCCGATGGTCTCGCCCGAGAGCCTGGCAAAGCCGACCACCAGGTTCCTGGCAAAAGCAGCCTGCACTTCGAAGAAGCTCCCTTCGTCCGCGAAGGCTTCGATCACGCGGCGCACATCGTAGGGCCGGCGCGAATCCACCGGCACGATGTCGGGCAGCTTCACGCACTCATCCTTCTCCCGTCCGGGCACCGTCATGGGCTTCTCCTCATTGTTCTGGGGCAGATAGCCCAGGAGGCGGCGCACCCCGTTGAGGCACGAGAGATCGTCCTCATACACGAAGTGGGCCACACCCGAGAGTGAGCTGTGAACGGAAGCGCCGCCCAGGTCCGCGGAGGAGATCACCTCGCCCGTGACCGATTTGACCACGGCCGGGCCGGTGATATACATCTGCGCATTCTTCTGCGTCATAAAGATATAGTCCGTGATGGCCGGCGAGTAGCATGCGCCGCCGGCGCAGGGCCCGAGGATCACGCTGATCTGCGGGATCACGCCCGAGCAGAGCGTGTTCATCCGGAAGATCTTCGCGTAGCCGGCCAGGGAATCGATCCCCTCCTCGATGCGGGCGCCGCCGCTGTCGTTGATCGAGATGAAGGGCACCTTCATATCCAGCGCCTTCTCCATGGCGCGGCAGATCTTCTCCGCCTGCGCTTCGCCCAGCGATCCGCCGCTCACCGTAAAATCCTGCGAAGCCGCAAAAGCAGTCCTTCCGTGGATGCAGCCGTAGCCGGTCACCACGCCGTCGCCGGGCTTCTTCTTTTTGTCCATGCCAAAATCCATGGCCCGGGAGAGGATCATCTGGTCCGTCTCCACGAAAGTCCCGTCGTCGAACAGCGCCTCCATGCGCTCCCTCGCGGTCAGCTTTCCGGCGCTGTGCTGCCTGGCGATGCGGTCCTCACCGCCCGCTTCGGCGATCTTCTTACGCCTTCTTTCGAGGCGGTCCATCTGTTCCTGCCACTTCTGTTCCATACTTTAATCTGCTCCCCCTGCAACGTTCACTGATTATAATTGTTTTTCCGCCTCTTTCCGGCGCCGGGCATCTTCCAGGTTCCTTTCCAGATACGCGAGCGACTCCGCGCGGAAAGTCTCCAGAGAAACGTCCGCAGCCGAATAATCCACATCCTGCGTGCCGACCGCATCAGTCTCCGAGGAGATGATCCTCTCTTCCAGCCCCAGGCGGCCCAGCAGATCCCATATCCTTATATTGGCTCCCCTTTGCGGCCCGCCGGGCGCGACCGTAAAGAACTTCCGGTGAAACAGGACACAGAACGCGGTCCCGTGGAAGGAATTGGTCACCACATAGTCCGCATTGGCCAGGCAGTAAAGCCACCTCTGCGGCGACGGCATCTGGAAGATCCCCTGCCGGACGGCATTCTCGAATCTCCAGGAAGTGCGGATGACCGGAAGCGACGTCGCTTCGGCCAGTTTCCGGATGACCGCTTCATACAGCGGGCTTCGGTAGGTATTGTAGACAAAGATATAATGCTCCGGCAGAGCGCGCGCACCTTCGGCCGCGATCTGCTCCCATTCCTTCCCCGTCAGGAGGAATACCGGGTCGGCCACCTTTGCCGGCCGCCGGCCGGTGATCTGCTCCACCTTGTCGCAGCCCGTGTCCTCGCGGCAGCTGATCTGATCCAGTTCTTTCAGATGCGCGGCGTTTTCCGCGCTGATCGCGATGTCCGCCGATTTCCCGAAACTGGCGCCGTAAGCGAACTTGTACTTTTTCGCGAAGTCCAGGTAGTAGGCTCCCAGTCCGTGGTTGGCATCCGTGTTCCAGATCACGTCGCTGCCGCACACAAATGCGTCCGCCATCCCGTTGAGCCTGGGAAGATCCCGGTAGCGGCGGATGGGCATATACTTTAAATGAGCCCTGTCAAAGCCGGAGAAGGAAAAACGGTAAACAACGCTTCGAAGAGCATGCGAGACGGCCAGCGAGACCCTGGCCCGCAGCGTTTTCTTCGTCCCGCCGCGGCGCCCCCGAAGCCGGGTGACCGCCGCCAGCGCGTACCGGCACGATCCGCCGCCGGCGCGGCTCTCTTCGATCGCTCTTCCCAAAGCATAGGACTGAAGGAAGGAACCGTAATTGGTCGAGTGGTCATAAGTGACCCCGCACACCTTAAGCATCTTTCAACTCCTTTGCTGCTCCGGTCACTGCGCGTCCGCCGTTTTGCGGCGCTGCGCGCAGACCAGATTCTCTCTCAGGTATTCCGCCGATTCCTGGCGGAGCTCCTCCAGGCGGATGTCCGCCAGGGTGTAATCTTCCTCGTCCGTACAGATCTCATCCGCTTCGGAGGAGATGATCCGCCCTTCCAGTCCCAACCGCGCGAGCAGGTCCCAGATGCGCACGTTGGCACCCTGCTCCGAACTTCCGGGAGCAATGCTGAAAAACCTGCGGTGGAACAGCACGGCAAAGCCGGTCCCGTGGAACGAGTTCGTCACCACATAGTCCGCGTTCGCCAGCAGCCTGAGCCATCTTTCCGGTGTCTGCACGGTGAGCATCCTCTGGCCCAGCGCGTTCTTAAGCTTCCAGGTCGCGCGGATGACCGGGAGCGAGGTCTGTTCACTGAGCTTCTTTATGACCGCTTCGTAAACCGGATCCTGGTAGGTATTGTAGGCAAAAATATAGTGCTCGGGAAGCGGCCTTTTATCCTCATGAAGGATCTTCTCCCACCGTTCCCTCTTCAGCAGGAAGATGGGATCGGCCACGACCGGGGGCATTTTCCCGGTGACCGAGGCGATGATCTTCGCTGCCCGCTGCTCGCGGCAGCTGACGGCGTCCAGACCGCGAAGCCACCCGGCGGCCTGCTCCGTTACGGCCTCCGCGTCCGCCTTCCCGAAGCTGGCGGCGTAGGAGAACTTATACTTCCGGGCGAAATCCAGGTAGTAGGCACCGCATCCATTATTGAACTGGGGATTCCAGATAACGTCGCTCCCGCACACAAAAGCATCTGCGCTGTCGTTGAGAGAATCCAGCTCCTTCAGGGAATTGCATGGCGCAAACCGGATATGCTTTTTCTCAAACCGGCAAAAGCGGCTCCGATGGAGCAGGCGGTAGAGCAGCATATAGGCCGTATCCGCCGCCGATTTCTTCCCGACATAGTCCGGCATCTGCCGGATGGGGATCAGACGGTACTCACACCCGCCCACAGCCTTCTCCTGCTCGATCGCCGTCTTCAGCGCCCAGGCCTGGAACAGGCTTCCGTAATTCGTCGTGTGGTCAAAGGTGACCCCGCATACCTTAAGCATCTTTTCTCCCCTTAACGGCTGAGAAGTTTCCGGATCAGCTCCTGGGTTTTCTTCGGAAGCTTCCTCTTCACCGTCAGTTTGATCCTGGTTTTGTTAATGATAAGATATCTTCTCTCCGCTGCCTTCCATCCGCTCTTTTTCATCTTTTCGATGAAAGCATCCCTGAATGGAGGAGGATTAAACGTTTTTACCGCATTCCCAATCGTCAGGTTATTATGCTTTGCGATATATTCGGGCTTTGTCGGGATCAGCTCAAGATGGTCCCTGACTGCCTCCAGCATTTCTTCCCCTTTGGGAGTGTTGACCAGCAGGGCGGATACCCCGGCATGGAAATCCGGTTCCTTGTGGAACTCACCCAGTCCCCAGTAATCCCCCATGGTCAGGTCTTCATACCGGGTCTCATAACGGTAACGGCAGTGATAGCAGCATGGCCGGTGGAACACCTTGGTGTGATAGGAGAAAAAGTAAGGATTTCCGACATAACTCTGGTGGATGCGCTCCTTTTTTCCCTGATAGGATATATGAACGCCTGTCCCGTATTTTTCTTTATCCCGGAATTTGAAATCGAGTTTCTCCGAAGGAACATCCTTCGTGATCGTCTTTAAGTACTCTTTAAAAGCAAGCGGACTGGGGGCGCCGCCGCAGAAAAACACCAGGATGCAAAGATTCGGGTACTCCTTCCGGAGATAATTCTTCAGCCCCGCGCCCTGGCAGGGAAGGCCGGTAAAGAGGACTTCCCTCCCCTCCTCCAGGGCCTGCTTCACCTTCGGGAAAGACCCGTTCGTGCTGCTCCAGACGTACTTGGAGCCGTGCATGGGCTTAAGCTCCTCCTCATTTTCGGCGCTCACGATGACAGCTTCATAGCTTTCATTCCACACGCATCCGAAAACGATGCCGCCGCGCCTCAGGATCTCCCTGGCAAGCGCAGTGAATACGCCGCCGGAGGTACTTTCCTTAAGCGTTTCCGGGTCATCTGAAAGCTGCGCCGCGTACGCCGCCTTAATGCCGGTTTTCTCCGGCGGAGCAAAGACGGGACATACTTTCTGACAAAGTCCGCATTCCACACACTTGCCGGAATCGATCACAGGAGTGGGGAACCCTTCGTGATCATCACGATAACTGATCGCCTTCTTCGGGCAGATCTCCAGGCAGGCCCCGCAGCCTGTGCAGTCTTCTCGTTTTGCCAGTTCCATCTTTTGTCTCCTTTTATTTCCCAAATCACTTTACGATCCGCACCCGGAACCGCCTGAAAAGGCCTTCGCGTTTATAAAGCCCGGCAGCATGCAGCAGCATTTTCCCCCGGTCCTTGCAGTACTGCGAAGGATGCAGCTTCCTGAACATGGAATCAAACCGCTTTCCCTGCGCGATCCCCTTAAGCAGCGCCTCACGCCCGGCGCCCTTCACGGCCGGATGGCAAAGCTGCTTGTTGATCTTCTTTACCTTATCGATATCCACATCCGTCAGGAAAAGGCCGGCGCCGTCCAGCAGCTCCTGTCCCTTCGGCGTCATGCAAAGAACCAGTGAGATCCCTTTTTTCCGCTCCTCGACCGGCAGATCGCTCCCCCAGGCATCGCCAAGGGTCAGGTCGGATACCCGCTCGAAGGCGGCATACCGGCACTCATAGCAGTTTTCCGTATAGGTGACCGCGTCCATGAAGAGCCTGGTGTAATAATCTTCGATCCCGTCCGGTACCAGCTTTATCTCTTCTCCCCCCGGATAGTCGTCCACCGCGCGGAAGGTGATGTCCTTCAACACCTCCGGATCGGCCCCTTTCTCTTTCAGAAAGCTTCCAAGCACCCTCGGCGAGGGCGATCCGTGGCAGACCAGATCCACCAAGTACAGGTTCTCATCGCAGCCCCTGCAGTAGTTCTTCATGGCAGCCGCCTGGCAGGGAAGCGCGATGAAAAGCACCTTTTCCCCCCTGGCAAGCAGGTCCTTTACCTTCCGGTAGGCACCGGCGGGACTGCTCTTGACATACTTCGAGCCTTTAAAAGCACCGGCCTTATCCGCCGAGGAAGCCACGTCGAACACGAACTTTCCTCCCCGGAAAACACAGCTGCATACATATCCGCCATCCCCGATAAAGCGGCTCGTGATGGCGGCCGCAGATCCGCCGGACGATGAGCCTGCCCTGACACAGACGTCCTCTGCCCATCCCTGTTTCCAGAAAAGGGGGCTTTTAAGAGCAGGAGGCTGGTGATTCTGGCATACCTTCCGGCAAAGATCGCAGTGCAGGCACTGCGCCTCGTCGATGCGCGCCTCCATGCAAAGGACCATGTCCTCCACCGTGACCGCCCCTGCCGGACAGATATCCGCGCAGGCCATGCAGCCGGTACATTTATTTTCAGGGCACACTGACAGATCCATTTTAAATCCTCCGCCGGACCATGCGCCCGGCCAGTACGCGCAGAGTTTTAAATTCCTGTTTTTTATGGAACAGGAGGATGAACAGCGCATTGGGTATGATGATGCTGATAACCAGTTTTGCGGCGATCTCTCCTATTCCCTGCAGGGGAACAAGATTGCAGACCTGGTAGTTGATGACAGCCGCGGCCGCGATCAGGAGCGCCCAGCGGACAAGGTCCGCCGCGAAGGCTCCCATGCTCTCATCGGTAAAGATCAGCCCGAATACATTTTTGATGATCCAGGGAATACTGATCAGGAAATAGCTGATGACCGTGGAGAGCACAATGCCGTAGATCCCCAGAAACTGCACCATGATCACATTGATCACCAGGTTGCACACGCCTGATACCAGCGGGCGGAAGCGGTCCTCATGCCAGATCCCGCCGGCGTCCTTGTAAACGCTCATCATCATGACGATCCTCTCCCCGGCAAATACCAGGCATATCAGGATGACGAAGGGGTACGGAAACATCAGCTTTTCCCCCATCCAGAGCTTCATGAAAGGCTGAAACAGGGTCGAGAAGCAGCAGACGCAGAAGCCGATGATCCAGTACTGCAGGAAGCTGAAGGACCGGAACTCCTGATAGTTTTCGCTTCGCGATTTCGTGATCAGGCTGTTGCCGATCCCGGCGACCACGGAGGTGTTGAGGATGGTGACAAATGCCATGATCGAGCTGAGGATATAGTAATAATTCTGGAACTTGGCCAGCATGGTCAGTCCCAGGAACGCGCTGATCACGATGGTATCTGCCGAGTGGATGATCGTTCCGCCCAGCTTCGCCGTAAACAGATCCCGGATCCTTGCATTGATCTGGGAGACCTCGTCTTTTGGAAGCTCTCCCTGCGGACGGTACTGGGGATAGTACTTATGCGAGACAACGGCGGTGACGATATTGGTCAGGATCTGGGCAATGATCCGGAAGATCACATACAGATAATAATTCTTAAAGTACACCAGTGAGACCAGCTGCATCGCGTATTTGAAAGTAAAGGCCCCCAGTCCCACCTTGCTGATCAGATCCGTCCGCTGATAGGCATGAAGAATACTGTTCTTATAGGCAAACAGCCAGTAGGACAGGACGGTCACGCTCAGATTCAGCAGATAGAGGATATAGACGTTCATATCCGCCGGGACCTTCCCGTGGATCAGCCTGGGGATGAACGGCGTTAAAGCCAGCCCGACCACGGCGATCACCAGTCCGATCACCCGGTAATACAGGCGGTACAGGCGCATCAGGGCATTGACGCGCACGGTGTCATTTTCCGCGATGGGCTTGTACATGGAGAAGACCATCGCGCTGCCTACGCCCAGTTCGGCGAGATTGAGCACCCGCAGAACGGAGATAAACAGGCTGTTCAGTCCCAGGTACTGGACCCCGATCGTGTGCACCATGACGGTGCGGAAGATGAACGGCACCAGGATCTCGTACAGTTTAAGTATCGTCCCGAAAAATACGTTCCGGGTCGCGTTCTTTGTCTTGTTGAGTCTCATCGGCTGTGTTAATTCCTTTATTCCCAGACCGCCTTTTTCAGCCTGCCCGCGGATGCGGACGCCAGTTCCCGTTTTTTCTCAGTGACGGGGCCAAAGTCGATCCTGTTTTCTATATCGGCCTCTTTCAGCTTTTCGGCCGGAATATGGCGTTCTTCCAGGCCAACCGCATCAAGCAGGTTCATGATCCGGGCATCGTTCCTTCGATTCCCGCCCGGGGTCAGGTCATTTACCGCGCAGAAGTTTTTCTCGAAGACCACCGAGAGCGCCGTCCCGTGGAAAGAATCCGTAACCACCAGCTCCGCGTTCGCCAGCAGGCTCAAAAAACCTCTCGGGCCGGCGTCCCCCCGTGCAAGGTGCAGGCGGGAGCGAAAACGCAGAAGATCCATGGTTCCCTCCCGGGACACGCAGGTGAAGACCGGCAGGCTGGTCTTTTCGGAAAGTTCCAGCACAGAGCGCACGGCGCTTTTATTAAACCGCACCGAATAGAAGAAGATGTAAGGTTCCTTCACCGCCCGGGGCGGGAGGATCTTCTCATACTCTTCTTTTTCAACCAGAAGGGTGGGGTCCGCATCCACATGGACGGTCCTCTCCTCTCCCAGCAGGGCCCGCAGTGCTTCCGCCCCGGTTTTTTCACGCATCGAGAGATAGGAAAAATCCCGCAGGCACAAGCGGATATAGTCGCGGTCCTTCGCTTTCTCGAATGTGCTCTTTCCGATGCTCACCGCATAGGAAACCTTTTTGACGTCCCGCACCTCTCCGAGAAGAAAGGTGACGTCAAAATCCCTTGCCAAGGGATTCCAGATCTGATCGCTGCCGCAGATCATCACATCCTTGTCTTTCGTAAAGGCACTGATATCATCGCCGGAGCGGTACCTTCCCTTTCCGAGCGGCAGCTGCTCTTTCCGGAACCTGTCAAAATCGCGGTTCCGGCGCAGATAGTAGGGCAGCAATGCCATATGCAGAAGATCCGTGGAGACATAATTCTTTTTTACGGGCGGATAGAACAGGGCATACATCTCCCTGTAGTTGTTCGGTTCATAGTCGATGATCTCCGGCTGCGCCCCCATTTTGTCCAGGACATAGGCCAAGGCCCACGCCTGAAGAGCTGAACCGTAATTGATCGATCTGTGAAAAGTGATGATCCCTGTCTTCACTTACCTGTATACCCCCGTCAGATACACCGGCAGCGCTTTCCCTGCTCCGATGACCACTCTGCGCACCATATTGCGCTTTCCCGGTTTCGAACGCAGGTAGCTGACCATGTATCCTCTTCGCTCGTCCTTTAAAAAACTGTCCAGATAACCGATCTTTTCCTTTGTGCCCAGGCGGCAGGTCGGGAAATCGATCTTTTTCATGCACATGAGGGAAGTCCTTCCCTCATTGATCTCCAGGGTTTCCCGGCAGACCTCATACTCGCCGTAATGTTCATAGAGACCGGTCATCGCCGCGTACATCCTTTTTCTTCTCTCCAGCTCGTCCGGATAGAACTTTCCGACCAGGGTGCCGGAGCCCCTGACCATGTACCAGTAAAATGTCCGGTCAACGATCCTCACTCTCGGCGTGCACGAAAAGACCTTCGTGTTGAAGACAAAGTCCTCGCCAAGCCTCAGGTTCTCATCAAACTCCAGGGCATTTCCCCGGACAAGGTCAGCCCGGATCAGCCGGTTCCATATATAGCTGAAGAAGACGTCCCGCCGGCTGTCAGCGGCCACGTTTCTCAGGTACTGCCTCATCTCGTCTTCCGTGTGCATCTGGGCATCCGGAAGCGAGAGGGTATCTCTCTTTTTCAGTCCGCCGGCATCGTCGAAGACATTCCTCACCCTTCCGAATATGACAACGTCGAACCCTTCGCCGGCTTTTGTCAGCTTCCTGAAAGCGTCTGGATGAAGCAGGTCATCCGAATCCATAAAGTAGAGCCACTCGCCCCTGGCGTGCGCTATTCCGGTATTGCGGGCTTTGGAGGGCCCGCCGTTTTCCTGCCTGATAAGCCGGATGCGCGGATCGGAGGAGGCATACTTAGAAAGGATCCTGGCCGACTCATCCGTCGAGCCGTCATCGACGGCGATCAGTTCAAAATCGCCGCAGGTCTGCTCCTTCAGGGAGCGGATCGTTTCGGGAAGAAATCCGGCTGCGTTATAGACCGGCATGATGATACTGATCATGGCACTCTCCTCATCCGTTCGTTATCTGCTTAAGATAGTCAAGTCCCCGGCGGCGAAGCCTTCCGGCCGCCTCTGTCAGGGCCTGCGCGTCGGCCTCTGCGGTCACAAGGCCGGCGCTTCCCGGCCTCATTGCCCTCTCCCCGGCCCCGCACTCCTGCAGCAGTTCCTCTATTCTCCAGGGCGACGTACCACTCGAGATCCAGGTGTTGAAGGATTTGCCGAAAATGACCGAGAACGCGGTGCCATGGAAAGAGTTGGTGACCACATAGGACGCGTTCGCGATCAGTGATACGAACTGACGCGGCCCGGCATTGCGGACGACCTCATCCACCCTGCGCCGGGGCTGCAGGCTCCTGGTCACAAGCACTGTCTTCAGGCCGTATCTTTTTGCCGCCAGCGCGGCGATATCGTAAAGGATGTCCATCTCGTACAGTGAGTAGATCAGGACATATTTATCCTTTTTTTCTTCTTTAATATCCAGCAGCTTTCTCCACTCATCCCCGGAATGCAGGAATACCGGGTCGGGGACCACCTGCGCGTTCACTCCGCACAGGTTTTCAAGCTGCCTGGCCGCGTATCCTTCGCGGACAGAGACATGGTCGAACAAGGAAAGCAGCGCCGCGGCCGCTTCCGCGTCACCAGGCTCCAGCGTACCCGCGCCGGCCGCGAAGGAAACCTTTTTTCCTTTCGTGACAAAGTCAAGATAATAGGTCGTATCGTTCCCCGTCAGCTTCAGGTTGAATACCTGGTCGCTGCCGGTGATATAAAGGTCCTCTCTCCCGTCCAGCTGCGCGATGGTCTTTCTCGTGTACGGACCGGCCTGGCGCATCTGTTTTAAAAAGCTCCGGTAGCGGATCCTCCGCGGAAGAAAGGCGGTATTGTAGATCACATTGTAGATCCTGGCTTTTGCATTTACTCCTCCGGCAAAGACCGGCCTGGGCGCATGCATCGCTTCGATCGCCGCGCAGCGGTAATCGATCAGCTCCGCTTCATGCCCCGCCTCCTCAAGGGCGGCATAGAGTGAATAGGCCTGAAGGACAGCGCCGGGATTAAGTGCGTTTGAGAATGTAAGAATGCCTGCTTTCAACTGCCGTGTTCTCCTTTGCCTCCCGACCGGGCATGGTCAGGATCACTCCGATAAAGTAACTGATCAGGAAATTATAATCGTAGAGGGGATTGCCGCTCATGCAGTACGCCAGGAAAAAGACCTGGAGAAAAATGCCCGCTCCCACGATGATGCGCTCTTCGCCGTCCGGTTCATTCAGGACAAGTCTCCGGTAGCGCAGGCACGCCCACAGCAGCACATTTCCGACAGCCGCCAGAAACGCGGTCAGTCCGATGACGCCCGTCTCGCACAGAAGCTGAATATAGACGTTGTGGGCCGCGTAGGTGTTGTCGCTCATCCGGTCAAAAACGCCCGTCGAGCGCAGCCGGAAGCCGCCCCAGCCGATTCCCGTCAGCTTATTGCCCCTGAACAGCCGGAAGGCCAGCTCGTAGAGCTGCTTGCGTCCGTTGAGGGTGCTCAAGGTAGCGTCCTCCCCTGAGAAGCGCCCTGCCAGGGCATTGACCGAAGTGTTCACCAGGGGAACGAATCGGTAAAGCACATAAAAGCCCGCTATCCCAGGCAGTATGAGAAGGACGGTCCACAGCAGCCTGTTGAGGCTGATCTTCGCCAGCTTCTCTTTGCGCAGTCCCAGGATAAACAGGAACAGGACGCCGGCCGCAAAGTCCAGCAGAAATCCTCTCTTCTGGATGAGAACGGCCGACAGGGCAAAGATCCCGATCACCCCCCACCAGAGGATCCAGTTCTTTTTCTCCTTTTTCATGAGGATGATCGCCGCGAAAGCCGTCAGTCCGTTAAAAATGAGATTTCCCGCCGTGCCGGTGTAGAGCACCAGGCCGCCCGTGCCCGTCATTCGGCTCTTCGCAGCTGTCACCTCAGCCCGGAAGAGTCCGAAAAAGCCTCCCCGGAACACGCCGGTAACCGTATCCGCGATCACGGAGAGTGCGATGATCAGACCGCACCAGAACAGGCAGCGCAGGACCATTTTCCTGTTGAGCTCCTGTGTCGCCAGGATCATGCCGATCAGCACGCCGCAGATCATGACCGGAAAATCTCTTTTAAACTGCACCGTCATTCCCCGGGCGTTTTCAGCCGCAATGACCACCAGGAAAAGGATCCAGGGGCCGAATATGCCGATGGGTATCCTCGGCTGCACTCTCAGGAAAAAAAGGGCAAGAGCATACAGCATCATGCTTGTCACCGATATCCCGTGAATATACGAGGGCAGCCGAAAAAGCCCCCAGCAGCTCCAAAGGAACGGCCAGAAGGCAAAGGACCACAGCAATATATCGTTCAGTCTGATCTTCAATCGCTCATCCGTCATTGCGCCCTGCCTGTCACCCCAAGCATCCCGCGGTAGACCGCGAGCATTTTTTCACAGTACACTTTTTCGGTAAAATGGCTGTCGGCGTACCGGCAGATCCATTCGGGATCATACGTTTCGTACGTGTCCGCCATTTTGATCATGGCTTCCTGAAGCTCCTGGGGGCTGCGCCAGTCGACCGCCATCCCCAGCCGCGCATCCGGATTGTCCGTGAACACCGTGGTCGTATCACTCACGATCACCGGTTTGCCGCAGGCCCACGCCTCCACCACAGGCACACAGAAGGTCTCCAGAACGGAAAAACCGACGAAGGCATCGCTCGAAGCGATCAGCCCGGCCATCTTCTCATGCGGCACCAGTCCCGGCAGGAGCACCTGCCTTTTCTCGTCCTTCTGTCGGACGATCTCCCGAACCCTTGCCATCTCCGGTCCGTTTCCGGCAATGGTGAGCGTCACATCCGGCCGGTCCCTGAATGCCTCCAGGAAAGCCTCCACCAGCACATCGTAGCGTTTGATCGCGACCATCCGCCCGATGGCGAGAAAACGGAGGCCTTCGTGTTCCTCCGCAAGGGGCCTGAAATCTCCGAACAGTACGTTCGGAATGACAGGAATCTCCCTTTCCGTTCCGGTCATCTCCCGAACGGACTTAACCAGCGCCGAACCGACGCAGCAAAATGCGTCGGCCTTCTGCGTATACTCCTTTAAGTTTTCAAGTATCCAGCCGCCGATGGATTTTTCCTGCACCCGGCTCCAGTGCTCAGTCGCCGCTATCCGAACGCCCTGTTTCTGGTACGGCTGCAGAAGGCGGTAGAGGAAAGTGGAAGGATAATGCACGTGAATGATATCCGGCAGTCCGTCCTTCCGGGCAAGATACCTCATCAGCCGCTCAAACATCCTGCGCCTGAGCGGGGAGATCTTCCGGGGAGATATCAGGCCGCCGGCCGGCACCGAGATCGTCGCCACCGTCACGCCTTCCTCCATTGCCTTACTGCAGCCGAACCGGCGCCATTTAATAAAAGATCTGGGATCCGCCACGAGGTAGGTAACCTCCAGCCCGGCCCGCGCCAGGATCTTTGCCTGCTCCAGCTCGAAGGAGCCGAGCCTGTTATTTTCCGCGCGCGGATAATCCCGGCCGATGATCCAGACTTTCATCCCGTCTCCTCTTATTTCTCCATCAGGGCCACGATGTCGCCGACCGTCTCGAAGCCGCGGATGACGTCAGCGGTGAGCTTCACGTCGAACTCATCTTCCATCAGAACGATCAGGGACAGTTTTGCCATCGAATCGTACTCGTCGATATCATCAAGGACGGTGTCAACGGTCAGGTCTCCCTCGTCCAGTTCCAGCATATCCTCAAGCAGCGCCAGTTTTTCGCGTTCAGTCATTTCAGTTGTCCTCCTTAAAATTCAATCTATCTTCCAACCCCGCCGTGCGGGGGATCGGGCTGTTTATTATTATTTATTCCTCATCTTCCGGAAGGTCATCCGGATATCCGTCGTCGTAGGTATCATGTCCGATGGTGAGCGGCAGGATATCCTTTTCATTGATCCTGAAGTCGACCACGCCCCAGGACAGGCCGATGCCGAACCCGCTGGCGATCAGGAACAGTTCCTTATCCTCACCGCACTCTCCGAAACGGTCCACCAGCGAGAGAGGCGCGGAGGCGCCGCTGGTGTTGCCGAAACGGTCCAGGCAGACCGGCACTTTCTCCATGGGCATGCCCACCCTCTTGGCGACGTTCTTGATGATCATCATGTTCGCCTGGTGCAGGGCCATGGCATCGTACTCCTCCATCGTGGTGCCGGCTTTTTCGGTGAATTCCCGGATCAGTTCCGGTACCTCGCGGATGGTGAAGTTGAAGACCGCGATATCGTCCCCCGGGATGCTCCCCGGCCCGACCGGGTGTTTCCAGCCGTTGTAGGGACTGGCCAGGGCCTTATGCCCGGTGCCGTCACTCATCAGGGCGGTGCGCACGCGGTACCCCGGTGCTTTCTCCAGAAGCGTCGCACTGCAGGCGTCCCCGAAAAGGAGCGCCGTATTGGAGGAGCGCTTCTGGTTGGGGAAGCGCCTCTTTCTGGCAAGGGTATCGCCCACGGTCACCAGCGCTTTCGAAGCGTTGGAGGTCTGCAGCAGCGAAGCGGCCAGGCTCACGCCGTACACAAAGCCCGAGCAGCCCAGGTTGATGTCGAAAGCCAGGCAGTCCTTGGGCAGGCCCAGTCTCTTGTGGAGAGCCAGGGCTGTGGAGGGCGTCCGGTAGTCCGGCGTCTGCGTGATGTTGATCAGCACGCCGATCTCCTCGGGCCTGTATTTTCCGGCCGCCTCGATCTGTTTGGCCGCGGTGTAGGAAAAATCGGACGCGGTCTGCGCCATGGTCGATTTCCTGATCTGGGTGATGCCCGTCTTCTTCATAAAATTCTTGATGAACTTCGGATCCTCCTCGGGATCGTCCAGCTTGGCGCGGATGTCGATCACCTGCTCGGGAACTGACGCGGCGATGGCACTGATCCGGATTCCTTCGTTTTCAGCATAGATCATGTGATGTATTCTCCTTTTCTTCTTTATCAGCAGGACATATATCCGCCGTCGACCGGCAGCTCCACGCCCGTGATCTGGCGCGATGCCGGTGAGAGGAGGAAGATGATCGCGTTCGCTACATCCTCCGGTTCATTCATGCCCAGGTAATTTCTTCCGGCGCTCTTTGCCGGTGTCCCGTCTCCGCCCTTCATCTCTCCCCTCAGCGCAAGGTACTCCTGATACATTTCTGTATTGGTTCCCGCGGGGAGCACGTTGTTCAGGCGAATGCCTTTCTCGGCCAGTTCTCTTGCCAGGCACCTCATGGCGCCGTTCATGGCGGCCTTTGAAGCGCCGTAAGCGGCCTGGGCCGACGCGCCCACATAGGCGGAGATCGAGGAGACGCCCACGATGCTCATGCCTTCATTGAAACGGCCTTTTTTGCTCAGGACCCGCACCATCTCGAAATACGAGGAGAAATTCGTGCGCATGATCTGGTCGAGCCTGGCGGGGGTGTAATTCTTAAGCGGAAGGTTGTTCACGGTGCCGGCGCTGTGCACGTAGCCGTCAAACTTTCCGTACTGCGCCACCATCTCTTTGACCCGCCCTTCCAGCTCATCCAGAAGGGAGACATCCAGGACGTGCATGCTGTGGCCTTCCCCCTCCATGGCTGAGAGTGTTTCTTTCAGTCTTTCCTCGCGCCGGCCGGCGATGGCCACCCTGGCGCCGAGCCGGCTTAAAAGGACCGCCGTGCTTTTTCCGATCCCGGAGGTCGCGCCGGTGACCAGGATATGTTTTCCGTTCATCTGAATAAAGTCCACTCTGCCACCTCCGTCACATCAGCATTTCGGGAGTGATCTTTCCCTCCCGGTACCAGTCTTTTGTCCGAATGACCGGGAACAGGGATCCCGTATCGATCTTCGCTGAGGTCACGCCCCAGGAGAGCCCTATCCCGAAACCGGCCATCAGGGTATTCTTTACGCCGTCCTCCGTTTCCCCGTATCGGTGGCACAGGGTCAGCGGGATGGAGATCCCGCCGCTGTTTCCGTAGCGTTCCAGGCTGATGGGTACTTTTTCCGCGGGGATCTTCAGCTTTTTCGAGAGCTGTTTGATGATGAACCGGTTGGCCTGGTGGAAGACGAACAGGTCGTAGTCCTCCGGTCCCGTCCCTGTCCTTTCCAGGAATTCCTGTATGGTCTTCGGGACATCCGAGATCGAGAAGGAGAACACGCTCGTCCCCTCCATATAGATGTCGTACAGTGACCGCTCTATCCCGTCATTGCAGAGAAAACGCTCCCGGGGCGGGTTCATGTCGCGGAAGCCTCCCGCCGGAAGGATGATGTTCTTAAACCGGCTGCCGTCCGTCTTTAAAAGGGCCGGTGTCCTGGCGGTCTCATCGCGTTTAAGCAGGATCGCCGCGCCGGCATCACCGTACATCATCACGACGGATTTGTCCATCGGATCGACCACCTTCGAGGCCGTCTCGCCCATCAGCAGCAGGCAGTACTCCATATCCGAGTGCTCCATCATGCTCATGGCTGTCTGCAGCCCGTACACGAAGCCGGAGCAGCCCAGGCCGACATCCATGGCCATGCAGTCCATGGGAAGCTCCAGCCGGTGCTGAAGCACGCAGGCTGTGGCCGGCCGCCGGTAATCCGGGGACTGGGTGACAAAGATCAGTCCGCCGATCTTTTCTCTGTCGATCTGTATCTGTGAAAACAGGTGCTGCGCCGCCGCGAAGGCCAGGTCCCCGGCTGTCTGCTCGGGAAGTGCCTTGAACGAGCACCGGATGCCGGTCAGCTCGGCAAACTTTTCCGGAATCACCGGGCCGAACACATCATAAAAGCTCTCTACCGGCACCTCATTATCCGGGACGGCGCAGGCGATGCCTGCGATCCCGATCCCGCTGCTGCATAGGAAAGCCACTTGCTGTTCCCCTTTCTTGATTTATAGCAGCTTCTCAAGCGGTGCTTTCAGCTGCTTTTTGAATGAACTGATCGTAAAATGCGACTCGTAGTAGTCAAATATCTCTTCGTGGGAAAGGGCCCCGGAAAGCTCCTGCATCCAGTTCCCGTCCGGGTCAATGTTGACGCCGATCTTATCCTGCTTTACCATCCGGGCGGTATCGCCCCGGACAGAATTGATCAGCGGCAGGCCCATGGACAGATAATCGATGCTCTTGATCGAAAGCCCGATCTGCAGCTGGTCCCGGATCATATTCAGCCCGTAATCGCAGGGCGCGAGGATCTCGATCTTCTTGTTCTCGTCAAAGGTCTTCCCGTGGAAGGTCACCTCGCAGCCTGTCTCTTTGACGGCCGAGAGGAATTCGTCGCAGCGCTCGCCGCCGCCGATCACCTGCATGGAGGTGCGGTATCCCTCCTCCCCGAAACGGGAGAGCACGCCGCAGATCCCCTCGATATCGATCAGGTAGTTGATGCTGCCGACGAAGGCAAACCGCACGGTTTTCTCCGCAGCCGGCCTGCGTTCCCCGATGATGGAGCGGATCTTATCCTTCTCCCCCGGGCTTCTGTCTTTGTAGAGCAGGAGCGGACTGATCTTCGATGAATCCGCTGCCCGGGAGAGCGTCTTTTTATACATGCCGCACTCGGTAAAGACATGATCCGCCGCCTGAATGCTCTTTGTCCGCCAGTTTCTCCACACGTTCGCCGGCAGCGAGCGGGAGAGTCCCCTAAGCGGCATCGATTCGGGCCACAGGTCGATCACATCGTTGATGTAGATCGTCTCCGGGTGTCTTTTTTTGTACGCGGCGCAGTAAGCGGCCGCCCTGTTTGGCGGGATCAGCGCATAGACCAGGTCAGGTTTTTCTTTTTTCAGGTATTTATTCACCTTGTCCGAAAAGACCAGGTGGGAGATGATCCGCTGCGGCGAGAGGTTCTTTTTGTACGGCGGCACATGAAGGTAGGTGCACTCCCCGTGCCTGTTACGGACCGGGGTCTTCACCTCGTGCAGAAAATCACTTAAAAGGACCGTCACCTCAAAGCCCTCCTCCAGGAGGACCTCACGCACCGTTTTAAGCCGGTTCTCATACCAGCCGAAACAGCTGACCAGCAGCGCTTTTTTCATCTTATCGCTCCTTCCCCGGCTTTTTCTCCTGCCCTCAGCTAAAGCAGCGTTTTATGATCTCAATGATCTTATCCTGCTCCTGGGGCGTCATCTTATTGTCGGATGGCAGACAGAGTCCTCTTCTGAAAATATCCGCCCCGACATCAAAGGTTTCTCCTTCTATATACGCATTTGTCTGTCCGCGTCCACTCCCGCGGGCGGTCACAAATGCGTTCATCCGGTAGATCGGCTGCAGGTGCATGGGCTTCCAGATGGGTCTTCCCTCCGCATTGAACGCGCGCAGCGCGTCCAGGATCTCGTCCGGGGAGCTTTTCCCGCTCTCGGAGCGGTACAGGCAGTCCCTCTCGCCGCGTACACTCGGCGCCATCGCCTCCTCGTTGATGGTCATGCAGCTGAGCCAGAAATTCGGCCGGCTCTTTTCCCTGTCCCAGGGATTCATCTTCACGGGAAGTTCGTCAAAGCCCTTCTCGTATCTCTCCCAGATGGCTTTTTTCTGTGCGATGTGTTCTTTAAGATAAGGCAGCTGCCCGCGAACGGTGCCGGCGATGAGGTTGCTCATCCGGTAGTTGTAGCCGACTTCCTCGTGCTGGTACCAGCTGGCCGCCTCACGGCTCTGGGTGGACCATTTGCGCACCTTGTCGGCATCCTCCTTCGAATCGGTCAGGAACATGCCGCCCGAGCTGCCGGTGATGATCTTGTTTCCGTTAAAGGAGATGCAGCCGAAATCCCCGGCCGCGCCGGTCTGGATCCACTTGCCGCCCAGCAGGCACTCCGCCCCCAGGCTCTCCGCCGCGTCCTCCACGATCAGGGCATCATGCTCCGCGCAGATGTCCTTTATCTCCTGCATCCTCGCGGGCGTCCCGTACACATGGGCCATAACGACAAGACGCACTCCGGGATACTGCCCGAAGGCTCTCCTCAGTGCGTCAGGACACATATTCCAGGTACCGGGCTCCGTATCGATGAAGACAGCTTCCCCATCTTCGTAGGCGATGGGGTTGATGGACGCGTCGAAGGTCATATCCGAAGCGAAGACCTTCTGCCCCTCCAGGGTTCCCTTATCCGGTCTGGCCCGGCCGTAAAGCTTTTCTGCGGCCAGCTTCACCGCCAGGTGCAGGGAGGATGTCCCCGAGGCGAGCGCCACGGCGTACTTCACGCCGGTCAGCGCGCAAACCTCCTGTTCGATGGCGTCGATGTTCTCTCCGATGGTGGTGACCCAGTTTTTCCGGATCGCGTCAGTGATCCAGCTAAGCTCATCCCCGTGCATCGTCGGGGATGAAAGCCAGATCTTTTTTTCAAAAGGCCCGATCCCGGCAAACCGCGGGTCTTTCCTTAATTCGTTCATGTCTCAGTGTCCTCCCGACCGGGGAATGTAACTGTCCTCCGGTGTATAGGTAGTAACGACCTTCGCTACCTGTTGTCTTATGTCTGAATCATTCCTGTAGGCGGCGTTCATCAGGTCGCCCAGCTGTGTCAGGAAAACATCTATGTCAAACGGGATCGGTTTCCCGATATGGATCAGCTCGTTCTCTGTCCTGGCCAGTCCCTCCTCGGCCATCAGCTTTTCTTCATACAGCTTCTCGCCGGGACGCAGGCCGGTATATTCGATCATGATATCCACATCCGGCTTGAAACCGGACAGCCGGATAAGGTTCCGGGCCAGGTCGGCGATCCTGACGGGGCTTCCCATGTCCAGGACGAAGATCTCGCCGCCCCTGGCATAGGTACCCGCGGTCAGCACCAGGCTCACCGCCTCCGGTATGGTCATGAAATACCGGATGATATCCGGGTGGGTGACGGTCACCGGGCCGCCCTGCTCGATCTGCTTTTTAAAGACCGGGATGACCGAGCCGTTGCTTCCGAGCACGTTGCCGAACCGGACCGCCACAAACTCAGTGCGGGCCTGGCGGAACACGCTGCCGGTGCCGTCCTTGTCGGCGTTCTCAACACCCATGTGCGTGAACAGCTGCGGCATGTCGGCCGCCCTTCCCCGCTTGATCTTGTAGTCGAAGCTCTGGATGATCATCTCGCACAGGCGCTTGGAGGCCCCCATGATGTTGGTGGGCCGCACGGCCTTGTCGGTGGAGATCAGGACGAAGCGCTCGCAGCCGTTCACCATGGCCGCGTAAGCAGTCTTGTATGTCCCCATGGCGTTGTTCTTGACCGCCTCGCACGGGGAATCCTCCATCAGCGGCACGTGCTTGTGCGCTGCGGCATGATAGACGATGTGCGGCCGGTACTCTTCAAACACCTGGAAGATCTTGCGGCTGTCGCGCACAGAGCCGATCAGCACCACCAGGTCCAGATCCGGATATTTTTCCCTCAGCTCCAGCTGGATGTCGTAGGCACTGTTCTCGTAAATATCGAAGATGATCAGCTGCCTGGGAGAGTGCTCCGCGATCTGGCGGCAAAGTTCGCTTCCGATGGAGCCGCCTCCGCCGGTGACCATGACAACTTTTCCGTTGATCATCTCAAATACTTTTGACAGGTCGGCATGGATGGGCTCTCTTCCGAGCAGGTCCTCCACGGAGACATCCTTCATGTCCTTGACGGAGACCTCTCCGCTGATCATCTGGTACATGCCCGGCAGCTGCTTGATCTCGCAGCTGGTCCGGCTGGCGATATTGATGATATCCTTCCTGTCCTCGGCGCTGATGCTGGGGATGGCCAGATAGATCTTGTCCACGCGGTGGGTCTTTGCCTCATCCGGTATTCGGTTGCGGCCTCCCGCTATGCGGATGCCGTCCACGTATTTTCCGCGCTTGGCCGGATCGTCATCGATCATGCACACGACTCTCTCATGGATCTCACCGGCATGGGTGATGTCACGAAGGATCATGCGGCCGGCTTCCCCGGCGCCGACGATCATTACTCTCTTAACCTGGCCCGAGCGCATTCTCCTCGCTTCCAGCAGAAGAAGGACGATGCGGTAGGAGAAGCGTACCGCCGCGATGGCCAGGAACTGGAGGAGCGCCCCGAAGAAATAGTAGGTCAGGGGCATTCTCGTGAAGAAGATCGTGATCAGGATGATGTGGGCCGAGCCTGTGATCATCGAGGAAACAATGATCCTCGACAGCTCTGCGTAGCTGGCAAAGCGCCAGATGCTCCTGTACAGGCGCAGCGCGATAAAGACCGTCAGGCAGATGATCGTATAGTACGGGGTAAAGCCCCGCCATGCGTTCAGATACAGCCGGCGGATCCTCTCGAAATGACAGTCGAAGCGCAGCCAAAGCGCAAGAATATAGGCCGCGTTCACAACGATCATGTCATAGACCATCAGCAGGAGCTGGGTGATGAACGCGGGGCTGAACCCTTTCCAATTCTTTCTCGCACGTCTGGCTGCGCTTCTTCCCGCCTTCCCGGCGGTTTTTCGGGCAGTGCTCTTTTTTCTCTTTCCGGACACCTCTGTGCGGCCTCCTCATAATAACAGGCCGGGACCTTCCCTTACGGGACGAACGGGTCGTCCGCGTAGAGGTATTCCTTCATAGCCTTGCTGTTTGCTTCAAAATCAACGATATGTCCCTTGGCGCCGGCTACGAGGTCGATCGGATCCTTCGCCTCGAGCGGGAACACCTTTGTCTCCATCTGGTCGAGGATGTTGGCACCCTGCCTGGAGGCCAGGTAGGAGACCCGGGCCAGGGCAAGCGTGATGCTGATGATATCTTCCTCCGGAAGATTATTGTAGGTCATGTCAAAGATTGGGCTGATCGCGTTCCTGAGGAAGGCAATGTCTTCCTCGGTGATCTCGTCCAGGTTCATGACGCGCCGCCCGTCGTCAATGTCCGGCACCGATTTGGCATCGTTGGTATAGAAGACTACCTCCTTGTGGAGCTCCTCACCGACCTTCCGAAACAGATTTCCCACGACCGCCATCTCACGCTCGCAGCAGTTGTAGACCGAGTCGTACTGAAGCCAGCCGTAGGCCACGGCCTGAAGACCGTTTATGGTCGTAGCCGGCCCGAAATCGGTCAGGTAATACTCCTTGGCCAGCAGCTCCACCACCACCTGATCGAGCAGGTTGGAGTCCTTCATGGCCTGGATATCTTCCTTTTTGGCGGAGACCATGCTGTTGAGCGCGTTTCTCTCGGCCCGGGTGATATCGATGGTCACACCGCCGTAGGCGTCGATCAGTGAAGCCAGGTTCAGGAAGTTCAGCGACATGAACAGGTCGACCCCGATATCGAAGTTGGCCTTGAAGACCTTCAGGCTCTCTTCCGGGCCCCGGTTGCGGTAGGCCATGTCCAGGCGCTGCGGATAATCATAGCCCTCATAGTTGACGAAGGTATCCCAGGTCGGCATCATCAGGCGGATCGTCCCGGTCTTCTGGTTCATCGCCACCACCATCATGGTGTTTCCCGAGTTGCCGCCCTCATTGCTCATACCCTCGTTGCACATCAGGAAGAAGTTGACCCAGTCGTCCTGCGAAGAGTCTTCTCCGGCAAAGCCCGTCACGCTCAGGGCAAGCGCCATGGCCAGCGCGAGCAGGCAGATGCATACGGACTTTTTGAATTGTCTTCGTCCTTTCTTCATTGCACAGGGTCATCTCCTTCCAGAACTTCCGGTCTTACATTAAGGTGTTGCGGTCCTGATCATAACGGTTGTCGATCACCAGCTCGCCGCTGCTGCTGTAGTGGCCGTTCCAGCCGGCAACGCCGTCCGCGTTGTTGGTCAGGTTGTAGAAGCGGTCCAGATAGCGCTCCGAGATGAGGCGTCCGTCGTCATCGAAATCGCGCTCGACGCTGGCGTACCCGTCACTGCAGTTGGTCTGGACATGCATTTCGTCGTAGTAGCCTTCCCAGGTCACGGTTCCGGCTTCATTGCTCTCATATTCATAGATGGCATAGCCGTCCGTCGTATCGACCGGATTTCCGTCCTGGTCGATATAAGTGACCTCATGGATGAGGGTCAGAGGATAGTAGAGGGTAGTGGTTCCCCAGGCTCCGTTGGCCGCCTGTACCGGCTGGCCCTTGTCATCCATGTAGTACGCGTAGTAAAGCTCCTGGGTCTCCGGGTTGCTCAGGTCATACTCATATTTGATGGAGGCATAGCCCTCGGAATTCATGGCCGCGTTTCCATCCTCGCCAAGCCAGATCTCCTCCTCCAGGTTCCCGTAGCCATTATATTTGCTTTCCACGCCGCAGGCGCCGTCCACCTCGGCCGGATTTCCGGCCTCATCGTAATAGCGGATCTTCGAGATCTTTCCGGTACTCGTGTAGCTGTATTCCACCGTGTTGGCACCCTCCGGGCCGATGGCGGCCGATCCGTCCTCATTGAAATACTGCTGCCGGATGACCCGGTCGTATTTGTCGAAGACGGCAATGGAGTAGGCCACTCCCTGTTCCTCGGTAGGAACGCTCTTCTCCAGGCGCATGACATAGGCGCCCAGGTCCGAATCCTCACTGACCAGCTCTCTTCTGCTGTAGCCGCCCTCGGACATGAACGGTCCGCCCGCCGCGGTCTGGTAATACTCCTCTGAGACCAAGCCGCTTTCCGTATAGCGGATGCGGTGCACGGAGTAGCCTTTCCGGCTGTTCGTGCGCTCGTCCTCCTCGTCGAAGTATTCTTCGTCGGTGAGCCGTCCTTCCTCATCGTAGCTCATCAGGGAGTGGGAATATCCCGTCTCGGCGGATGTAGCCCCCAGCTGGCGGCTGTCATAGTATTCCTCCGACGTCTCGTTGCCGAGCTCATCGTAGGTGTAAGATGCCATGGCGTAACCCATGGTCGTATCGGTCAGCTCTTCCCTTGCGTCGTAGTACGCTTCCTCGATGACATCACCCAGGTCATTGTATTTGACCTTCATGATGGCGTACTCGCGCTGGCAGACACACAGCTCGCCCGCGCGGTCATAATAGCTCTCGCCCGTTTTGCGTCCGGCCAGGTCGTAGGTGTAGCGCGCGGATGCGTACTCACCGTTGTAAAGGACCGGCTGCCCGGAGATGTCGAAGTAGCTCTCGGACAGGACATTACCGTCCATATCCACGGTCCTGGTCAGCCAGGAGTAGAGTGTCTTGTTGTGGATGGCGGGCTTTCCGTCCGTATTGAGCAGATGCTCCTCGATGCAGAAATTGCGGTCATCGTACGTGTAGGAAACGATGCTGTAGCCGTTGCTGCACCAGGTGCGCTCGCCTTCACGGTTGTAGAAGGCCTCGCGGATAAGATTGTCGTTGTTGTCGTAGGCGAAGGCGACCGAAGCGTATCCCTTGCTCACCAGAATGGGGCTGCCGTCCGTGTCGAGATATTCCTTCCTTGTATTCCTGCGGCGGTCGTCGTAGCTGCTGCGGACCATCGCGTAGCCGCCTCCGCACAGGATGGGCTGATCGTTCAGATCCAGATAGGTCTCGAGCAGAATGTCCCCGTTCTTGTCGACCTGGCGCACCATCGCGGCATATCCGTAGCTGGTGTAGGTCTTCTCCATGTTGTCGTCGAAGTAGGTCAGGCGCGTCACATACTGATTCTCGTCGCGCTCGTACTCGACGGCGGCATAGCCGTCCTTGGAGATGATCGGCTCGCCCGAGCCGTCCACATAGGTGCGGCGCCAGATAAGGCCCCTGTCGTCGCGCTCATAGCGGATTCCCGCGTACCCGGCGGAGATCTCCGTGGGCAGGCCGGTCTTGTCGAGGTATGTCTCACTGATCCTGCGGTTGTCGCTGTCGTACGCGTAGACGACCGAAGAATAGCCGAGCGCCGTCTCGGACGGCTGCAGGGCTGCCGACAGGAAATCCTCGCGAAGGATATTTCCGCGCGCGTCGTAGGAGGTGCGCGTTACAAAGATCCTGTCCGTCAGGGAGGAAATCCTCTCCTGCTCATCAAGATACTGCTCCATCACGATATGGCCCTTCTGGTCATATTCGCGCTGATGGACGGAAAAGCCCTCCGGAATGCGGATCAGCTCATCGTTCACATCCAGATACCGCTCCTGCAGCGTCCGGTCCGCATAGTCATAGACATAGGCGATCGCGGAGAAGCCCTTCGCATTGATCACGCGGTTCATGCCGGTATCCAGGTAATTCTCCTGTTTTACGCGGCTGCGCTCGTCATAATCGTAGGAGATGGCGGCATATCCGCCCTCTGTCATGACGATCTCACCGCCCTGGTAGAAGACGTCGCGGATCAGGTTGTCGTCGCCGTCATACTCATGGCGGATCGTATCGTAACCGTCCGGAAGGACAGCCGGTTTGCCTTCTCCTTTGTAGTACGCTTCCTCGGTGCAGTTGCCGTGCCCGTCGCGCGCATAGGTGATATAGTTGTATCCGCCTTCCTGGATGGCAGGCTCACCCTTCTCATTGTAGTAGCCTTCACTGGTCAGGAAGCCCTGGGAATTCCAGGTCTGGATCAGCCTCGCATAGCCTTTGGCGGTGACCATCAGTTCCCCGTTCTCATCATAGAAGGATCGGGTCAGCAGATGGCCGGTCCCGTTATAGGTGCACTCCATCTTCGCGTACCCGGCGGTGGAGACGACAAGGTTTCCGTCCGCATCGAAGTATTCTTCGGTCAGGACGTTGCCGTAGGGATCGTAGGTATATTTCAGGGAAGCATAGTCTCCGCGGACCATGTAGGGCTGCCGGCTCTCGTCATAGAAGCTCTCCGTCAGCAGGCGGTCCTGGTCGTCCCAGGTCCTGCGCACGATCGCGGCGCCAGCCCTTACGGACGTGATCTCGCCGTCCGGTCCGTAATAGACCTCCCTGGTCAGGTTGCCCCGAAGATCATATTCACGGGTAAAGGAGGCATAGCCGTCCGGGCACTGGACGCGGTTTCCCTCCGCGTCATAATAGGACTCCCGGATCTGGTGTCCGTCCGCGTCCCAGCGGAACGTGGCCTTCTGGTAGCCGTCACGGATGGTGACCGGCTCTCCCTTCTCATCATAGTAAGCGACCGATGTCCGGTTGCCCATGGAATCGTAGGTTACCTTCTCCTTCGCGTAGCCCTTAAGGATCTTCACCGGATTTCTGTCCGCATCCAGGAACGAAGTCGAGGTGCGCACGCCGTCCTCATTGAACGTCTGTACCAGCACCGCATAATTCTCCCGGTTGGTGATCAGCGCTCCGTCGGCGTCGTAATAGGCTTCCTCGAGCACATTGCCGTATTCATCGCATTTGCGGACAAGTCTTGCGTAATCCTCGGAGGAGGGGACGATCATCTTCCCTTCTTCATCAAGAAATGTCTTTTCGAGCAGCTCCCCGTTCCGGTCATAGGTCTGGGTAAAGGAAGCGTAGCCCTTATGGATCCGGACCGGCTTCTCCTCCTCATCGAGATAATCCGTCCTGGTCACCATTCCCGTCAGCTCATCATAGGTGTTGTGAACGGCATGGTACCCTTCGCTCAGCATGACCGGCTCCAGGTTTGAACCGTAATAGCGCTCCCATACCTTGTGATGATACTCGTCGTAAACGCGGGTCGTCCTGGCCCGGCCGTTGGAGACGACCGGTTCGTTCTGCGCATTATAATAGGTGATCTCAGCCAGGTTGCCGGCCAGGTCCCAGTGAGTGACGACCGTGGCGTAGCCCTGCGGCTGGGTCAGCACTTCGCCGTCCGCCGAGAAATAACGCAGCCCGGTGCGGTAGGTGCCGTACGGGTAGGAGCGCACGGCGGCGGCATACTGTCCGCCGGCGGACACAAGGTGTCCCTCGGAATCGAGCAGAGCCTCCCAGAGCGGATATCCGTTCTTGTTGTATTCGTAAAGGAGCGCCGCATAGCCCAGCACCGTGTTGAACGGCTTGCCGTTCTCGTCATAATAGCGGGCCGATGACTGGACACCGCTGCGGGTGTAATTGAAGACGCCGCGGTGGGCTCCCGTGGAGATGGCTGTATCCGGATTTCCGTCCGCGTCGAAGTACTCCTCCTCGAACAGCAGATTCTTCTCCGGTCCGCCGTATCTCATGGATCTGGCGTAATAGCCTTCCTTCTTTTCGCAGGGCTGTCCGTCCTTGTCATAGTAGGACTCATAGATGGGCGGTGCGTCGATCTCGTCGGAATCATATTCATAGCGCACGGTGGCGTACTGGAACTCGTCGCTCCGGGTCGGCTTCCACTCATCGTCATAGAAGGTGGTGGCGATGACCTGGCCGTTCTCGTTGCGCTCGTTGATGTAGCCGGCCAGTCCGGATTTGATCTCGATCAGTTCCAGGTCTGTTCCGAAATACTTCTCCTGGCGGATCTGGTCAAGTGCAGTCTTCAGGCGCGGCGTATCACGCCAGGAAAATTCCGGCGTGTCGGCAAACAGGAACTCGATCCGGCAGAAGCCGTTGTTTCCCATGGTATACTGTCCTACCGTATCATAGTAGGTATATCGGTAATCGTAGTCGGGACCGTTATATTCGTATTCCACCACGGAGTAGCCGTTCCTTGTCATGGTCGGCTGGTCATCCGCGCCGTAGAAGCGCTCGTAGTGCTTGGTCCTTGACTTTCCGTAATATTCAAAGATGATCTTTGCCTGGCCCGATTCGGACTTGATCAGATTCTGGTCCTCTCCCAGGTATTTCGTCTCGATCACACGCTGCAGGTCATCGTAGGTGTAGACGACGCTGGCGTATCCTTCATTGGCCTGTATATAGTCCCCTTCCGTATCGAAGTAATCGGTCCGGGTGAGGTGGCCGTACTCATTATACTGGTTGACCTGGCGGTGATAATGATCCGCTCCGAGCACCTGCTGCCCGGCCGCGTTGTAGATCTCCTCCTCGAGCAGACGGTAGACGCTGTAGGCATCCGCCCCCTTGCTGGTATCGGGAATCGGAACCTCCACGAACCTGGCGACTTTCTCCGTCGGGATCTCTTCCTTGTCATAGAACTGCAGCTCATACTCCGATACGATGATCGCCCCGCCCTCGGGTCCGTTCAGCAATGCGCCGTCCTCATCGAGGTAGGTCTTTTTGATCGTCAGTTCTTCCTGTCCGTTATGGGTGTGTTCGTACAGGATCTGGGCATAGCCGCCCACCGGACGGGTAAGCTCCCCGTCCGCCCCGTAATATTTTGTGGATTTGAGTGTTCCGCCTTCCCAGGTGTCACGCCGGTAACTGTAGCCGCCCGGAATATCCGCGAGGTTTCCCTGTGCGTCAAAGCGGTCCTCGGTCACGGGATAGGAATTGCCGTCCGCGTCGGTATACCAGGTGTACTCGGCCCGGGCGTATCCCAGGTCGGTGACCACCGGTTCGCCCGAAAGGCCGTAAAATGCTTCCGTCAGCAGATTGTCAAACTCGTCGTAGGTATATTCTGCGCGGCAGAACCCCCGGGCATTGACAGCCGCTGCCCCGTCAAGGGTGCGTGCCCTCTCAGCGACCAGGTTCCCGCGCTCGTCCCACTCACAGTCAGTTTCCGTAAATTCAGGCAGCTTCAGGGAATCAAGAATAGAAGCATCATTCCCCTGGTCGAGGAGGATGCTCGTACTTGGTGCTGCCTGCAGCGAAGCCGGCATCAGCGCGCATATGAAGCTTATGGATAGAATTGCGCAGCCTTTCCAGACTTTTTTCATAGTTGCTCCTAATTGCTTCTGAAATCTATTTCTTCTTCGGGCGGCCTTTTGATCCGCTTCTCCCGGCCGCCGCGGCTGTCTCCGTCCGGTGGTCGGCTTTTCCGTAATACTTCTTATAATAACGTTTCCGGTAATATCCGCCCTCTTCGAGCTTCTCGCCGTAGAAGACAAAGCCCATCACATTCATCCCTGTCAGCTCGGCGGCGCTGAGCGCCTTTTTGAGATCCCGGTGATCGGAGTAATTCTGCCTGGCAACAAACAGGCATCCGGCCACATGCGAGGATAAGACCAGCGGATCGGTCACGACGTTGACCGGCGGCATGTCAAGCAGCACCAGATCGTATTCCTTCCCCATTTCCTCGAGAAGCCGGAGCATCTGCTCCGATCCGAGAAGCTCCGCCGGGTTGGGCGGGAACTTGCCCGAGGGAAGGAGATCCAGTGTCTCATGGATGTTTTTGATCACGGCGTCCTGCCACCGGCAGTCTCCCACCAGCGCCTCGGACAGGCCGTTCTTTGCTTTTTCGTAATTAAAGATGTCCCGCTGGCAGCCTCTTCTAAGATCCGCATCGACCAGCAGCACTTTCTTTCTCCCCAGTGCACAGGAGATCGCCAGGTTCGCGGCGATAGTGGATTTACCTTCGCCTGAAACAGCGCTGGTCACCACCACTATGTTCGAAGGCTTGTCCACCAGCGTGTAAAGCAGGTTCATCCGCAGCCTCGCGTAGCTCTCCATCTGTTCCATGGGACTTTTTCTGGTCAGCACAAAATCTCCCGCGTCGGGTCTGTCTCCCTTGACGCGCCGGATGGAGGAGAGAACCGGCGGAGCGTAATTCTCTGTCAGGTCCTTCTCGTCCGAGATCCTGCGGTTAAACAGGAAAAGCAGGAAGATAACGCCCAGGCCCAGCACGAAACCGGCCATGCCGCCGATCGTTCCGCGCCTCATCGGCCTGCGATTGTCGGCGCTTTCCGGAGCGACAGCATAGTCGATGACTTCCACGCTTCCGGCGCCGACCACGCGGATGATCTCCGCGGGAGCCACGTCAAGCACGGCGTTGCAGATATCCGCGGACAGCTGCGGCTCCGCCGTTATGGAACTGACCCTCACCACACCGGTGTCCGCGACATTGTTCATCGCAAGAGATCCGGAGATAAATGCGGGCTCGATTCCCGGGTATTCCCGGGAGAGGCGCTCCGCCACCACATCCATGACCTTTTTGCTGCGGACGACGATCATATAAGTATCGATCAGTTTCACCGCCGAGTCAAGGTCTGTTGCGCTGGCATACTGATAATTGACCAGGTTCGGGTTGCCGTTAAAGACGTACATCGTCCCGGATGCCGTGTAGGTGTTGGGCATCCGGAAGGTGGTGTGCCAGTAGCGGTAGCCGAAACCGAGAACGGCCAGCGCGATGGGGATCCATATCCATTTGAGAAAATACTTCACCAGTTTGGATAAATCAATAATGATCTCATTATTATTCATTGCCGGTTTTCTTCCTCTTGTCCGGTCATTCGGAGATGACCAGATGACGCTGCTTAAGGTTGACGTTCAGCGAGCCGGACAGGAATTCCTCGATCGTTTCGGCGTACTGTGCCAGGTCCAGGTCGTAGTCCTTGTTCATCCCCTGGATCCTCAGCACCATCTCACTGCCGGCGTTCTCCGCGACCACATCGAAGGCCTCCTCATCGAGTCCGAGCAGGGTGACCTCCTTGCTGGTCATTCCTTCCACCGTGCCTTCCTGCAAGGTCTTTGTCAGATTGGCCACGGCATATCCGTGACGGAGGATGGCTCCCTTCACGTAGGGGCGCCTTGAGCCTGAGGAGCTGACCTCGATGACGGGTTTGACCGTAACGATATTCTTTTCGGAGCGGCGGACATCCACATACATCCTGACGTCGATGGTCATCCGGTCAACCGCTCTTCCTTCCTCCGTGATCTGGCCCAGAACAAGACCGTCCCTGGTCAGTTCGATGCGGCCCACTCCCTCGAAGGTATCGTAGGTGAAGACCCACTTGCTGTCCAGGAAATTGCGCAGGGTTTCGATGTCTTCCACATCATTCGCGATCGCCCTGAACTTATCCTCCAGGCGGACCACCGGCGGGTAAGCCGCGGTCAGCGTCTCCAGCTTGACAGCGTTCGGATCGGCTTCCTCCAGGATCTCAAACCAGCACGCAGCATCCACAACGCCGGTCTGTGCCAGTCCCTGCGATTTCTGGAAATCCTTCACCGCTCCTTCCGTGCCCGGACCGAAGGCTCCGTCCACGCCGCCGTCGAGATACCCCAGGTCGTTGAGCGCCTGCTGCAGCGTGCTGACATGGTCTCCGGAGGATCCGGACCGGATATCCTCCCACTCAGTCACCGAGGGGAGATCATCCAGATTAAGCGACGGGATAGACTCTGCGATCTCTTCAAGTGTTACATAGCCTGTCTTTCCGCGGCTGTACGCGATCGCAAGATGGCTTTCGTTCACGACGCCGAGAGCATTCAGCGATTCCAGCGACGGATGCAGGGACGAGGCGTCCTCCTCCAGGCCCTTAAGTACCGTCAGAGTACATTTCTCCTTGCCCGAAAATACTACTTCCTGTGCCAATGCGGCGCCTGACAGGCCAGCTGACAGGACCATGCCTGTCAGAAACAGGCAAACCATTCTTTTTTTCATGACTTAAGTCTCCTCTACCCTGACTACGTTGCCATTCACATCCCTGTATTCTTTTGTCACTTTTCCGTCATCCGAATATACATAATCGACCCTGACATACTGTTTGGAGCCGATCGGTGCCGGCACGCCGCCTGGATTGTAGTAGGCTGTGCGGACCGTGCGGCCCTGGTCGTCGGTGATCTTCTCATACCGCGAATAGCCGGAAGTCGTCTTCACTTCATTTCCGTATGCATCATAGTAGGTGATCAGCACAGTGTTTTTATCCGGATACTCCGTCGTTGTCTGGGAATATCCTCCTTTCGCTGTGGCCAGGTTCCCGTCTGCATCGAGCAGCCTCCTGCGGACCTCTTTCCCCTCTTCGTTATACTCCATGGAGATTCCCGCATATCCCGCGTCCACCGTGATCGGGTCATCGTAAAATCCGTAGTACCGCTCGAGCACAAGATTGTTCTTTTCATCGTACTCCCGCTTGACCACATGGTACCATTTGCCGACAGGCATTACCTGGAAGCCTTCCTTAGTAAAGTAAGCTTCATAGATCTTGTTCCCGCGTTCGTCATACTGGTTGACCACGATAGCGTAGCCGTCCTCATTGTCCACCCGCTGGTCATTCAGGTCGACATAGGTAGACCTGACCGGTTTTTTCTGGTCGTTGTATTCACGGACAACGGCCGCATAGGACTTGTCCTTGCGGTTGATCTGGTTTCCTTCGGTGTCATACCACTTCTCGAAAATCGTATTGCCGGCCTCGTCGAACTCGCTGATGGTCATGGAATAACCATCGCTGATCATGACCGGTTCTCCGTCCGCTCCGAGGTATTCCGTCTGCACGATCTTTCCTTCATCGGAAGATCCGCGGCGGATGGCGCTGTATCCCTTCGGAAGAACGGCGCTCTGGCCGTTCTCATCGTAATACGACACCATCACGGCATGACCTTCATCATTGTAGATACGCTGGACGGAGGCATATCCCCCGATGTTCATCGGTTTGCCCGCCGCGTCCATGTAGGTCTCGCGGGTGACCTTGCCGTCTTCGTTGTATTCCTTCTCGATCCAGGCACAGCCTTTCGATGCGAGGATCAGCAGTCCGTTTGCGTTGAACTTCTTCTCGCTCGTCACATTGCCTGCCGCATCGAAGCTCCGGAGCGTCACGGCCGCGCCGCCGACCTCCACCGGAAGCCGCCTCTCGTCATAGTAGCGGGTCGCGATCTCATTGCCGGCCGCGTCATAGTCGTGGTAGGCAAGGGCAAATCCTCTGGCTTTATTGACGGAAAGTGCGTCATACTCGTTCAGGTAAGCGTCCATGACGCGTTTCCCGTTGCTGTAAGCCGCTTTGTATCCGCTGTATCCGCCCATGTCGCGGCGCTCGTTCATCCGGTCGAAATATTCAGCCTTGATCACATGGCCTTCATTATCATATACGTAAGTTGCCCTCGCATATCCCCGCTCATACGGATAAACCGGATAACCATTTGCATTGAAATAGGCTTCCTCTGTCTTATTGCCGTCCGGATCATACAGGCGGACCACGATCGCATAGCCCGCATCGGTCATGCGGTATTCTTCATCCACGCCCACATAGGCTTCGCGGATGATGTTGCCGGCCTTGTCATAAGTCCGGTTGACCCCGGCGTAACCCTTCTGCGTAAGCATCAGGTTCCCGTTTTTGTCATAATAGCGCTCCGTCAGCTTGCGGCCGAGGCTGTCATAGGTAAATCCGATCTGGTAGTACCCGTCTCCCATCGGCGTCGGCTCACCCAACGCATTGAAATAGCTTTCCTTCGCCAGATTGCCGCCCTCGTCGTATTCGCGCTTCACGTTCGCGAAGCCTCCGGCCGAGATGGTCTGGTCATTCTCATCGTAGAAGGTAACGCTCACGATATTTCCGGCTTTATCCGCCTCACGCACTACGTGGGCGTATCCGGTCTTTGTATTCATGACCGGGTGGTCTTCTTCATCCAGATACAGCTCATCGAGCTTTTGTTTCTTGTCCAGATAAACCGCCTCATAGCCGCTGATGCCGTTCTGAAGCGTGATCCTGCGCCCGTCCGTCCCGTAGTACCGCTCGGAGCTGACCAGTCCCAGATCATCGTAAGTATATTTGACCGATGCATAACCGGCCGACTTTGAAAGCACACCGCTTCCGTCCGTGCCCAGGTATCTTTCTTCGGTCTTCTGCCGCAGCACGTTGTACTCGCGTTCGACCACGGCATAGCCGTTCCTGACGGCAATGGGGTCTCCGTTCTGATCATAGTAGGAAACGCGCAGCACGTCTCCCATGCCGTCGACCTCGCGCACCACGCTGGCATAGCCAAGGTCGGAGTTCATCACCGGAGTGCCGCTGCGGTCCACCCACATCTCCTCCAGCTTCACATCGTCGTTGCTGTAGACGCACCGGTAACCGGCCACGCCGTTTGTCAGGACGATCGGCCTGCCGTCCATCCAGAAGTAGCGCTCACCGCATACGCGGCCTTTCTTGTCATACTCGTATTTGACTGTGGCATATCCCAGGCCGGCAGCGACTACGCCCTGTCCGTCCTCGTTGAAATAGCTCTCGGAAGTCTTCTGGCGGCGGCGGTTGTACTTCATCTTCACCGAGGCATATCCCTCGTTCACCATCACCGGCTGGTATTTTTCATCGAAATAGGAGACCTGGGTGACATTGCCCAGTCCGTCGACAGCACGCACGATATGGGCGTACCCCGCCTCTTTGTTCATCACCGGCTGGTCATTTTCATCCAGCCACATCTCATCGAGTTTGATATCCTTGTTCAGATTAAGCGCCCGGTATCCGCTCACCCCGTTCTCGAGGACGATCCGGTCTCCGCCCGTTCCGAAATAGCGTTCGCAGCTGACGATTCCCTGGACGTCATACTCGTAGGTGATGGACGCATATCCGCCCGAGCGCAGCAGCACCGGGAGCTCCAGTGCGTCGAAATAACTCTCGCGTATCTTGCGTCCGGCCGCATCGTACTCTCTGGTCAGCACCGCGTACCCTTCCCGCTGTGCCTCCAGGTTGTCATTCTCATCGTAGAAGGAGACCTTCACGATATTGCCGTGCGGATCGCTCTCGCGCTCCACGCGGGCATATCCCTTCTCCATGTTGTACGCCGGATTGCCGTCCTCGTCCAGCCACTGTTCCTTCAGGCGTACCTTTTCGTCAAGATTGACGATGTCGCATCCGGCCACGCCGGAGGAAAGTGTGATGGGCCGTCCGTTCGTCCCGTAGTAGCGTTCGCCCGAAACAAGGCCCTGCCTGTCATAGGTGTATTCCACACTGGCATAGCCGGCGCCGGGCCTCAAGATTGCCTGGCCGGTACGGCCGAAATAGCTCTCCTTCGTCATCTGCTGGATCTCGTTGAACTCACGCTCCACGCTGGCGTAGCCCTCCTTGACCATGATCGGATGATCCTCCTGGTCAAAGAAGGAAATGCGCGTGATATTCCCGTCCGCATCCGCTTCGCGCACTACATGCGAGTAGCCGAGGTCCTTGTTGATCACCGGGCGGTCCTTCACGCCGATGAACTGCTGTTCAAGCTTGACCGACTTGTTCAGGTTCACGCAGGTGAAGCCGCTGATGTCATTGCCCAGAGCGATCCGCCTTCCGTCTTCACCGAAATAGCGTTCGGCGCTGACCAGGCCCATTTGATCATATTCGTAGGCGATCGACGCATATCCCTTGGAAGGCAGCTTGACCGGTTCATTGTCCTCGTCATAGTAGCTTTCCCGGATCTTCCTGCCGTTCTCGTCATATTCCCTGGAGACAGCCGCATAGCCGCTGCTGAGGCGGATGGGATCGTCAAATTCGTCGAAGTAGGCCACGTGATAGACCAGTCCGGATTCATCCGCATCACGGATGATGTGAGCGCAGCCCTCCTTCAGGTTGATGACCGGCTCGTCATTTTCGTCCAGCCACATCTCCTCAAGTTTGACATTCTCGTTCAGATAATTCACCCGGTAGCCGCTCGATCCGTCAGAGAGCGTGATCCGCTTTCCGGCCTTGTCGAAGTAGCGCTCGCAGCAGACATATCCGCGGTCATCATATTCATAGGTGACAGCCGCGTAGCCCGTGGAGGGCAGGAGCATGGCCTTTCCGTCCTCACCGAAATAGCTCTCGCGCACGACCTGGTGATCCTCGTTATATTTGCGGACGATGGTCGCATAGCCGTCTTCTATGGTGACCGGTTTGTTCGACGCGTCGTAATAGGATTCCCTTAAGATATTTCCATCCTCGTCGAGCTCGCGCTGCACCCTGGCATATCCCAGCTTCAGGTTCATGGCCGGCGTCTCGTCGATATCGAGCCACAGCTCTTCGAGCTTGATCTTCCTGTTGTAGTTGACGGCCTTGTAACCGCTCACGCCATTGCTCAGGAGGACACGGGTTCCGTCCGTGCCGAAATAGCGCTCGGCGCTGACCAGGCCCTGGTCATCGTACTCGTAGGTGACGGCGGCATAACCGGCTCCGGGCAGGATGGTCAGGTCCCCGTTTATATCGAAGTAGCTCTCCATGATGACTTTTCCGTTCTCGTTATAGTCCCTGGAGACGAACGCGTATCCCTGCTCGGTCTCGATGGGATCCAGGTTCTCGTCGTAGAAAGCCACATAATAGACATGGCCATCCTCGTCGATATCCCGGACCACATACGCGTAACCCGTCCTCGAGTTCATCACGGGCTGGTCATTCTCGTCGACAAACATCTCCTCGAGCTTGATCTTGTCGTTCAGGTTGATGGTGCTGTAGCCGCTCACACCGTTCGAAAGGGTGATCCGGTTTCCGTCTTTCCCGTAATAGCGCTCGAAGTTCACCAGTCCCATCGAGTCATATTCATAGGTAATGGATGAATAGCCCGCGCCCGGCAGGATGGACGGTTCCCCATACTTATCGAAATAACTTTCTTTCGTGACCTGTCCCCAGTCATCGTATTCCCGTGCGATCGAAGCATATCCGTTCACGGAGGCTGTCATCTGCCCGTCAACTCCGTAATAGGTCTCACGCGTGATATTGTCCGCATCGTCGTATTCGTAAACGATCCCGGCATAGCCCGCTCCGGGGAAGATCCTCGGCTCCCCGTTCTGATTATAATAGCTCTCCTTCACGACCCGGCCCTTGTCATCGTATTCCCTTCTGACAGTGGCATAGCCGCCTACCTGGATGATCTCTCCGTTTTCTCCGTAGTAGGTCTCAGCCGTGATATTCCCGTTCTCATCGTACTCATAGCCCATGCCGGCATAACCGGCTCCGGGAAGGCGCACGGGATTTCCGTCTCCTCCCAGGTAGCTTTCCTTCGTCTTACGGTGCTGATCGTCGTATTCCCTGAGCACCACGGCATATCCTTTGCTCTGGACAGCCAGGCCCCCGTTTTCATCGTAGAACGAAACGCGCGCAATATTTCCGTCTTCGTCCTGTTCGCGCTCAACGCGCGCAAAACCGGCATCCTCGTTGAACACAGGTTCATCCTCGGTGCCGATCCATATCTGCTCGAGTTTGGTTGACTTGTTCAGGTTGACGGCGGTGTATCCGCTCGTGCCGTTGGCAATGAGGATCCTTTCACCGTCCGCGCCGTAATAACGTTCGGCGCTGACAAGTCCGTTCTCGTCATATTCATAGGTAATGGCAGCATAGCCGGTCGAGGGAATCTCCACAAGGTTCCCCTCTTCGTCCAGATATCTTTCCAGCGTTTTCTGCTGCTGATCGTCGTATTCGCGCTCCACCACGGCATATCCGGCCTTCTGGGTGAGCGGCTTTTCATTCTCGTCATAGAATGAGACCTTTACGATATTTCCGGCCTCATCCGTTTCTCTCACAACGTGAGCAAAACCGGCCGCCTCATTCACAACCGGTTCATCATTTACATCAAGCCAGATCTGTTCAAGTTTAGTTTTTTCGGACTGGTTGACCGCGTCGTAGCCGCTGACTCCATTCTCCAGTGCAATTCGCTCGCCGTCCGTGCCGAAATAGCGTTCTTTGCAGACAAGTCCCTGATCGTCGTATTCGAAAGTGATGCCGGCATAACCGGCTCCGGGGAAGATAATGCTGTTTCCTTCCGTATCAAAGAACCACCGCGAGAGCACAAGCCCATCCGCGTTCGTCTCCGTTCTCACGATCCAGTCGGATTCTCCCTCTCCGACAATCTCTCCGTCAGAGTTGATATAATTTTCCTCCACCGATGTAAGATCCTGCGCCGGAACCTCCGTGCCGGGCATCTCGGTTTCCACACTTTCCTGTGCGGCGGCTCCGCCCGTCATCATCAGTACTAAGCCCAGCGCCGCCAGGCTTTCCCGGATCATCTTCTTTCTCATCGCCGTTCTCCTAAAAACAAGTCCGGCTGGGGCCCGTCAGATGGCAGGCCCCAGCTGTCAGTCCCTTTCGGGAAATATCTTTTTCTTTACCCCGTTCCGATCCGGGCAATTACTTTTCGACCACGGTTCCGTCTGCGGCGACATATGTCTTTACTGCGTTTCCGTCCGCATCATACTCGGCAGACCAGCCTGCATATCCATTGCCGGCATCAATGGGCTCTTCGTCAGCGCCGAAGTAAGCTTCCTGGATCTTATTGCCGTTTTCATCATAAGCTCTGGCAACCACAGCATAGCCGGCCGGAGTCACAACAAGATTGCCTTCCGCGTCATAGAAGCAGACCAGAATAACATTGCCGTTTTCATCTGTATCGCGGGTCACACGGGCATAACCTTTTTCGGTATTCATAACCGGCTCATCGTTCTCATCCAGGAAGGTCTGGTCTGCTGCCCAGTTTTCCGTCAGGTTGATCTGTGTGTAGCCGCTCGTACCGTCCTCGAGGGTAACGCGCTCGCCGTCAGCATTGAAATAACGTTCGGCACTGACCCAGCCGTTCTCGTCATACTCATAAACGACTTCGACGTCATTGGCTTCTTCGGGCATCTCGGTTTCGCCTGCGAAAGCTGCTGCGCTCATCATCAGGATCATGCCGCCTGCGAGCAGGCCGTTCCAGAACATTTTCTTCTTCATTACTGTCCTCCTACTTTGAATAATTTTGATAATGGTTCCCGGATTTATAATCCTCCCAAAATAATATGATAGCATATTTTGGGAATTATAGAGCAATAGTTTTCGATTTTTCCTTAATCGTTTTCACCGGAAAATACACCTTGCCTATAATATAAATAATTTATATCACGGACTTTTGCCAGTGTCCATATATTTAGGGGATTTCAGCCACTTCGCGATATTCCTTTTTCCCGGTCCGGCCGGCCCTTTTTCACCGGCAGTGCCGGACTCCTCCCACGGGCCGGGCGAAATCTTTTTTCGCTTCAGATACAGAAAAACTCCGGCAGGAGGCACGCCGGAGTTTTTCTGAAGGAATTAAGTTATGAGAAAGCTGCATCAAGCTGCACTGATGCTTCTTCTTACCGTCCGGGTCAGTCGGCCTGCACCAGAAGGGCGGCCGGTTCGGTCCCGGTAAGGCGGGTGCTCAGCGCATCCGGCTGGGATGTGCCCGCATAGAGAACGGCCGGTCCTTTAAAGGCCTTTCTCTCTCCCGCGCCGTCGATGACGGTAAAGGTGTACGGATCGAGCTCGACCGTGAAGCGCTTTTCTTCGCCGGCCTTAAGGCTCACCCGTTTAAATCCGCAAAGCCTCGGATGAGGCGGAGCGTCGGGGCTGTCCAGGGAGACATAGACCTGGAGCACATCGCCGGTGTCTGTATCCGACTCGTTGACGCAGGTCAGCTCTACGCTCCCGGCTCCCGCATCGCTCTTTGTGAACGCGGCTGCCTTCACCTGCACATTTCCGTAGGTGAGGCCGTAGCCGAACGGGTAAAGAGGATCCGCTTCCAGGTAGCGGTAGGTCCGCCCTTTCATGGAATAATCCTCGAAATCGGGCATCGGGTCGTCGTCGTGGTAGAAGGTGACGCACAGCTTCCCGGAGGGGGAGACTTCGCCGAAGAGGATCTTTGCCAGCGCCTCCCCGCCTCTTGCTCCGGGGTACCAGCACTGGATCACCGCGTCAAAATTGTCCTGCGCAGATCCAAGATCCATGGCGCTTCCCGCGATCAGGCAGCAGATCACGCTCTTTCCGCTCTCCGCGAGCGCATTCATCAGTGTCCGCTGGGAGGCCGGAAGCAGCAGGTCGGTCTTGTCTCCGGAGGCGTAGCTGTTGCCGGTATCGCCCTCCTCGCCCTCGAGGGTCTCGTTGAGACCGAGCACCAGCACGACCACGTCCGAGTTTTCCGCCACGATCATCGCCTCGGAGATCCGGTCATTCTCGACCGCCAGGTGCTCGATCCGGTCCTGCGTGATATCGCAGCCCTCCGAGTACAGGACGCGGATCTTCTCTCCGCTCTCAGCGGCCTTTTTCTGCGCATAGTGCAGGATCCCGTCAAGCGGGGTGATGTATTCGGTCGCGGTGCCGTGATAGTTGCCCACCAGGGCCGCGCGGCTGTTCGCGTTGGGGCCGATCACGCCGATCGTCTTTACGCCGCCCCCCAGCGGCAGGATACCGTTGTTCTTGAGAAGAACGATGCTCTCCTCGGCGGCCCGCTCAGCCACCTTCAGGTGCTCGTCGCACTCCACCACGCTGTAGGGAATGTCGTCGAACTCGGTCTCATCGAACAGTCCCAGCAGGTAACGGGTCGTGAAGAGCCTCTCGGCGGCCTGCGTGATCTTATCCTCGCTGATCAGGCCCTGTTCATAGGCCTCCATCAAATGGAGGAAAGTATTGCCGCAGTTGAGGTCGCAGCCGGTGTTGATGGCCAGAGCCGCCGACTCAGCCGCCGTCTTTGTCACATGATGGTTCTCATGGAAGTCGCGGATCGCCCAGCAGTCAGAGACGAAGTGACCTTCAAATCCCCATTTTCCGCGCAGCGTCTCCTCCATGAGCGGCTTGTTGGCGCAGCACGGTTCTCCGTTCGTGCGGTTGTAGGCGCCCATCACGGACTCCACGCCCGCCTCGCACACCAGCTGCTCGAAAGCAGGAAGATAGGTCTCGTTCAGGTCCTTGGGGGAAACCACCGCGTCGAATGAGTGGCGCACGGCTTCCGGCCCGGAGTGCACCGCAAAGTGCTTGGCGCAGGCTGCCGCCTTCATGTACTCGCCGTCCCCCTGCAGCCCTCTCACGAAAGCTTTTCCAAGCTGACCGGTGAGGTAGGGATCTTCGCCGTACGTCTCCTGGCCCCTTCCCCAGCGGGGATCACGGAAGATATTGATGTTGGGCGACCAGAAGGTCAGTCCCTTGTAGATATCCCTGTCTCCCTCGCCCGAATAGGCGTTGTACTTGGCCCGGCCCTCCTCGGCGATCACGCCGGCGATCTCGCCCAGCAGCTCTTCGTCGAAGGTCGCCGCCATGCCAACCGCCTGCGGGAAGCTGGTGGCAGAGCCGGCCCGCGCCACGCCGTGCAGGGCCTCGCCCCACCAGTTATAGGCCGGAATGCCGAGCCTGTCGATCGCAGGAGCGTCGTATCTTAACTGTGACATTTTCTCTTCCAGTGTCATCTGTGCGACCAGCCTGGCCGCTCGTTCTCTCGCTTCCTGACGATCCATCGCGCCCTCCCGCTATCCGTGTTTTTTCTTTTTCCTCTGGTTATCTTACCTGAAAGGGGCCGGGAGCATCAGCCCTTAACGGCGCCCGTGGTCAGGCCGTCGACGATCTGGTTGCTGAAAAGGGTGTAGACAATGATCGTCGGGATGATGGCGATCATGATCGCCGGGAACATCTTGTCATAGTTGGTCTGGTAAGGCGTAACGAACTTCGTCAGCGCCACCGGCAGCGTCTTCTTCGTATCGTCGGAGATGAAGACCAGGGCCAGCAGCAGCTCATTCCAGTTGCCGATGAAGGTCATCAGGCCGGTGACGAACAGGCCTGTCCTCGACAGCGGCAGGCAGATGGAAAAGAAGATCCTGTAGATCGAGCAGCCGTCGATACAGGCCGACTCCAGCAGCTCATTGGGGATGCTGCGGAAAAATCCGGTCATGATGAACACGCAGGTCGGCAGCGAGAAGGTCAGGTACGGCAGGATCAGTCCCCACAGATTGTTGCTCAGCCCGATGTTCGCGAAACGCACGAACAGCGGAATCAGCACGCAGTGCACCGGGATCATCATGCCGATCATGATATAGACCATCGCCGCGCCGGAGAGCTTCCAGCGAAGGCGTCCGATCGCAAACGCGGCCATGGAGCCGAGCAGCATGCAGAGCAGCAGAGTGACCACACACACGAACAGGGAGTTAAGCATTGCGACCCCCAGCTTGCCGGCCTTCCAGGCGACGGCGTAATTGCCCCACTGATAGTTTTCGGGCCAGCCGAAGGGACTCTTGTAGATCTCCGCCCTGGTCTTTAACGATGTCATGGCGATCCAGGCAACCGGCGCCAGATAGACAAACATCATGAAAATAAAGAAGACATAGATCAGTATCGTCGGGATCGAGATTTTTTTCTTGTTTTTCTTCATCTTCCACCCCTCCTTTACATCTCGTAGCTGTCCGTCTTGAAGATCTTGTTGATGATCCCCGTGGCGAGCAGACACAGCGCCACCAGCACCACGCCGATCGCACTGGCTTTGCCATAGTGGTTGCCGCCCTTGCTGGAGAAGCCCGTCCGGTACAGGTAAGTTGCAAGGACATCCATCTTCAGGTTCTCCGTCTTATCGCCCAGCATCGCATAGATCAGGTCGAAGAATTTCAGCGAGCCGATGGCGTTCAGGCTCATGGCGGTGCCGATCATCGGCTTGACCAGCGGAAGCGTGATGTAACGGAATGCTTTTACTTTTGTCGCACCGTCGATATAGCTGGCTTCATAGAGTGATTTATTGATGCCGGAGATCTGGGCCATATAGAGCATCATCGACTGTCCGACATACTGCCATAAGGCGACGAATGCGATGACCCACATGGGCAGTGTGATGAAGCCTTTTGTCTCATACAGCCATCCGGGTCCTTTGATGCCCCATGTGGCCAGCAGGTTGTTGATGCCGACCTTGGCATGGAACAGGAATGCCCACAGAAGACCAAGAGCAGCGGACGAAAGTACGCAGGGAAGGTAGATCACGTTTTTGAACAGGTTTCTTCCCCTGTTGATGTTGGTCAGCAGTCCTGCCAGCAGAAGTCCCATGATCAGCTGGGATATACATGAAAACAGGAGGAAAAACAGCGAGTTCTTCAGCGCGCGGAACATGATCTCATCATGCATCAGGTTCTTGAAGTTTTTCAGCCCGACAAACGTGTAGCTTCTCGTCACTTTGCTGTAATCGCACAACGCATAATAGAAAGAGGTTCCGATCGGGATAAACAGCACCGCGGTGAACAGGATCAGCGCGGGCAGCACAAATATCGCGACCGCCACTTTATTTCTCAATAGTTTATCCATAAGCTTTTCCCCTGTAAGAAATCTCTTATTTTCGTTTTTCTCTTCTCTTGCTTTTATGTGGAAAGGTTCTCTTTTTCAGTGATCTGTCTGAACGGATGATTTTTGATCGGTTTTTAGAAAAACGGCGGGACTGCCATAATGACAGTCCCGCCAATTGGCCAGTTGCGTTATGATCTTATTCTGTAGCAGCCTCAGCTTCTCCTCTGTAGCCGTTCTCAACGTACCAGTCTTCAACTGCCTGGAAAGCTTCTTCCGGAGTCTTCTCCTGCTGGAAGATAGCGACCATCTGGTTGTCGAAGAAGGAACCTGCATCGGAGGATACCAGGGACTCATTGTAGAAACCGAAGGTTCCGGTAGCATTTCCGAAGATCTCCATAACGTCAGCCAGCTGTGCCGGAGCTACGGAAGCATCGTACTCAACCTTGGTGACCGGGATCTTGCCGCCGACTTCTGCGGTATATCTCTGAGCCTCGTCGTCTGTGAAGTACTTCATCAGAGCTACGCATGCTTCCGGATACTGGGTAGCGGAGCTCATAGCCAGAGAGTCAGATTTTGCGATAACCCTGTTGGGATCGTTTCCGCCTTCGATTGCCGGGAACTGGAACACGCCGCACTTCTCTTCGAAGTCGGGATTTGCACCGTTCATCTGGCCGATTGCCCAGGAACCCTGGATCAGGATGGCAGCTTCTTCGAAATACAGAGCTGCGGTAGCATCGTCGTTGGAGTCGCCTGCTGCGGTCTCCTGGAAGTACTGGGAGAGTTCAAGAAGCTTCTCGCCGGCAGCGATCGTCTTGTCATTGACCCAGCTCTCTTCACCGGCGTTGATCGCTGCAAGGTCAACACCTTCTCTGTCGCAGAGATAACCAGCCAGCATGGACAGGCACCATGCGGTACCGGCGCTGATGGTGATGGGGGTGTAACCGGCTTCTTTGATCTTTGCGCAGACATCAAGGAGCTCATCATAAGTGGTGGGAACTTCTACACCGGCCTCTTCAAAGATCTCTTTGTTGTAGAATACGCAGGCAGCTGCGATGTTCAGCGGAACTGCGTAGATCTGTCCGTCATAGGTCTGCTGTGCGAATACAGCGTCGCTGGAGAAGGTGTCTTTCCAGCCGTCGGCTTCGAGATATTCATCAAGCGGAGCGGCAACGCCGGGAGCCACATAGTCGGTCAGGTTCGGGCCCGGGCTGACGATGAAGACGTCCGGTGTCTGGCCTGCATCAACCAGAGCATTCAGCTGTGTGTAATACTCTTCCAGTGTGGTGGTGATCGGGGTTACATGATACTGGCCTTCATAGTCGGCATTGAAGCGGTCAATGACTTCCTTGAAGCCTTTGGTGATGTTGTCTTCGGAAGCATCCAGGTCATCCCAGAACATCCAGGTGATCTCCTGCACTTCATCCTCAGCGTAAGCCGGAACAGCAGCTACCAGAGAGGTTGCAGCCATGGCGGCAGCCAGAACTACAGATAAAGCTCTTCTTTTCATTCTTTAATTCCTCCTTAAATTAATAAACTGCCAGAAACTTCATATGCGAAAGCGCATATACGGGCGGTGCCGTCCGGCACCCGTCCGATTACTATGATTTTACTTTAGCTGACATGTCAGTACTTTACATTCGAATTCTTGCTAATTAGTTATCAAAAATTGCTGTTACTTTTCCCTCTTGCTTCGTCATTTGGTCAGTTTCTACAGGTTTTATGTTTATTTTTTGGTGAAAATGCCTTCCTTTGTTTGAGTTTACCGCCCAATTGGCGCACTATTAAGCCGCTTTTTCGATGTTTTCAATTTTCTTTTTGACAAATAACCGCAATTATTATACCTTATAGGTATCCCAACTTTCGACACATATATACAGTTTTTATCAAATAAATATGCAAGCAGAGAGGTTTTTTTATGATCGCTAATCTCAATGGTGTCTATGAAACCGTCGAATACCGGGACAGTTCTTCCCTCCAGCTCTACGACAATACGGATTATGAGGCTTATCCCCGCCACTGGCACACCTGCATAGAGATCATCATGCCGGCGCACAACTCCTACTCTCTTGAGTGCGACGGCCAGAAGTGCACGCTGCAGGAGGGCGACATCCTATTCATCTGCCCCGGCGCCCTCCACTCGCTGGAAGCCTGCGAGGGGCAGCGCTGGATCTTCCAGGCGGAGATGTCCTCCGTCACGCAGCTTTCCGACGTGGAGGCCTACCTTACTATCCTCTACCCGGCTCTGATCATCTCGCCGACAACCTCGCCCGAGATCTATGATGATGTTCATCGACTGTTTTCGGAGATCGTCCGGGAATACAGACAGGAGGAGGTCTTCTTTGAGGCCTCCATCTACAGCAAGCTCATGGAAATGATGGTGCTGATCCGCCGCAATCACGCGGCAAACACGAGCCCGCTCGGAGCCAGCGGCAGTAAGCAGCGCGAATATATGGATAAGTTCATGGACGTGTGCAACTTTATCAACGAGCATTGCACCGAAGATCTGACACTGGACATGGTGGCGGACCGCGCAGGCTTCTCGAAGTATCACTTCAGCCGGCTCTTCAAGCAGTTCACCAATATCAGCTTTTACAAGTACCTCAACCAGAAAAGGATCGAGAACGCAGAAAAGCTCCTGATCCGGCCCGAAATGTCCGTCACAGAAGCTTCTCTTGCATCAGGTTTTACCAGCCTCTCATCCTTCATCAGGATGTTCAAGCTGATCAAAGGGTGTACGCCCTCGGAGTACAGGGCGATGTACAACCTGTAAACTGTTTCCGGCCCGTACCGGGCCGGAGGCGCGCAGCCTTACTGCGGCTTTGCAGTACCCATGAATTCTTCCATCGTGCTCGATGTAGCCGAGCTGATCCCTTCACGCTTTATCACCGTCCGAACCGTGTCCAGGATAATCTTCGCATCGCCCAGGAAGGTGATCTTATCAACATATCTGACGTCCCAGTCAAATTTCTCTTCCCAGGAGATCGCATTCCTTCCATGAGTCTGGGCCAGCCCGGTAAATCCCGGGCGCACCTCATGGCGTCTGGCCTGGTGTTCATCATATCTTTCCAAATACTGCACCAGGAGCGGCCTGGGCCCGCACACCGCACAGTCTCCCTTTATGATATTGATCAGCTCAGGCAGCTCATCCAGAGACGTGCTGCGCAAAGCCGCCCCGAACGGCGTCAGCCGGTCTTTGTCGGGCAGCAGGCGGCCTTTCTCATCCCTGCGGTCCGTCATCGTCCGGAATTTAAACATTTTAAAGATCTTTCCGTCCCTGCCAGGGCGTTCCTGGACAAACAGGACCGGAGAACCAAGTTTAACACGCACTAAAATGGCAATAACGATCAGCACAGGACCGAATACGATAAGGGCCCCCGTCGACAGAAACACATCCAGCGGACGCTTGACATATTTCTCGTATACACCATACGGCTTATGGCCGCTCTCATTTTTCTCGAAAATCTGGAAAATACCGGCTGCAGCCGCACACACAGCCGAAATCCCGACGATTACGCGAATGATCCGAAATACCGTCTTCACAATTAAAAATCCCCCTGCCATCATCACCCTGACAGACACCCGCCAGGTGTCCTTTCACTTTCAATGACATCATATTTCGGATAAGAATTCAAGTGTATTTTAGGGGGCTGACCCTTTTCGCGCTTCACCGCGCGAAAATGTTATGCATAATAAAGGCGGCTCCACAACCCACGATGTGAGACAGAGGGTGTGGAACCGCCGTTTTCGGCATATGAGAGATCAGATCAGTTTCGCACTTCAACGTACGAAAAGGGTCAGACCCCTTAAAATGGCACACTTTAAAATGTGTATTTCGCCAGCTGCCCCAGGGCATACTCTGAAACGAGGATCTCGCCGCCTTCGCCGAGGTCGCGCACGCTTACCTGGGAGGGGCCGCCGCCTTCTTCGACGGTGGTCTCCTGCGCGAGGGCGATGCCGCCTTCCGCGTCAGGGGTGAAGGTGCGGATGGTCAGTTCGCGCGATCCTTCGCGGCTGCCGGAGACGAGGCTCATCTGTCCGGCAAAGGTGCCGCCCCAGAGGACATGGCCTAGTTTCAGGGGATACTCCAGTGCTCTCTCGAAGTCTCCGTCTCCCCATTTTTTGAAAATGACCAGTTTGTCGCCGTGGAACTCCTCGACAATGGCAAGTTCACGCTCGCCGTCTCCGTCGAGGTCTTCATAGACGATCTCGCTGGTGGGAGCATCCAGAAGCTGCCGGATCTTCCAGGCGCCGTTCTCGCGCGTCGCCGCGAAAGTCCCTTCGGTGCCGCCGAAATAGAGGATGTCCCCCTCTTCGCGGCGCTCGGTCAGCATGGCGTGATGCTTGAAAAGGCCTTCGTGGACGGTCTCCCTGCCGGTGACCTGTTCCCCGTCGAAGGCGAGCATTTCCAGCGTGCCGCCCCTCGACCAGTCATCCGTAAAGTCCTTCCCGGTGGTGAGTTTGCCGGCGGCGAGGTACCAGCCGTCGCTCTCCCTGATCAGGGCCAGCCGGTGCAGGTAAGGCACCTCGGCCAGTTCTTTGCGGGAAGCAGCCTGCCACCTGCCGTCCTTTTTCTCCAGCGTGATCTCCACTATTTTGGAGTGCGCCGCGTCGAAGCCGGGATAGAATTCCTCAATGGAGAGCAGGCGGTTCTCCTTCACGGAGTTCATCAGGCCCATGACGCCGCCTTTTCCGCCCTCGATCCAATGCACCTCATCCGTGGCGCAGCTGACAACGGCCACCAGGCCGTTCCTCTGCTCAGACGCCGCCGCGTAGTAGGGTTCCCCGTCCAGTATCACAGTTGCGACCGCGTACAGGCCGGGCATATCATTGATCAAAATCTTTTTTGATGCTGCCATGACGTCTTCTCCTTTAATCAACGGGAATGTCATTCGAGTATCTTTTTCCAGTTATAAAAGCAATTAAAGCTGATTGTACGGTCTTTCGCCCTTAAGGACAGCCGCAACGCCGTCAAGCGCTTCATGGAGCAGCCTCACGCGCTCGGAAGTCAGGTTGGTGCAGCAGTGAGGAGTGACCACGATATTGTCGAGCTGCGCCACCTCCGGTGAGAGATTGGGTTCAAACTCGTGCACATCCAGCGCCGCGCCTTTGATGCGGCGGTTTTTCAGCGCATCCACCAGCGCCTTCTCCTCCACGATCGGCCCGCGGGCTGCATTGATCAGGTAGGCTGTCGGCTTCATCAGCGCCAGCTTTCCGGCGTCGATCAGATGATAGGTCGACTCCATCAGCGGCATGTGGATGGTCACCACGTCCGCCGCAGCGAGCAGATCCTCCATGCTCATGCGGACCGCGCCGCCGAGCGCCTCGGAGCGCTCCTTGTCCAGGTCAAACATATCGGTGTAGATGATCTTCATGCCCAGCGCATGCGCCTTTGTGGCGACCACATAGCCGATACGGCCCATGCCGATCACACCCAGTGTCTTGTCATAGAGCGTCATGTCGCCGTCAAAGTAGAGCGGGCGTTCCATCACCAGCGTGCTGCGCAGGTTCCGGTCATAGCGGACCACGCCGCGGCAGGCCGCCATCATCAGGGCGATGGTCATCTCGCTGGTGGCATCGATGACCGCGCGCGGCGCGTTGCACACCGCCACACCCTTCTCTTTGGCGTAGGCCACGTCGATCTTGTCCGTACCGGAGCCCTGGTTGCCGATCGCCTTCAGGTTCGGGGCCGCGTCGATCAGCTCCCTGTCAAAGGGATAATCCATGATCGTGATCATGATGTCCGTATCGGGAAGCTCCTTCAACAGGTCCTCCCTCTTCCAGCACTCCAGGAAGCCCTCCGGTTTGACTACGGTCATGTCCTTCGTGTATTCCTGATGATATTCTTCAGGAATGTTGTGGCTGAATACGATTTTCATTAGGCTGTTATTCCTTTCCGGCGCTTAATGTACCCGCGGATCCCCTTGATCAGCGGCCACACGATGGCGGCTGTGCCGAGGAGGATGAAAGCGGCGCAGATCGGCCTGGTGAAGAAGATCTTGTAGCTGCCCTGGCTCATGACCAGGCTGCGGCGGAAGTTGCCCTCACACATCTGGCCCAGGATCAGTGCCAGCACGATGGGTGAAAGCGGGAACCCGCCCTTGGTCAGGAAGTAGCCGACCACGCCGGCGATGAACATCACCAGGACATCGTAGAAATTGTTGTTGATCGAGTAGGATCCGATGGCGCACATGACCATGATCACGGGGACCAGGATGCGCTTCGGGATGGACACGATCTTGACGAACATGTTCTGGCCAAGAAGGCCAAGCGTCAGGACGAAGACGTTCGCCAGCATGAAGCCTGCGAAAATGGTATGGACGTCGGTCAGCCTTGTCAGGAACAGGGACGGGCCGGGCGTCATGTTGTGCATCTGCAGCGCGCCCAGCATGATGGCCGTGTTGGCGTCGCCCGGGATGCCGAGGGTCAGCAGCGGGATCAGGGCGCCGCCGGTGGTGCCGTTATTGGAGGACTCCGGCGCGGCAATGCCCTCGGGAAGGCCGGTCCCGAACAGTTCCGGGTGCTTGGAGAAGCGGCGCTCCATATCGTAGGAGATGAAAGCGCTGATATCGCCGCCGGCACCGGGGATGATGCCGATAAATGTACCGGTGATACCGCCGCGGATGATGGTCGGGATGATGATGCGAAGGTCTTTTTTGCTCGGGATCGGGTTCCTGGTCTTCTTGGCCTGGGGACGCTCGACGTAGAGCTCCTCACAGGTGATGAAGCACTGGCTCAGGGCGAACAGTCCGACCAGCACGGGGATGAAGGAGAGACCCTTCATCAGGAAGACCGATCCGAAATTGAACCGCGAGAAAGCGGTAATGTTGTCAATGCCGATCATGGACAGAAGAATGCCCATGCAGCCCGCCATCAGGCCCTTCACCAGGTTCTTGCCGCTGATGGAGGCGATGATGGAAAGGCCGAAGAACGCCAGCGAGAAGGTCTCCGGAGCTGAGAAGCTTAAGGAGAGCATGGCCAGACGCTGGGCGATGAGGATCATGACGATGCCGGAAATGATACCGCCGCCGAAGGACGATACCGTGGAGATGCCCAGGGCCCGACCCGCCTCGCCCTTAAGCGTCATCGGGTAACCGTCAAGAACGGTCGCTGCTGCACTGGGCGTACCCGGCGTATTGATCAGGCAGGCCGTGATGGACCCGCCGTAGAGGGCGCCGCAGAAGATGCCGATCAGCATCAGCATACCGGGCGCCGCGTCCATCCCGAAGGTCAGCGGCATCAGCAGGCAGACACCCATGGTGGAGGTCAGGCCGGGCATCGCTCCGAAAGCGATTCCCATGACCACGCCGGCCAGTGTGCTGAGCAGGACGATGGGCTGGAACAGGTTTTGTAAGATCGTTATCATAGCTGTTCATCCTTTCTTTACAGGAAGCGCGCCGTCTATCAGATGAGGAAACCGGACGGCAGGACCACGTGGAGCAGATTGGTGAACACGTAGTACAGGACGCCCGTCACCGCAAAGGGAATGATGAACGCTGCCGGTTTGTTGATCTCAGGTACTTTGTAATACAGGTTCATAACGAGCATATAAACGATGGAGCTCACGACAAAGCCGACATACTGGATGCCCAGCACGTACAGGAGGGTCGCGATGATCGTCACCCAGACGATCATGTTGTCCTTCGACAACAGCTTAAGAGCAATGCTTCTGTCCTTCTGTTTCTCCTCCTCACTCTTCGCAGCGAAATCTATGTTTGTCGTGACCAGGTTGATCACGGACAGGAGAATGATGATCACGCACATGATGCGCGGGAACCATCCGGGGCCTGTGGCGCCGTTGGAGCCCTCCGGAAAGGATCCGGCCATCACGAAGAACGTCGCGGCGATCGCGATAAAGATGATCGATATGACATCAGAAATTCTTTTCATAACTTTTCTCCAGTTTGAAGATACAGGAGGGACTGGAACCAGCCCCTCCTGTATAAATCTGATCCGTTACCGGTATTCGTTATTTACAGGCAGATCAGCTAAGTCCCAGCTTCTCGCACTGATCAGCGATGACCTTGTCCATGTCATCCATCATCTTGAGGAAGTCCTCAGCGTTCATGTAGTTGTTGGTGTACATGTTGTTCGCCATGAATTCCTGGACGCCCGGATCTGCCAGCGCATAACGGGTGGCAGCGTCAACAGCGTCGATCGCTTCCTGGGGCATTCCCTTGGGGCCGATGAAGCCGCGGAATACGACGACGTCAGCACCGACATAGCCCTTTTCAAGAGCGGTGGGAACATCCGGATATCCTTCCAGTCTCTCGGGGCTGAAAGTAAGGAGCATCTTCAGAAGGTCAGAGTCAACATAGGTCTTGACCTCAGCATCGGAAACGTTGACCGCTTCCACATTGCCGCCTGCGCAGGCCGTTGCTGCCGGGCCGCCGCCGTCGCACGGAACGTGAACGACTTCAGCGCCGATATCCTCAGCAAACTCAGCAGCCAGGATGTGCCACGGGCCGCCGATACCGGAGTTGGCGAAGCGGACGCCCGGATTCTCCTGCATGTAAGCTACGAAATCTTCAATGGTGTCATACGGCGCACTCTTCGGTACGCAGATGGTGCCGTAGCAGGAGTTGAAGTTGCAGATCGGCTCAAAATCATGATAGGTGTACTCAAAGCTCGTGGTATAGGGAAGGCCCAGGAGCTCTGCAACACCGGCGGTGATGCAGGAACCGTCGTTAGGATCCTCAGCGCCTGCCGCGAAGCCGATGGCGCAGCCGCCGCCGGATTTGTTCACGACCGTGATCGGAACACCAAGGTATTCTTCCATCTTCGGAGTCATCGCGCGGATCAGGACATCAGTGCCGCCGCCCGCTGAAGGGGGAACAGTGATCTGCAGGGATTTTGCAGGATAGTTGTCGATGGGAGTCAGTTCTTCTTCCGCCATGACGGTTCCGGCCATCATGGAGATCGCTGCCGCCGCAACTAACAGTAACAGTCTTTTCTTCATTCTTTTTTCCTCCGTTTCTGTCTCACAGTTTCAATACAACAGGTTCCTTGTCTTGTGGGTCTATAGTTACAAAGGCTTTCGCCCTGCATTTAACGTGATCCGGCGCAGCTCTTACAGTCCCGTTCTCTCCGCCGCCGCATTGAACGCCCGCACACACTTTTCATACATGGCCCGGATGCTCGTGACCGGATTGACGCCCGGATACGGCTTCACCTCCAGGGAGATGCTCGCGCGCTCTTTTCCGCGTCCGATAAATCCGCAGCGGATCATCTGCTCAAACTGGTCTTCAAAATCCTTCTGGCAGAACAGGGATCCTCTCACCTCGAGGGGCGGATGGGTGTGCCCGTAGAACACATTATCCTCACCGAGCACTGCGTCTCCCATATGGACATGTTCAAAGCCGATCTCGGCGCTGCCGGCGATGCCCTGCTCCACCGTCTCCTCCATCAGGGGCAGGTGGGCGATATCCATCATCAGCCCGCTGTTGTCAGCCCCTTTTGCGCGCATGTCGCGGATAAAGGCGGCGCACTCCGCGGTCGGTCCCAGGATCAGTTCCTTAAAGCGATGGCGCTCGATCGGTTCGAGCAGCACGCGGATGGGGAACTGCTTCGCTTCCTCGCAGAGTCTTAAGAAAAATTCCCCGTAGCGCTTCATCAGCTCCGGCCTCTTCTCCTCGCCTGCATCGTGACAGCCTGTGACGACAAAGATCGGGCTCTCAGCCTCCGCCGCGTTGAAAAGATGGCGGCGCATCGCCTCATAGGCACCCTCCCGGACCTTAAGATCGTCGCTGCAGGTATTGAAGGGACCGTCCACCTGGAAGTAACCCGGCGTGTTGTAGTTAAGCACCTTGTGCGTGCCGCGCAGCATCTTAATGATGCGCCCCCTCAGAGCATCGTCAAAGGGCAGGAAGCTCTCCATCGCCTCAAACTCGAACAGCGGGGCACACTGACTGTACGCATCAAACAGCGCGATATCATCATCAAACCCTTCCGGGAACAACATGGTCGGGCTCATGCCGAACCGAACAACCTCACTAAGCTGAACCATAAAACTCACCTCCGGCCTGCGGGCCTTTGTTCAAGCGATCTCCCGGCTTCATACCTGTTTTGTATCTGTTGTATACAAAAAACAATCATTTACTTCTTTTAAGACATTGGCGGTCTTCTCAGCAGCCTCCAGCATCCAGTTCATGCTTTAAATTTATCTGATGTATGCAACAAAGTCAATTAGTTATAAAAGCTGAAATAGCATCCCCATTTTTATGCAGTTTTACCAAAGCCCTGTCCGGTGTTTGTATACATGAAAGTATGACAGATTCTGAC